>MGTE01000117.1:0-6351 GCA_001799275.1 Deltaproteobacteria bacterium RIFOXYD12_FULL_57_12
CCGCGTTTTTCGACGTGGACGAGACGACCCGGACCGTGAGCGGCGATCGGACCGAGTTCCTCGGTCGCAACGGCACGACACGGAACCCGGCGGCGCTGACCCGAGCGCGGCTTTCCGGCAGAGTCGGCGCGGCCCTCGACCCCTGCGCCGCCATCCAGGTCCCCTTCGATCTGGCCGCGGGGCAGGAGCGAGAGATCATCTTCAGGCTCGGCGTCGGACGAGACTCCTTTGCGGCAGGCCACCTGGTGCGCCGCTTCCGGGGAGCCGCCGCCGCGCGCGAGGCGCTCGAAAAGGTCTGGCACTACTGGAATCACACCCTCGGCGCCGTGCAGGTGGAAACGCCGGACCAGTCCGTCAATGTGCTGGCAAACGGCTGGCTCCTCTACCAGACGCTGGCCTGCCGTTTCTGGGCGCGGAGCGGGTACTACCAATCCGGGGGCGCCTTCGGCTTCCGCGACCAATTGCAGGACGCGATGGCGCTTGTCCACGCCGCGCCGCGCCTGGTGCGCGAGCACCTCCTCCTCTGCGCGGCCCATCAGTTCCGGGAGGGCGATGTCCAGCACTGGTGGCATCCCCCTTCGGGGCGGGGCGTGCGCACACACTGTTCCGACGACCTGCTCTGGTTGCCTCTGGCTGCGTGCCGCTATGTGCAGACCACCGGGGACACGGGAGTGTTGGACGAGGCGGTCTCCTTCATCGAAGGCCGCGCAGTAAGCCAGGACGAGGACTCGTATTACGATCTTCCCCGTCTGTCTGAAGAAACGACGAGCTTGTACGATCACTGCGTGCGGGCCATTCTCAGGGCACTCAGCCGCGGCGAACACGGTTTGCCGCTCATCGGCTCGGGTGATTGGAACGACGGCATGAACATGGTGGGCGCACACGGCCAGGGTGAAAGCGTCTGGCTGGGATTCTTCCTCGCCAAGGTGCTCGGAGACTTCAGTGAGATTGCGCGTCTGCGCGGCGATCTGGTTTTCTCCGAACGCTGTCGGGAAGAGGCGAAAAAACTGCGCCGCGCCATCGAGGAGCACGGCTGGGATGGCGAGTGGTACCTGCGCGCATTCTTCGACGACGGTTCGCCACTGGGTTCCGCGCGCAATGCCGAGTGCAAGATCGATTCAGTAGCACAGAGCTGGTCCGTTCTCTCGGGTGTCGGGAATGCCGTGCGTGCGCGAACGGCCATGGATTCACTGGACAAGCGCCTCGTTCGCCGCGACCAGGGACTGATCCAGCTTCTGGACCCGCCTTTCGACACGTCGAATTTGAATCCCGGTTATATCAAGGGCTACGTCCCGGGTGTCAGGGAGAACGGCGGGCAGTACACGCATGCGGCGATCTGGGCGGCGATGGCCTTTGCCGCGTTGGGCGACCGCAGTCGCGCCTGGGAACTGCTGACGATGATCAACCCGGTACACCATGCGGGATCTTCCGAGGAAATTACAAGGTATAAAGTAGAACCATACGTTGTCGCGGCCGACGTCTATGCGGTCACGCCGCACATCGGCCGCGGTGGCTGGACATGGTACACGGGATCGGCGGGCTGGATGTACAGGCTTATCCTGGAATCACTCCTTGGGCTGAGGCGGAAAGGGGAAAAACTGCGTTTCGCGCCGTGCCTGCCCGAAGATTGGGAGTCGATCAAAGTGCACTACCGGTACAGGGAAACCGTCTACCATATCACCGTGCTCCAAACGGGCGACGGCCGTGTGGCGAGCGTGATTGTCGATGGCGTTGGGCAACCAGATAATGCTGTTTCACTTCTTGACGACCGTCAGGAGCATTCGGTCGAGGTGAGAATACCCGCCCTGGATAAAACAGCGGGCGTTCTTCCTCACTTGCCATCGGTTCCTGTCTTTGGTAGCATCCATCATTAGCCCCTAAGAAATAATATTCTGCGTGTTTTTGGCAGAAAACTATTTCGTGAAGGTACTTATCCCATTTATCGGGGTTAGACCCTTATGCGCTGGGTGTTAAGGGAGTTACACCCACGGGGTACTGAATAGAGTCCGGCGCCGCTGGGTTAGGAACAGTGGCTGCGGCGTTTCCTCACTCGTCCATCGCGGCGAGAATATAGCTGGCAACACCAAGGGAGGCACACAATGGGAGACAAGGGCGGCAAAAAGGACAAAGACAAGGATAGGAAACAGAAGTCTGTCAAACAGGTAAAAAATCAGAAAGAGAAGAAGGACAAACAACCGAAAAGCCCGCTGAAATAGGGAACAGGATTCAACCGCCAGGGAAATTACAGCGCGGCATGCTGGGCATCCAGGGTGAGGATCTGCCGATGCGTGATCTGATTATCCCCTTCGGGGCATACGGATATGTGCTTCGCTACCGGTTCATCAACGCCTGAGGTACGATAGGTGCAGGACCCTGAACCCTTGAAGAGGAAAAAGATAATCCCCCCGCCGGTGGTGGTGCTCGGCCTGGTGGGCCTGGGGCTCTTCCTGCGGCAATACCTGCCTCTGCCCATCGTCCGTCCATTTCCAGCCGTCCGCTTCCTGGCCGGCCTGGCAATCCTCATTGGGGCCGGTCTCCTCGCCCTTGGGGCCTGGCGCACCATGCGCCGCCACCGCACCCCGGTCAGCCTGAACAAAGAGACCGTGGTCATCATCGATACCGGCCCGTTCCGCCACACCCGCAACCCCCTCTATCTCGCCCTGCTCCTCCTTTATACCAGCCTCGGCCTGCTCATCAACTCGGCCTGGTTTCTCCTTCTCCTGCCGCTCCTGTTTCTGTTCCTCAACTACGTCGCGACCCGGGAGGAGCGTTACCTCTTTGCCCGCTTCGGCCTTGAGTATCAAAGCTATCAGGGCAGGGTGCGGCGCTGGCTGTAGATCCCAAAATCACCTCTTTGATTGACATCCACGGGTCTCCGTTGTAAGGACCTAACATTTACGGTGGCCGTGTCCTGGCCGCTGTTTTCATGGTTTTGATTCATCTGATTCGAGGAATACGGGGAGAAGACGGATATGCCTGCACCAACAAAAAAGGCGACCGGGCCGGAAGTACCCGACACCGATCTGCTTCTGGTCACCGTGACCAAAATCGAGGTCGAGGCGCTTTTGGCCGGGTTCGGAACAACGGCGACCAAAAGCAGACGCATCATCGACAACAAGACCTACTATGATCTCGGCGAGATCGGCGGCAGCCGCATACTCATGGTCCGCTCGGAGATGGGTTCCGGCGGGGTGGACGGTTCCTTCCCGACCATCGACGATGCCATCCGGACCCTGGACCCCGGGGCGGTGATCATGGTGGGAATCGCCTTTGGCGTGGACCCCGACAAACAGCGGATCGGCGATGTCCTGGTGGCCAGGCAACTGCAGGGCTACGATCTCAAAAAGGTCGGTACGGATATCGAGAGCGAAGATCGGGCCGAGATTGTCCTGTTGCGAGACGACCGGCCCTCCTGCTCCCCGCGGCTTCTGGACCGGTTCCGGCACGGCGAGCTTGACTGGCAGGGGGCCGGGGTCGCCTTTGATCTCATGCTTTCCGGCAGTTCCCTGGTGGACCACATCGATTACCGGGACCAGCTCAAGAAGCTGGTGCCCGAGGCAGTGGGCGGCGAGATGGAGGGTGTGGGCCTCTACGCGGCGGCCCATCGCCATAAGGTCGATTGGATTCTGGTCAAGGCGATCTGCGACTTTGCCGACGGCAACAAGAAAAAAGACAAAAAACAACGCCAGCAACTCGCCGCTGCCAACGCCGTTGCATTCGTGACCCATGTGCTCAAACTGGGCGGGCTGGCAAAAGAAGGCAACCAAAACGATCTGATAGCTGCCGAGGCGGAAAAAAAGTACCTG
This sequence comes from Deltaproteobacteria bacterium RIFOXYD12_FULL_57_12, assembly GCA_001799275.1. Lineage (GTDB taxonomy): Bacteria > Desulfobacterota > Desulfobulbia > Desulfobulbales > BM004 > YD12-FULL-57-12. The sequence goes on from MGTE01000117.1 coordinate 3,807, forward strand.
CGCGAACTCCGAAAGCAGTGCAACTATTTGCCCTTGGGAGCCATGGGCGGTGAGCAGGATTTCAGCGAGGGGATCAGTCTTGATCAGGTCTATGTGGAACTCTATACCAAGACGCTGATTCCTTAGGCTGATGATGAAAAGAAACAGCACCAGAAAGGAGGTAGAGGCGGTTTTTATCCGGATAAGAATGAACAACCGCTGAAGGCCCGCGCGGCGGCGGCTCGCTCCAGCCAGGTGGTTTTGTTGGGTGATCCGGGGAGTGGTAAGAGTACTTTTGTCCGGCAGTTGGCCGCTGACCTTGCGGCGGCGCGCCTGCGGGAAAAAGAGGCTCCGGTCGGCTGGGAAGACAAGCCGCTTCCGCTCCTGCTTGATTTTCAGAAGCTGGCAGCCCCGTTGAATGATCTGACCTTGGAGAATTTGCCCGAGAGGAGGCAATGCGAGATGCTGGCCGGGGTTGTCCACACCCAGTGGCAGGCCCTGTTTGCGGAGTTGCATGCCCAGGACCTTGCCGGCATGCTCGATCGGTTCCTGGACGATGGCCAAACCCTGATGATATTCGATGGGTTGGACGAGGTCCCGGAAGGGATGCGGACCAGGGTGCGGCAGGCGGTCCAGGCCGTGCGCCGCATCTATTCGGAAAAAAATCGGGTGATCGTCACCTGCCGTATCCGTTCCTATCAGGACAAGAGTAAACTGCCGGGGTTTGAGGAACATACCCTGGCCCCGTTTTCAAAAAAGCAGATCGGTGATTTTGCCATGGCCTGGTACAAGGCTATGACGGGTCTGGGCCGGCTTGGCGGCGGCATTGATCCGGCGGAACGGGCCGAGAATTTAAAACAGGCCGCCTTGTCAAAAGATTTGCTGGAGCTTTCCGAAAATCCGCTCCTGCTTACCACCATGGCCATAATCCACCAGAAGGACACTGAACTTCCCCGGCAAAAAGTCTGTCTTTATGACAAGGCCGTGGAGGTGCTTCTTGGCCGTTGGCAAAAGGAAAAGCCCGGAGTTGTGGTGTCTGAGAGCTTGTCCGCCCTGATCAAGGATTATCGAAGGCTTCGGCCCTTGATGGAATCGCTTGCATATGAGGTCCACCAACAGCAATCCCAGGCAGGAACTGAAAAAAAGTTGAGCCGGGGAGAATTGATAACGTTTCTGGAGCAGCCCGAATTCATTGGGCATACCGGGTCGGCATCGGACTTTCTCGATTTTATTGACTTACGGGCCGGCCTGTTGATCGGCCATGGCGGGGAAGGGGATAGATATCCCAAAATCTATAGTTTCCCTCATCGGACGTTTAAGGAGTACCTGGCTGGCTGCAGGATGGTAAGGGGAAGAGGCCGGGACATCAGACGAGAGTATCGGCAACGGGCCGGAGAGGGGGACTTCTGGGCACTGGCTGCCCTGTTGGGCGCGGAAGAAATTTATCACCTCAAGCGGGACGGCGAGCGACTGCTTGATCTGGCTTATTCCCTTTGTCCGGGCGCGGCACCGCAGGATGAAGGCGCCTGGCGAGCCTACCTCTGGTCCGGTCAGATGGCCGTAATTGTCGGAGAAGAGACCGTCCGAAGAGACACGGAGGAGCCGGATGGGGGGCCTGTATATCTCGAACGGTTGATTCCTCGGTTGAGTTCCTTGATTGGCGACGACACATTAGGGCCGATCGAACGGGCCGAGGCCGGCCGGGTCCTGGCCAGGCTGGGCGATTCCCGGCAGGGGGTAGGGCTTGACCGGGACGGACTGCCGGATATCGACTGGGTGGACATAAAAGCGGGGCCGTTTGTCATGGGCAGTGACAAGGAAAAGGATCCCAATGCCTTGGAGAATGAACTGCCCCAGGGAGAATATACCATTCCCTACGATTACCGGATAGGCAGGTACCCGATAACCAATGCCCAGTTTCGGGCCTTTGTGGATGCGAAGGGGTATAGGGTTGAAAAATATTGGGGCGTGGCAATAATGGCTGGTTGTTGGAACGAAGATGGTTTTAAGGACATTTTTTTTGATTTTGAATATAGGCGATCGGGTCCGTACGAGAGTGATGAACCGTTCAATTTGGCCAACCATCCTGTGGTGGAGGTGAGCTGGTACGAGGCCCTGGCTTTTTGCGCGTGGCTGACTGAGCAGATGCATAAGACGGGCAGGCTGGACAAGGGCAGGATCATCACCCTGCCCAATGAGCCGGAATGGGAAAAGGCGGCCCGGGGAAGTGAAGACGGCCGCGTCTATCCCTGGGGAGATAAGTCAGACCCCAACCTGGCCAATTACGATAAGACCGGCATTGGTTCCACCAGTGCGGTGGGCTGTTTCCCCAAGGGGGCAAGCCCCTATGGTGTCGAGGAGATGAGCGGCAATGTCTGGGAGTGGACCCGGAGTTTGTGGGGTGGTAAGGACTGGAAAAAATCGGATTATGGATATCCGTACCAGCACGGCGATGGGCGAGAGGATCAGGGCGCACCGGCCGACATGCTCTGGGTGTCGCGCGGCGGCGCGTTCAACCTCAACGATCAGGGCGCGCGTTGCGCCTGTCGCTTCGGGTTCGACCTGG
>MGTE01000117.1:6412-16823 GCA_001799275.1 Deltaproteobacteria bacterium RIFOXYD12_FULL_57_12
TCGTGTTGTTTCCCCCCCCCCATTTTAAAAACCCTGAACGCTGATCCTCTGGACTCTGAATCTCTGGTCCTCTGAAGTTTTTTTTACGAAAGGGTATGTTGCGGCTGCCGAGGTCGGCCCTTGACTTATTATTGCATCCACGGCCGCCGAATTTGAGAGATTTTTCCTCGGGCTTTCGGATAGGCGCTGCCATGGCCAGCTTTGACCGCAACCGGCCGCGGGTCATACAGCAAGAGCCTGCCATGGCAGGCGCCAGACACCGTCCTGCGGCTTAATCAGAGATTCCGAGCGGCTGAGCAGGACAGCCTGGCCGGCCTTGGCCGCAAGTTGCGAGCGCCAGCGGTTTATCCCTTGCCAGTGGCCCGGGAAAATGGTCTTGGCGCTCTTGACCTCAAGCAGGTGCAACCTGCCACCCAGATCAGCCACGAGATCGGCCTTCAAACCGTCACGGGTACGCAGATAGTAAAGCGAGGGCCGTTTGCCGTGATGCAAAAATCTCTTGTAAAAATCACTCACCACCGCGGTTTCGAAAAGCGGGCCAAGGCTTGGGCCATTCAATAAAACCTCGCCGGAATGGATACCCATAAGCGATGAGGCCAGCGCCGTATCCAGGAAATAGAGCTTGGGGCTTTTCATGAGACGCTTGCCGATGTTGGCGAAATAGGGCGGCAGCAGAAGCACCTGTCTGCCGGTCTCCAGGGCCGACAACCAGCGCCTGACCGTGGGTACGCTTATCCCCAGATCCCGGGCCATTTCGGACTGGTTCAGGATGGTGCCGGTGCGGGCGGCGCACAACCGGATGAACCTCTCAAAGGTGGAAAGATCACCGACGTTAACCAGGCTGCGTACGTCCCGTTCCAGATAGGTAGTGATGTATGAGGCACACCACAGTTCGCGGTCAACCTCCTGGTGCAGGGCAAGTTCCGGATAACCGCCGCGCAGGAGCCAGTCGCTCGTATTCGGGCAGTCTGCCGCCGGTTCATGAGATGTTTCCGGTGAGAAAAACATCTCGGGTGTCATGCCTTGCTCGCCATGGCCCGAGAGTTCGGCCAGACTCAGGGGCAGAAGTTCGAGCACGGCCGCCCTGCCGGCCAGCGATTCCGTGACGCCTTGCATCAGGGAAAACTGCTGGGAGCCGGTCAGCAGCCAGTTGCCGGGGCGCCGCTCAGCATCGATGCGTCCCTTGATATAGCTCAAGAGCTGCGGTGCATACTGAATCTCGTCTAAAACCACCGGCGGTGGGTTGGCATCAAGAAAAGCGCGCGGGTCTTCTCTGGCCAGCATCCTGACATCCGGCTCTTCCAGACTGACAAACCGGTGGGAGGACGCCGTCTCCATCCGCAGTAATGTCGTTTTGCCCGACTGGCGGGGGCCGGTGACCACCACGGCCGGGAAGGTGGTCATTGCCCGGCGTAGCACAGCGCTAAGAGTGCGTGGGGTATAAGCAAATTTCATATGCCCATCTTAGTTCCTGCCGATTTTATTTTCAATATTAAATTTGCAGGGAATAACCGCATGCAAAGAAATAACGTGCTCCTCGGGTGGATAGTCTGTAGGTGTTTGGTCTGTTAGTAGCCGAATTTTTAGATGGATTTTCAATGAGAAGCTCTGCTTCGTGACGTTTCGCGCCGCCTGCGTTACAGTTGATTTCGCTCTTGGATGATTTTTGCCGCCCGCGGAGAAAATGTTTTTCCCTGTTCCGAAGTAGTGTATTTAATAAGAGGGAAGGGAAGGAGCCATGAGTTACATCCAATGGGGTACTGAATAGAGTCCGGTGCCGCTGGGTTAGGAACAGTAGCTGCATCGTTTCCTCACTCGTCCATCGAGACGAAAATATAGCTGGCAACACCAAGGGAGGAACATAATGGGAGACAAGGGCGGCAAAAAGGGCAAAGACAAGGACATGAAACAGAAGTCTGTCAAACAGGCAAAAGATAAAAAAGAGAAGAAGGACAAACAACCGAAAAGCCCAGTGAAATAGGGATCAGGATTCAACCGCCGGGGAAATCACAGCGCGGCATGCTGGCCGCTTTACGGCGCCGCCGACGGAAGTGAGGTCGCCATTTCCGACCCTGGGATGAACACAGCCGGACCTTCACATAATTGCCTGGTTCATCCATAAATGGCACATCAACCCGGCCATAAGCCAGAACAAAGAGACTTAAACTGATCAGCCCGCCCGGCGTGTTTGTCAAATCAGTCATTTGTTTTTTCTTGCCCGTCCGGAAGAACATGCTGCTTCCGGACCACACCTACTTCATAAGCGCGCAGGATATCGCTACGGCTGATCAGTCCCAAAAATTCCCGCTCATCATGCCGGGGAACCACCGGCAATCTGGCAAAATCCCGGGGGGCCATTTTCCGGATGGCCGCCCAGACCGGTTCATCCGGAAAAACAGTAACCGGATGCGGGGTCGCGACATCCTTGATCTTCAGATCCCGCAAAGACCCTTGATAACCGGAAAGTGCCCGCTCCAAATCATGCAAGGTGACAATACCGTATAATCTTTTGTTTTCGGTTAGCACCGGTAAACCGAGAAGATGGGTTTCCTGGAAAGTGGCAAATAGTTCCGCAACCGAGTCATCGGCATGAACAAACACAGGCCTTTTGTTCATTACCTCCTCAACCCGGACGCCCTGCATGACATCACTGTCCCGGCCCTGATCGAATCGTATCCCTTTTTTTGCCAGTTTTATGGTGTAAATTGATTCCGGATGAAGCAGCTGGGCAAGGGAAGAAGCCACCATGCTGGCGGCCATCAGGGGCAAGATAAGATGGTAGTCGTTGCTCATCTCAAAGACAATAAGGATGGAGGTCAAGGGAGCCCGAGCCGATGCGGCAAAGAGCGCGGCCATACCGACCAGGGCGTAGGCCCCGGGAGCCCCGGCAATCTTGGGAAACAACGCCGCCGCGCCATGGCCGAAGGCGCCGCCGAGCATGGCGCCCGTAAACAGGGAAGGAGCAAAGACGCCGCCTGAATTGCCTGAACCCAAGGTCAGCGATGTTGCCAGAGGTTTCAACATAACTAGAAGGGCCAAGAGCCAGAAGGATGCATTGCCCTGCAGCACTTGTTCAAGAAAAGAAAAACCAGAGCCGAAAACATGGGGTATGTTGTCGATGAGCGGTGCGCCCAGTCTCATTTCCTGCCCAGATACCGGCATGATGCCGGCAAGGTAAGGGTAAAGGAATGCCAGGCTGCCAAGCAGAACAGCGCCAACCGCCGGTTTCAGGGTCAACGGAAATCGCCAGGCATCGAAGAGGTTCTCAAAGGCGTTCAGCAGTCGGATGAAGAGGATGCCGACCAGGGCCGCCAGCACCCCTAGAACTCCGAACAGCAATATCTCCCAAGGGGAATTCATGACGTAGCTCGGGACGTTAAACGCGGGTCGGGCACCCAAAAAAAACTGGCTTACGATACTAGAGGAAACCGCCGCAATCAGAACGTTACCGAATGCCGCTACTCTGAATTCATTCTGCAGGACCTCGGTGGCAAAAACGACGCCGGCGATGGGGGCGTTGAAGGTGGCGGCTATTCCGGCCGCCGCGCCGCAGGCCACCAGATTTTTGATTCGTTCATCCGAGAGGCGAAACCATTGGCCGAGTGATGATCCCAGGGTCGCGCCAACCTGCACGATTGGCCCCTCGCGACCGGCTGAACCGCCGGAACCGATACAAAAGGCCGAGGCGATGACCTTGGCGATGGCCACTCGGGGCCGTATCCGTCCGCCACGCAGAACAAGGGCCTGCATGACTTCCGGGACGCCATGTCCCTTGGCCTCCATGGCAAAGAATGCAATGATGGGGCCACTTACCAGGGCGCCCAGCACCGGCACAATGATAAACCATAGCCGGCCCAGTTCCGGCAAAAACGACTCGGCTCTGGTGTAGGAAAAATTCTGGATAAAGGCGATCAGGCGGATAAAGCCTACGGCTGCCAGCCCGGTGCCGGCGCCCACCAGAATGGCCATGGCCGCAAGCATCACGCCTTCTCTTGGCATTAGCCTGGAAATAATCAGCTTCAAAATTTGGGTGCGCATATCCGTCATTTCATGCCTTTATGGAAAAGTGAAAAAATCATGAGGCCAAGAGCCAGTCGAGTTCGCGAAGTTCGAGAAAAAAAGACCGCCCAAGCCGGCGTGCCGTACATTCTCCTGGCTGACAGGCAGGATTCCCGCATGGTCTTTCGCCATGCTTTCGGAACTGTTGACACCCGCATGTCTACATGGTAGTCATTTGTGACTAGATGGTCACAAATTTAAAAAGTGAGAAACTACCATGCCCCTTGATCGTCGTCAAAGAAAAAAAAATTCGACCTCCCATGCCCTCCTGAACGCCGCCACCCGTATTTTTGCGGAACGCGGGATTTATCAGGCCACGATTGACGAGATTACCGCTAACGCCGATCTGGGCAAGGGCACCTTCTACAAACATTTTTCCTCGCGCGAAGAGCTGCTCGCCATGGTCGTTCATCAGGGTTTTGACATGCTCATCAATGATCTGAACCAGGAAATCCCACTTGCCGCACCGATATTTCAAACCCTGCTGCAACGACACGCGCAATTCTATGCAACCCACCCGGGATACCTCCTTATTTTTCATCAAACTCGTGGTTGGCTGACCATGGTTAATCCGGATAGTAGCCCTATCAAGGAAGAATTCAGCCGCTACATTAAGGTGATTGCCAATATTCTGCAATTGGCAGGACCGTGGGCCAGTTTCAGTATTGAAGCGCTGCAAGCCCAGGCGCGTTTCATTGCCGGCGCGATTGCCGGCGTACTATCCTTTGAACTCACTATGGGCTCAGGTTTTGACGCCAGCGAAACCATTGAAAAATCCTGCTCTGCATTCAGTAAGGGATTGTACCCCTCGCAAGCTAACGCCGTCCCGTTTCATGAGCAACAACGCGACAGCGCCGCGACCTCTCTGCTCGTAACTGGATCGATCAAAGCAGCGGCGCGGCCGGTGGAAAATTTCAACTGGTCCGCGGAACAATTTATTGCAGAAGCCGATGAATGGCTGCCGTTGCTGCGGCAGGATACCGGTCTGGAAACCATCCGCCAGGCGGTTTTGACCCGGGTCAATCAACTCCATTTTAACACCTACGCGACTCACGACCACAGACACGCCCTTGATCTGGTGGTTGTCCGCGACTGCGCCCAGGCTTGGCAGGGGCTGCTGCATCCACGCAGTGAGCAACTTGGCGGTTTCAGTGTACTCAATGCCCTGATGGAAACGGCGCGCGGCAACAGTCATCCCGAGCTTTCCCCCTCCTTTTGGGCTGAGGTGTGTCATCTGGTCCGGGGTATAGAGGGCGGAAGCCGGTTTCACGAGGACAAATTTCTGTCCATGACCGAGGGCCTCAGCGGCCGGGAGGCAGCGATTGCCCGGTCCGCCGAGCTGGACATACTGGGCAGAATGATGGCGGATTGGATGAGACGTTACGCCAACGGCATGACCGAAGAGACGATTTTTCAGCGGGTCGAGCGGCGAAGCGCTATTCTTGAAGAGTTAGAGGGCAATGAGGAGGACTGGTTTGATTGGCGCTGGCATATCCGTCATATCGCCCGCTCCGCGGCAACATTGGGCCGGATCGCCTTTTTGTCGGATGAGGAGGCCGAGTGCATCAACAGGGCAAACGCCCGGAATATTCCCTTTGGGGTCACCCCGTATTACGCCTCTCTTTTTGACAATGACCCGGGTAAGGGAAGAGATCGGGCGATCCGGTTTCAGGTCATCCCGCCGCGATCATATATTGATGCCTTTGCCGCCACGAACCAAACCGAAGGGGTTTGCGATTTCATGCTTGAGACAGACACCTCGCCGATCCAACTCATCACCAGGCGGTATGCGGCCATCGCTATTTTTAAACCGTATAATTCCTGTCCGCAGATTTGTGTCTATTGTCAACGGAACTGGGAGATCAACGGCCCTCTCGAACCGCATTCGTTAGCCCCCGGAAACCAGATTGAGGCCGCCATCGCCTGGCTGGCAGATCACCCGGCAATCCATGAGGTACTCGTGACCGGCGGCGATCCACTTGTTTTATCCGACAGCCGCCTCAAGTCCATTCTTGATGGCCTGGCCGCAATTCCGCATGTCGAACGGATCCGGATCGGCACCAGAACCCTGGGCACCCTGCCCATGCGTTTCACGCCGGCGCTTTGCAAGCTGCTCCAGTCATACTGTATTCCCGGCCGCCGGGAACTCTGCGTGGTGACGCACATCGAGCATCCCTATGAAGTGACGCCCGAGCTTGCCAAGGCCGCAAATCGTCTTCGCCGGCACGGTATTGCCGTGTACAACCAACTGGTATACACCTTTTATACATCAAGACGTTTCGAATCCGCTCTGCTGCGGCGTCTCCTGCGGCGCTGCGGAATTGATCCATACTACACCTTTTATCCCAAGGGCAAGGTTGAGCTGGCCGAGTATCGAGTGCCGATCGCAAGGTTGTTGCAGGAGCAGAAAGAGGAGGCCCGTCTCCTGCCCGGCATGGCGCGTACGGACGAAGCTGTTTTCAACGTACCCGGTCTGGGGAAAAACAGTCTTAACTCCTCGCAACATCGAGACCTCATCGCCATTCGGCCGAATGGAGCGCGGGTCTATGAATTTCATCCCTGGGAAAAAAAGATTGTCCCGCAAGAGACTTATGTCGGAGAGGATGTTCCCATTCTCGACTACCTTGAACGGCTGGCCAAGGCAGGAGAAGATCCAAACGAGTACGAATCAATCTGGTATTATTATTAGGCTTGACGATTCAATTGGGTTGCGGTGTTGCGCCGACAATTTAGAGCGTGAAAAGGCGAACCTGAAACCTGGCTTGGATTTACGATCCCGACGTACGCGCCGGCTGCCTCACTGCTGATCCAGAGTTTGTTGCGATTTTCCACGAGCCCCGCACGCAGAGGGACCGAGTCGAGCAATCGCATATCGTTACCAACACCAACAGCGCCTGGACGATTGCCGGCGAGGATTATGATGCACCGAGTACCTGGTACAAGCTGCCGGACGGCAGGATGATTGCCGGGAATATGTTTGATAAAATAATCGGCTGGTCTTGTATTCCTCACAACACAATAGTATTAGTTAATCAGGGGAAACAGTTACCCGAGGAAATGGCCGGGGGACCGATAAAAACCATTACGAACGGGTTGACCGCCTGGACCTTGGTCGGCAGCGATTTCGATAAAGAAACAACCATCTATTTTTTCCCGAATGGCAAAATCCGCAATGGCCGGCAAATTCCTGACTGGGATGAAATACCGTCTCGTACCAAGCTTCTCGTCGGATATAAGGGTCCATATCTGGTGACCGACAAACGAGATCCCCCAAAACTGGCAGGATCGAAATATATGCATCCAGACACTGTCTATTATTTGGCCGGCAAGGGACTTGTGACCGGCGACACGATAAAGGATTTAAGCCTGTTGCCTAATGGGACATCCATGTTTTTGCCAATATGAACGTTGACTGAACTATGGGGAGACGAATTATGGCCGAGCCTTTTGCGGTTAAGGACTGTGCTCTCATTGCGTTGTCGTCCGGCGAGAGGGCGCAGAATCTTCGGGAGTTGCGGGACCGCATGCTGACCGTTCCCCAGGGCAGCATCTATTATCACTTCTGGGGAGGGATGCTCCGTCCCCATTTTGACAACCCGGAATATCCCAACGACTTTGCATTCTGGGCCTGGCATGGCCTTCGCGACATCAGCCTGGCTGAACGGCTGGCCCTCATCAATCCGTGCCATTTTAATACCATTGACGACCTGCGTCGCGAGGTGGTGGAGGTGATTGAGGAGAGGCTGGAGGAGAGTGAAATCGTGCCCTGGGCCAAGAATGATCGACAGTTCTTCTTCATCCAGTCGCAGATCGTGGTGTTTGACACGCGGATCCGGCTTGAAGACCTCAAGACGTTCACCGACTCCATCTCCCTGATGACGGCAAGCAGTATTTTTTACCATTTCATCGATGCCCGCCGCCGGACGAACAGCAAGAAGGACGACTTTAGTGAGTGGCTGTCGGGCCTTGGGGATAACTGTGCCGAGTTGGTGGCATCTTTTGCCGCCCTTGACCCCTATTTCATCACCTTGACGGAATTGCGACAGGAGCTGCAATTGATCATCAATCAACACACCGGGAGATAAACCACATATGCCTGAGAATATGCTCGCCCGATATGCGCAGGTGGTGGGTGAAAACGTCATTGACCAACTCCGCCAGTTGGCGCGGCCCCTTGCTGGCGCCAAGGTGGTTCACGTGAATTCCACCAAGGAGGGTGGCGGGGTGGCGGAAATTCTGCATACGCTGCTGCCCTTGAAGCAAGAACTCGGCCTGGACACGAGTTGGGAGGTAATTACCGGCGACGAGAAATTCTACCAATGCACCAAGAGTTTCCACAATGCCCTGCAGGGCGACAGAATCGATGTGGCCGATTCGTTGCTTGCGAGCTATGAGCAGACCAATCGTGAAAACGCCGAGCGATTGCGCAGCAAACTGGAAGACGCGGACTTTGTGTTCATCCATGACCCGCAACCGGCGCCGCTGCTGAGCCTGTGCCCGAACCGCAAGGGGAAATGGGTGTGGCGTTGCCACATCGATGTGAGCCACCCCTATCGTCCCGTTTGGAAATATCTGCGCCGCTTCGTCGAGCCCTACAATGCCAGTGTCTGGTCGCTCGAAGAATTTGTGCAGCCGCTGCCCCACCCCCAGTATCTCATTGCCCCGAGCATCGACCCATTGAGTGAAAAGAACATGGATCTGGACGAGCGCGAGGTGCATGCCCTTTATGCGCAATACGGCCTCAACCCCGGGCTGCCGATTATTCTCCAGGTCTCCAGATTCGACCGCTTCAAGGATCCCGTCGGGGTCATCAGGGCCTATCGCCTGATCAAGGAATTCATCCCCCTGCAGCTCGTGCTGGCGGGCGGCGCCGCCGCCGATGATCCCGAGGGCGAACAGGTCCTCCTGCAGGTCAAGGCCGCGGCCAACCATGATCCCGACATCCACATCCTGCTCCTGCCGGCGGATGCACATCGGACCATCAATGCCCTGCAGCGGCTGGCCGACATCGTGGTGCAAAAATCGGTCAAGGAGGGCTTCGGACTTACGGTGACCGAGGGGATGTGGAAGGCTAAACCGGTTATCGGCGGCAATACGGGCGGCATTCGGCTGCAGGTGGTCAATCACCATACCGGTTTTCTGGTCAGCACCCCGGAGGGCGCAGCACTGCGCATCCGTTACCTCCTCAAACATCAGCGGAAACTAGAGGAAATGGGCAGAAAGGCAAGGCAGTTTGTTTTGGAAAATTTTCTGCTGACCCGCCATCTGCGCGAATACCTGACGTTGATGGCGGCCATCATGCATAAGCAGAAGGAGCGTATCGAACTCCAGGTTGACCAGAATGGAGTAGCCAAACTTGATGAGAATCGGAGCTGACTATCGGAAAAACGGCGACTGCACTTTTGCAGTGTGGGCGCCCGACCGCGAACGGGTGAAGCTGCGAATCCTGGCGCCCGAGAAACGCATCGTGCCCATGGAAAAAGCTGACAGGGGATATTGGCGAATCACACTGCATGGCGTCTCACCGGGCCTGCTGTACAGCTTTGGCCTGGACGACACCATGGAACGCCCTGACCCGGCCTCGCACTTCCAGCCGCAAGGGGTGCATGGCCCCTCGCAGGTGATCGATCAGCAGGCCTTTGTCTGGCAGGACGCAGATTGGTGCGGACTGCCCCTGTCGCAAATGATCATCTATGAGCTGCACGTCGGCGCCTTTACGCCGGCAGGCACATTTGCTGCAATAATGCCGCGCCTGCCTGCCCTCAAGGATCTCGGCGTCAATGCCTTGGAACTCATGCCGGTCGCCCAGTTTCCCGGCCGTAGAAACTGGGGATACGACGGAGTGTACCCATTTGCCGTGCACAACTCCTACGGCAGCCCGGATGATCTCAAGCGGCTGGTCAATGCCTGCCACGCCGAGGGCATGGCCGTTATCCTCGACGTGGTCTACAATCACCTGGGGCCGGAGGGGAATTATCTGGCGGATTTCGGGCCGTATTTCACGGACAAATACAAAACTCCCTGGGGTGCCGCGATCAATTTCGATGACGCCTTTTCCGACGAAGTAAGACACTTCTTCATCGAAAACGCTCTCTACTGGTTCAACGATTTTCACATCGATGCCCTCCGCCTGGACGCTGTGCATGCGATCATCGATCGCAGCGCTACCCCCTTTCTCCAGGAACTGGCTGGTAAGACTCGAGAGTTTTCAAAGGCGACTGGCAGGGATTTTTTGCTCATTGCCGAAAGCGATCTCAATGATGTAACGCTGATTAAGCCCCGGCAGTTTGGCGGCTATGGCCTGCATGCCCAGTGGTGTGATGATTTTCATCATAGCCTGCACGTCTTGCTT
>MGTE01000117.1:16882-31463 GCA_001799275.1 Deltaproteobacteria bacterium RIFOXYD12_FULL_57_12
AGCTGGCAGAAGCCTTGTGCCAGGGTTACGTGTACGCCGGCGACTATTCCTTGTACCGCAAGCGTCGGCATGGCAATTCCTCCAAGGGCAGACCCGCCTGCCAGTTCGTGGTTGCCGCGCAAAACCATGATCAGGTAGGCAACAGAATGCTGGGGGAGCGTCTTACGCAGCTCATTGATTTTGAGGCGCTGAAAATCGCAGCGGCCGCTGTCATCCTCTCTCCCTTCATTCCGCTCCTGTTCATGGGCGAGGAATATGGCGAAGAAAACCCTTTTCAATACTTTGTGGATCATGCCGATCCGCACCTGGTTGCCGCGGTGCGCAAGGGTAGGGGAGAGGAATTCGCTGCCTTTGCCTGGCAAGGGGAGTGCCCTGACCCGCAAGACCCGCGGACCTTCCTTCGATCAAAAATCGCCTGGGAGAAGAGGAACACCGAGAGGCATTCGATCCTTCTCGCTTTTTATCAAGAGTTGATTCGGCTGCGAAAGACTACCGCCGTCTTGTCGCGTCCGGACAAAGATCGCCTGCAGGTTAAGGCCTGGGAGGACGAAAAGGTCATCGCCCTGCGCCGGTGGGACGAAAGGAAACAGGGTGCTGCCCTTTGCCTTTTCAATTTCGGCAGGGTTGATGCCTGCCTCAGTCTGGCCCCCTTCATCGAACAGAGAATATGGTCGAAGCAAGTCGACTCCGCGGAAGAAAAATGGGGCGGACCCGGGACGTTGCTTGCCGCAAAACTCGACACTGCCAAACCAACCACCCTCAGGGCATGCAGCGTGAGTGTGCATACCGAATCGGAGTGATCAGACATGGAGCGTTACATCTGTATTCACGGCCACTTTTACCAGCCGCCCCGCGAAAATCCCTGGCTCGGAGAAATTGAACTCCAGGATTCCGCCTACCCCTATCACGACTGGAATGAGAAGATAGCCGCCCAGTGCTATGCTCCGAACACGGCCTCCCGGATATTGGACGAAGAGCAGCGAATCATTGAAATCGTCAACAATTATTCCAGGATCAGTTTCAACCTCGGCCCCACCCTTCTTTCCTGGCTGGAACGGCATCGGCCCGCCTGCTACGCCGCCATTCTGGAGGCGGACCGGATAAGCCGCAACCTTTTCACCGGACACGGCTCAGCCCTGGCCCAGGCGTACAATCATCCGATCATGCCGCTCGCCAATCAGCGGGACAAATCTACTCAGATTCTTTGGGGAATAAGTGACTTCCGCAGACGATTCGGCAGAGAGCCCGAAGGCATGTGGCTGCCGGAGACGGCCGTGGATATCGAAACCCTGGAAATTCTTGCCGCGCAGGGCATCCGCTTCACCCTGCTCGCGCCGCGCCAGGCCCGCCGGGTGAAAAAAATGGTGAAAGGCACGCGCTGGGAGGACGTCTCGAATGAGAAGATCGATCCCTCCATGGCCTATCTCTGCCAGCTTCCCTCAAAAAAAAGTATTACTCTCTTTTTTTATGATGGCCCGGTTTCGCGAGATATCGCCTTTGGTGAGCTTGCCGATAACGGCGAAGGCCTGGCCGGCAGATTAGCATCCACCTTTGACGACGCCCGCGGCCATGCCCAATTGGGCCATGTTGCTGTCGATGGCGAGACCTTTGGCCATCATCATCGCCATGGTGATCGGGCTCTCGCCTATTGCCTGCATTTGATTGAATCCCGGCAGCTTGCCAGGCTGACCAATTACGGGGAATTTCTGGAAAGACATCCGCCCACCCATCTGGTGCAAATCCATGAGAATTCGTCGTGGAGCTGCATCCACGGCATCGAACGGTGGCAAAGCAACTGCGGCTGCAATTCTGGCCAGAACCCTGGCTGGAGCCAGGCGTGGCGCCGGCCGTTACGGGAGGCCCTGGATTGGCTGCGCGATGAAACCGCCCCGATCTATGAAGAACGGGTCGGCCGCTTTGTAAAATCTCCATGGCAGGCCAGAAATGATTACATCGATGTGGTTCTTGATCGATCGGCGAAAAATGTTGATCGTTTTCTCCGCAACCAGATGGGTCGCACTCCTACGGACGAAGAGAAAACAGAATTGTTGCGGCTTTTTGAGATGGAGCGCAATGCCCTGTTGATGTATTCGAGTTGCGGCTGGTTTTTTGATGAGATTTCCGGAATTGAAACGGTTCAGATTCTTCAGTATGCGGCATGCGTGATCCAGCTTGCCGAGGAATTTCTTGGTAGATCCCTGGAAGCGGACTTCCTGCAGAGGTTGGCGTTCGCGCCTAGCAATCTTTTTGAAAATGGCGCCAAGGTGTACGAGATGTTCGTCAAACCGGCCAGGCTTGATCTCCTGCGGGTAGGGGTTCACTATGCGGTCTCGTCGCTCTTTGAGGACTACACCGATGTGGCCCGGATTTACTGCTACACTGTGGCCTGCGACAAATACCACTTGGTCGAGGCCGGCAAATTCCGGCTCGCCATCGGCAAGATTCTGGTGCGCTCCGACATCACCTGGCAACACGCCATCGTAAGTTTTGCGGTCTTGCATCTGGGGGATCACAACATCAACGGCGGGGCGCGCCTTTTTCAGGGCGAGCAGGCCTTTACCGACATGCGCAAGGAAATCCGCGCCGCCTTTGACCGAGCCGACATCTCCGAGGTGCTTCGTCTGATGGACAATCACTTCGGGGTGAACAATTTCTCCATCTGGCACCTTTTCCGGGATGAACAGAGGAAGGTCATCGCGCAGGTGCTCAGACTCTCCGACGCCAATATCGAGGCATCGTTCCGGCAGATCCATGAAAACAATTCAGGCATCATGAATTTCCTGCAAAGCCTCAACATCCCCCTGCCCAGACCGCTCAGCTTTACTGCCGAGCACATCTTCAACTCCGATCTCAAAAGGCTGTTCGAGACCGAAGAGAGCATCGATGCAAGAAAACTGGAAGGCATCCTGGCCAATGCCCGACGCTGGCATCTCGCCCTGGACCTGAAAATGCTGAGGTTTGCGGCCACGGAGTGGTTGAACCGGGTAATGGAAAAAGTTGAGCAGCAGACTGCAGATCTCCCTCTTTTCAAAAACCTGGCCGATACCCTGAGCCTTTTGGAATCCGAAGGAATCGAGCCGGATCTGTGGAAGGCGCAAAACGCCTATTTCTCTATCGCCCAGGGCAGTTATAACCCCATCCAGGAAAAGGCCGAGAGCGGCGATGCCGCGGCCCGACAGTGGGTCGAGATTTTTCAAGGACTGAGCTCCATCCTGAAAGTCAGGGTAACATGAAGAATATTCCGCTTGCCACTTACCGTATCCAGTTCAATCCCGGCTTCGGATTTAAGAAGGCCCGGGGAATCATCCCCTATCTTGCAGAACTTGGTATCTCAACGGTCTATGCCTCCCCAGTCTTTAAGGCCCAAAAGGGCAGCAGTCACGGCTATGACATCGTTGACTCCAACCAGATCAATCCCGAACTGGGCGGCCGGGCGGATTTCGATGGGTTGCTCATGGAGGTCAGGCGGGCCGGAATGAGCTGGGTCCAGGATATCGTTCCCAATCACATGGCCGTCGATTCAGAGAATACAATGCTGATGGATGTGCTGGAGCATGGCCCGAGTTCCAGGTATTTCAGATTTTTTGACATAAACTGGGACCATCCCTATGACGGGCTCAAAGGTCGGCTTCTTGTTCCCTGCCTTGGAAAATTCTTTGGGGTTGCCCTGGAAAACGGCGAGATCACGCTTCATTATGACCAGCATGGTTTCACCATTCATTATTACGACCATATATTCCCGCTCAAGATCGAATCCTACGCCCAAATCCTTACCCTCCGGTCGCCCACCCTGGAAACGACCCTGTGTTCCGACCATCCGGATATCATTAAACTCCTCGGCCTTCTTTATGTGCTCAATACGATCTCGTCCCGGCAGCCTTCAGGCGAACGCTATGATCAGGTTAATTTTATCAAGGTGATGCTGTGGGAGCTCTATTCCCGGAACAAGGCGATCAGAACTTTTCTGGATAGAAACATAAAGCTCTGCAACGGTCAGGCGGGCCTTCCGGAAAGCATGCAGTCCCTTGAGAAATTGCTCCTCGAACAGTTTTTCCGCCTTGCCTTTTGGAAGGTAGCGACCGAAGAGATCAACTACCGACGATTCTTCAATATCAACAAGCTGATCTCCCTGAGAATGGAGGACTCGGCCGTTCTCGCGCACACCCATTCCCTGATCTTCGAGCTCATCCGGCAAAAGGAAATCGCCGGGCTGCGGATCGACCACGTGGATGGCCTTTATGACCCAACCTCTTACCTGCGGAACATCCGGAAAAAGGTGCGGGACATCTATCTGGTGGTTGAGAAAATTCTGGCCCCTGAGGAAGAACTCCCTTCCTCCTGGCCAGTGCAGGGAACAACCGGCTATGACTTCATGAACTTTGTCAACGGCCTTTTTTGCGACCAAAGACATGCGAAGGCCTTTGACCGCATCTATGGGAGGTTCGTCGGTCCGGCCGTGCCCTATCCGGAACTGGTCTTTGCCAAAAAAAAATGGGTGGCGGAAAAGCACATGGCCGGTGATGTGGATAATCTGGCCATGCTCATGAAAAACATCTTCATTCGCCATCGGCACGGCAGCGATATCACCCTGCAGGGATTGCGCAGGGCCATCAGTGATCTGCTGGCTTATTTCCCGGTCTACCGAACGTACATGAGCAGCGAATTCTCCCGACCCGAGGATCGTGGCTTTATCCGGCAGGCCATCCAAAGGACCATGGAGCGCAATCCGGACCTGTCCTATGAACTCGGTTTCATCGAAAATCTTCTTTGCTTAAACATCCCCGAGCATCTCTCCCGTGAGGAAAGGGCCGAATGGCTGCACCTGGTCATGCGTTTTCAGCAGTTCACCGGTCCGCTCATGGCCAAAGGGTTCGAAGACACGGTTCTTTATATTGCCAACCGACTGATCTCGTTAAACGAGGTGGGAAGCGAACCGCAACGGTTTGGCGTCTCTCTTGACTCCTTTCATCGGTTCAACAGCCGGCGGCTCGAACACCACCCCAATTCCATGAACGCCACCGCCACCCATGACACCAAGCGCGGCGAGGATGTTCGCGCTCGGATCAATGTTCTTTCCGAACTGCACGGCGAGTGGGAAAAAATGCTCAAAATCTGGCACCGGACCAACAGAAAAATCAGGCAGCATCTTGACGGCCGGGCGGTTCCCGAGGCAAACGACGAGTATTTCCTCTACCAGACGCTGCTCGGTTCCTTTCCCTTGGGTGACGGGATTTCTCAGGATTATCTGCAAAGGATGAAGGATTATCTCGTAAAGGCGACCCGTGAAGCGAAAATGTATTCGAACTGGCTACGGCCGAATACGGCTTACGAGTCAGCCTTTCTCGCCTTTTTCGAGAAGATCTGCGTCCCGGGTGAAAACAATCCATTCCTGGCCTCCTTTCTGCCGTTTCAGAAAAAAGTGGCGCTTTACGGCGTATGGAATTCTCTGGCCCAGACCCTGCTCAAGATCACCGCGCCCGGCGTGCCTGATTTTTATCAGGGCACCGAGCTGTGGGACTTCAGTCTCGTGGATCCCGACAACCGCCGTCCCGTAAATTTTGAGCGTCGCGCTAGGTTGCTCGCGGAGATCAAAAACAGGCAGCATGATCTCTCGGATTTTCTGACGGAACTCCTCGCCACGCGCGAGGACGGGCGGATCAAGCTCTTCCTGATCCACCGGGCGCTCATTGCCAGAAAGAAAAATGCCGACCTGTTTCAAAAAGGGGTGTACATCCCTCTGAAAACGCATGGGCTCTGGCATAATCATCTCATTGCCTTTGCCAGGAGGGATCAGAAGTCTCTAGCCATAACTATCACCCCCCGCTTCCTGACCGGCATGATCGATGTTCAGACGTGCCCACTCGGCGAACAGGTGTGGAAAGATACCCATCTCGTATTGCCGACCGACTCCCCTCACATTTTCCGGAATGCCATTACCGGCGATAAAATAAGCGCGAAGAAAAAACTGTTTTGCGCCGAAATCTTCTCGCGTTTCCCGGTAGCCCTGCTGGTCAGCGGTCCGACGCGGCACCGTGTTCATCCTGCGAAAAACTCGGGCGATTATGAAGATTCCAAGGAGTTATCTGGCTGAAACTCGGCTCGAACCTTCGGAAGCGCGCCGGGATAATTATGTTGCACAAAAGTCAGGAGTTTTTCCCGCACCTCACAGCGCAGATCCCAGGCGGCAGATGCGTCGGTGGCACTCATAAGGGCGCGTAGCTCCACGACTTGCGGGGTGACATTCGTTACCTGCAGACCCCATGTCGTGCCATTCCAGAGAGATGATGCCCCGAGGAGACGCCGCAACTCCTGACGTACCTCCTCGACAGGCACGGTGTAATCGACATAGAGAAAAACAGTACCCATCAGGTCCGCGGAACCCCTGGTCCAGTTCTGGAACGGCTTCTCGGTAAAATAGGTTAAGGGGACGATGAGCCTCCGCAGATCCCAGATTTTCACCACGACATAAGTTGAGGTGATCTCCTCGATCCGCCCCCATTCGTTCTCGATAATTACCACGTCATCAAGCCGGATAGGCTGGGTAATGGCAATTTGCAGACCGACCAGAATATTGGCGATCGTCCGTTGCGCGGCCAGACCGATCACAATGCCGACAATGCCCGCCGAGGCAAGAATGCTCATGCCGATCTGTCTCACCTTCTCAAAGGCCATGAAGATGGAGGCAATCGCCAGGATGATGATGATCGTCGCCACGAATTTTCGGAGAAAATGAATCTGGGTGTGGATCCTCCTGGCCTCCAGGTTATCCTTGACATCGATGGTGTAATTTCTGAGCACTACCTCTTCCAGCATGTAGATGCTCTGGATGATGAGCCAGGCAATACCGCAGATCAAGAGGATTTCGAACGCCTTTTCCAGAGGAGAAAGAAGTTTTGGAAATTCGTCAAGAAACGGGAAAAAGGGGCGGACCAAAAGAAGCAGGGCGAGAAACGCCAGAGGCCGAAAATTGTATCGGATCACCGTGGAGAAAAGATTTGCTGTCACGCTCATGATAACACCTCGTTAGGCTTGAGGAATCCCGTTCGGAATCGAAACCTCAATTCTTTCGAGACATCGACGCGTTGCGTCAGGCTACTCTCTGATTACCTCATATCCTTCGCATCGGTCAAGGCTGTTTTCCTATGCCTGGAACTCGACGACAATAGCCTGCCGAGATTTATCCGGAAATTTCTCTCCAGATTTTTTTTGCTCACTGAGGTGTTCCGTCATGGTATTGACCGCTCATGTTTGCCATTATTTCAGAAACGGTATAGAAATAGATGTATCATGAAATGGCATAGTGAAAAAAAAATAGCGATAAGGAATGTCCCTGGCTTCTGGGATCGGGTGTGTTCTTCCCGATCAAGGTTTTTGGGCTTGGATTATGACGGGACGCTCGCTCCTTTTCATGTCGATCCGATGCAGGCGAAGCCGCTGGCCGGCGTGCTTGATGTGCTGCACTCGCTTGTCAACCAGAATGCCACTGCCGTTGCCATTATTTCCGGCCGCCCGGCCGCAGAGGTTTTGATGCTGCTCGATAAGCTTCCCGTGACCATCGTTGGCAGTCATGGCTTTGAACTGTGGCGCCCGACTGACAACACGCCGGTTGTGATCCAGCCCTCGGCAGAACAGAAGGTTGGACTCGAAAAGGCAAAGGAGGCGGCGCTGCAAAAAGGCTATGGCGAGAAACTGGAGTACAAGGTTGCCTCTCTTGCAATGCATACCCGGGGTTTGCCAGCCCAGGTCGCCTCTGCCATGGAAGAGGGCATCTTGGCCGCCTGGACCGGGATTTCCTCTTTCCAAACTCTGGAGTGCCGTCGGTTCAACGGCGGGGTGGAGATCCGCTGCGCCGGTCGGCACAAAGGAGACGCTCTCTCGGAACTGCTGCGTGGTCAGCCGCCAGGAAATTTTCCGGTATATGTGGGAGACGACGAGACCGACGAAGACGCCTTCAGAATAATTCGAGACACAGGAATTGGCATTAAGGTTGGCGCGACTTCCGCATCGACTGCCGCCAGGGGTTTTCTGGAGGATTGTGCCGCCGTAAAGAAATTTCTGGAAACCTGGGTTTCCGTAACCTCAACGCTCAGGGACTGAAGAAACATGGAGACAACCAGACTTGCCGTCGTATCGAACCGCTTGGCGATCGTTGTGAAAAAAGGCGATGATGGCGAATGGGTGATTAAATCGGGCTCCGGCGGCCTGGTGACGGCGCTGGGACCGGTATTGCGCGACCGGGGCGGGCTATGGATCGGTTGGCTTGGCGCGAATGTCCGGGAGGCCATGAGTGATGGGGCTCTGGCCGAGCTGCTGGCGCGGGGCTCGCTGGAAACGGGGTACACCCTCGAACCGGTGGATTTGACTGAAGAGGAGATCCAGAAATACTATTTCGGCTTCTCCAATGAAATCCTGTGGGCCTTGTTCCACGATTTGCCGTCGCGCTGCAATTTTGATCCGGCGTATTGGAAAGTCTACGAAAGCGTCAACACCAAATTTGCCAAAGCCATTGCCGACAATACCGAGGAGGAGGAAGACTATGTATGGGTTCACGACTATCAGCTGATCCTGGTCGCCGACCAACTAAAGAAAATGGGCGCGACCCGGCACACCGGCTTTTTCCTTCACATTCCTTTCCCGCCCCTGGACGGCTTCGTTCGGCTGCCCTGGCGATTTCAGATCCTGGATGCGTTGCTGCAATATGATTTGGTTGGGTTTCAAACGGTGCGCGACCGACGCAATTTCATGGATTGTGTGCGCATGCTGGTCCCTGGCACAAAAATCGTCGGCCACGGGCAGGTCATCAGATGTCTGACCCCGACCAGGGAAGTCCTGGTGGGAACTTTTCCGATCAGTATTGATTTCAAGCAATTTGCCGATGCGGCGGCGAAGAAAGAGGTGGAGGATCTGGCGTGGATCATTCACGCCAATCTTCCCGAGCGGCAGTTGATTCTTGGGGTGGACCGCCTCGATTATACGAAGGGAATTCCGCATCGCCTGCACGCCTTTGCCAACGCGCTTCAGCGATATCCCGAGATGCGAAGAAAGGTGACGCTGATCCAGGTAGTCGTTCCCAGCCGTCAGAATGTGCCGGAATATGAAGCGCTCAAACACGAGATCGAGCGGCTGGTCGGTGAGATCAACGGCCGTTTTACCGAAGTCGGCTGGACCCCCATCCATTATATCTACCGCTCCCTCAGCCGGGTGGAGTTGCTCGCTTACTATCGCACCTGTGAAATCGCTTTGGTTACCCCCCTTAAGGATGGAATGAATCTGGTGGCCAAGGAGTTCTGCGCGTGCAGTATTGAAGATAACGGGATTTTGATCTTGAGTGAATTTGCCGGCGCAGCCGCGCAACTTCATCATGGCGCGCTGCTGGTCAATCCATACGATATCGAGGGGGTTGCCGACGCTATCCATGAGGCGTTCAGCATGGATGGGGAAACGCGGCGGACCAGAATGAAAAAGATGCGTCGCTCCATTAAAAAGAATGATATCTTTCATTGGGTGAATGCCTATTTTCGTGCGGGAATTGCTAAAGATCTGAGCCAGTTTCCCGTAGCCGAGTTTTTTGTGCCCAAACCTTTGTCAACCCTCAGTTTTGACGAGCCATTTTAATTTTTTTGCACCGGGGTCCCGTGTTCCCCACCCTTGTGCTTCATGAACTGCTCCGCCGGGAAAGTAAACCCCCAACGAGATGCCGTGCTTATGTAGACGGTTTCCCGGAAACAAGGAGGATGAAGATGATGGACAACAGCCCCCGCCGACTGGCTGATCCTGACGAGAATCTCGCACGCCGGGTCTTTATCGAAAATGTCCAGCCCTCTGTGGACGATGGCCGCTATCCCATTAAGCGGACCCCGGGCGAGGAGGTAGAGGTGACCGCGGACGTGTTTGCCGACGGCCACGACGTCCTGGTCGTTATGCTCCGCTACCGGCCGGCCGCCGCCAGCGCTTGGCAGGAGACCCCCATGCGTTTTTTCGGCAATGATCGCTGGCGTGCCTCCTTCCCGATCACAAGCCTTGCGCCCTATTGTTATTCCATCATCGGCTGGGTGGACTCCTTTGCCACTTGGCGGGAGGAGGTGAGAAAAAAAGCGACTGCCGGGCAGGATGTGGAAAGCGAACTCCTGGAAGGGGCGGCCATGGTGGCGAAGGCAGCCGACCGCGCCTCCCCCGTCGACCGGGAATTTCTCGTTGACCGCGCCGCGCAGCTTGTCGATAATGGCCAGCCTGGCGCGGTCCGGCTCGAAACGGGCCTTGCCCCGGACTTGCAGACCCTCATGTCCCGCTACCCTGACCGCGCCAGGGCCACGGAGCACCCCACCCTTACCGTGGATGTGGACCCGGTGCACGCCCGCTTCAGCGCCTGGTACGAACTCTTCCCTCGCTCCACGACCTCGGAGCCCGGCCGCTCCGGAACCTTCCGTGATGCGGAAGGTCTCCTGCCCTATGTCGCCCACATGGGCTTCGACATCCTCTACCTGCCGCCCATCCACCCCATCGGCCGTACCCACCGCAAGGGGCCGAACAACACATTGGGCGCCGGTCCGGAGGATCCGGGCAGCCCCTGGGCTATCGGCGCCGCAGAAGGGGGGCATGACACCGTCCATCCTGAACTCGGCACTTTGGAGGACTTCCGCCATTTCGTGGAAGCAGCCCACGGGCATGGTCTCATGGTGGCCCTCGACATCGCTTTTCAATGTTCGCCGGATCACCCCTGGGTACGGGAGCATCCAGAATGGTTCCGGCATCGGCCCGATGGCACCATCAAGTATGCGGAAAACCCGCCCAAGAAGTACCAGGACGTCTATCCCCTGGATTTCGAGTGCCGGGAGTGGCAGGCTCTCTGGCAGGCGCTGGCAGAGGTAGTCCTGTTCTGGATGGAGCAGGGTGTCACCATTTTCCGCGTCGATAACCCCCACACCAAGCCGCTCAGGTTCTGGGCGTGGCTTATCGGCCAGATCCGGGCCACGCGGCCGGACGCCATCTTCCTGGCCGAGGCCTTCACCCGGCCGGCGGTCATGTATTCGCTGGCCAAGGCCGGTTTCAACCAGTCCTACACCTATTTCACCTGGCGCAACACCAGGCACGAGATCACCGCCTACCTTACCGAACTCACCCGTAGCGGGGTGCGAGAGTTCTTCCGGCCGAACTTCTTCGTGAACACCCCGGACATCCTGCCCGAATTTCTTCAGTTCGGGGGCCGCCCAGCCTTTCTCGCCCGTTTAGTCCTTGCCGCCACCTTAAGCGGCAGCTATGGGGTGTACAGCGGATTCGAACTCTGCGAGGCCGAGGCCCTGCCCGGCACCGAGGAGTACCGGGACTCAGAGAAGTTCCAGATCCGCCCGCGGGACTGGAATCAGCCCGGGAGTCTCGCCGATTTCATCCGGCGCGTCAACCGCATCCGCCGGGAAAACCCGGCGCTGTCTCACAATTTTCATCTCCGCTTCTATCCCGTGGACAACGAACAGATTCTCTGCTACGGCAAGGCCACGCCGGACAACAGCAACATCATCCTGGTAGCGGTGAACCTCGATCCCCACCACGCCCACGAGGGCTGGCTACAGCTGCCGGTGGGCGAGTTCGGTATCGGCGAGGCTGAGCCTTATCAAGTCCATGACCTGCTGGGCGCCGGTCGTTACCTCTGGCAAGGCACCCGCAACTATCTGCGTCTCGACCCGACCTCCACACCGGCTCAGATTTTCCTCCTGCGCCGGCGGGTGCGTACGGAGCGAGATTTCGATTACTTTATGTAATGATCGGCTGTTAGACGTTATGCTAACAGCCGACAGCCTAATCAACCGATCTTTCTCTGTGAGTGGACACAAACCATGCATGCGAAAAGTGAGAGCAACCCTCTCTGGTACAAGGACGCCATTATCTACGAACTGCACGTCAAAGCCTTCTGCGACAACAGCGGTGACGGTAGCGGCGATTTCCGGGGGCTCATCAGTAAGCTCGACTATATTCAGGGTCTTGGCGTCAACACCATCTGGTTGCTTCCCTTCTATCCTTCGCCCTTAAAGGATGATGGTTACGACATCTCCGACTACCGCGGGGTGCACCCCGATTATGGCACACTCCGCGACTTCCGGCAGTTTGTGCGAGAGGCCCATCGCCGTGGTTTACGGGTTATCACCGAGCTTGTCATAAACCACACCTCGGACCAGCATCCCTGGTTCCAGACGGCGCGCCGGGCCAAACCGGGATCGGCCCACCACCGTTACTATGTTTGGAGTGACACCAACACGAAATTTCCAGAAACACGTATCATCTTCACCGATAGCGAGACCTCGAACTGGGCCTGGGATCCGGTGGCCGGCAGCTATTACTGGCACCGGTTCTTCTCCCATCAACCGGATTTGAACCTCAACAATCCCCAGGTGGTGAAGGCGGTCACCCGTGTGCTTAATTTCTGGCTTGACATCGGGGTAGACGGCCTGCGCCTCGACGCAGTGCCTTACCTCTGTGTCCGTGAGGGCACCACCAACGAGAATCTCCCTGAGACCCACGCCGTGATCAAGGAAATTCGGCGGCAGATGGACCTCCATTACAAGGACCGAATGCTGCTTGCCGAGGCCAACCAATGGCCGGAAGATACTGCGGCCTATTTCGGAGATGGGGATGAGGCCCACATGGCCTTCCATTTTCCGCTCATGCCACGGATCTACATGGCGCTGCGCCAAGAGGACCGACGGCCCATCACCGAGATTTTGGAGCGTACGCCGGCAATACCCCCTCATTGCCAATGGGGGATTTTCCTGCGTAACCATGACGAACTCACTCTCGAGATGGTCACCGACGAGGAGCGGGACTATATGTACCGCGAATACGCCAGGGATCCTCGTATGCGGGTAAACGTCGGCATCCGCCGGAGGCTGGCGCCACTCCTCGACAACTCCCGCCGGCGGATGGAGTTGCTTAACAGCCTGCTTTTCTCCCTCCCCGGCACCCCGATTCTTTATTACGGTGACGAAATTGGCATGGGCGATAACATCTTTCTTGGCGACCGCAATGGGGTGCGCACCCCCATGCAGTGGTCCGCGGACAGGAACGCCGGCTTCTCAAAGGCCGACCCGGCCCGCCTCTTTCTCCCGGTCATCATGGACCCGGTCTATGGCTACACAACCATTAATGTAGAGGCCCAAGAACGGGATCCTTCATCGCTGCTCCACTTCATGAAACGGATGATCGCGCTTCGCCGCCAGCACAAGGCCTTCGGTCGGGGAAGCCTCGAATTCCTGCGCCCGGAAAACCGCAAAGTCCTGGTCTATCTGCGACGCTACAAGGCGGAGGTGATCCTGGCGGTGGCAAACCTCTCCCGCTTTGTGCAGCCGGTGGAACTCGACCTCTCGGAGTTCCAGGGTTGGGTGCCGGTGGAGATGATCGGGCGTACCGAGTTTCCCACCATCGGCGAGCTTCCCTACTTTGTCACCATCGGTCCGCACTCCTTCTACTGGTTCCGGCTGGAAGCGCCGGCCGAAGCCATTCGCCTCAGTGGAGCGCGGAATAGTGAGGCACTGCATCTTCCATCCATCTCCATCGGCGAGAACTGGAACGGCATGCTGGAGGGGACTTTCCAGCATGTTCTGGAGAATGAGATCCTCCCCGCCTGGCTTCCTACCCAGCGCTGGTTCAGGAGCAAGTCTCGAACCATCATCGGGGTGGCCATATCAGACTCGAGCAAGATGGGTGGGGGATTTTTTATGGCCTTTCTTACCTTGAGTTTCAGCGAGGGCAACAAGGAAAGTTACTGCCTGCCACTGAAGGTGGTGACCGGTCCAGCTGCGGAAAGGCTTGCCACCGAAGCCCCGGAAAGTGTCCTTGCCGTATTCAAGACCCCTAAGGCGGAAGGTGTCTTTCTGGACGGGCTGGCGGATCGGGTTGCCTGCTGCGATCTCTTCGAGGCTATGGCCGACAACCGTACCTTTTCTACCGCCCAGGGTGGGACGCTCCAGGCCTTTGCCACCCGCGCCTTTGAAAAGGCGTTCCCGGTCGAGAGCCCCTGCGGCAATGTCCGCCGCTTGGGGGTCGAACAGAGTAACAGTTCGGTAGTGCTGGACGAGCAGGCCATTCTCAAGCTCTATCGAAGGATGGAGGAAGGGACTAATCCTGATTTTGCCATCAGTCTACAACTCACCGATCACACCGATTTTGAGGCCTTGGCACCTGTTGCCGGCGGCATTCTGCTCAACTTCCAAGGCCAAACATCAGCGGTGGCCATGCTCCAACCATACCTGGCGAGCGACAGCGACGGCTGGAGCTATGCCCTGCACTCGGCCCGGGATTTTTTAGAGCGAACCAAGGATCTGGTAAGCGAAGACTTCCGCCCCTTTGCCGGAATGCCACTTCTAGCGGCCGCCGCTGCCTATGCCGAAAGCGGTGGCTGTGATAGCTTTGGGGAAAGTCTCACTGCTTTTGAGAACCTCGGGGGACGAACCGCCGAGTTTCATGTGGCCCTTGCCAGCTCGGCGCGACAACCGGCATTCAAACCGGAAGCACTGAATGAAAGCTATCTTCAGAGCCTTGCCGATGTTTTCTCGCGCCATGCCAGTCAGACCTTGGAGCATTTAAACGCCGG
>MGTE01000117.1:31476-33905 GCA_001799275.1 Deltaproteobacteria bacterium RIFOXYD12_FULL_57_12
GCCACCCGTATCCGCTGTCATGGCGACTATCACCTGGGTCAGATCCTCCGCCGAGGAACGGACTGGATCCTCCTTGATTTCGAAGGCGAACCGCTGCGAACGATGACCGAACGGCAAGAAAAACATTCCCCCATGAAAGACGTGGCCGGTATGTTACGCTCCTTCGCCTACGCCGCAATGAACATCCTTTTCTCCAAGCAGGAAGCGTCCCCTGAAGAGATAGGATTTCTGATCGTTCGCCTGCAGGCCTGGGAGGAATGGGCTCGAGCCGCCTTCCTGCGCGGTTACCTCGACCGCGCCGCTGGCGCTTCTTTCCTCCCAACCAGGGAAAAGCACCTGGAACTGTTGCTGTACTCTTTTATTCTCGACAAAGCGTTCTATGAAATTGAGTACGAACTGAATAACCGTCCGGACTGGCTGCGCATCCCCTTGGAAGGGATTCTCTCCTTTCTGCCGGGCGGCAAGGAGCTAGTGCCATGAAAAAGACCTCTTTTCTCTCTGACTATGACATCTATCTGCTCAACGAAGGTCAGCACTACCGGGCCTGGGAAAAACTCGGCGCCCATCAGGGCGAGGACCAGGGCCGACCGGGAACCTGGTTCGCGGTGTGGGCACCCAACGCAGAGGCCGTGTCCGTGGTTGGGGAGTTCAACGACTGGCGAGAGGGAGTGGCACCGCTCGAAAACAATCCCGGCAGTGGCTTCTGGGAGGGATTTGTCCCTGGCGCGGGCCATGGCCAGCGTTACAAATACGCCATCACCTCACGCTACGGTGACTACCGAGTCCAGAAAACCGACCCCTTTGGTTTCGCCGCCGAGATCACTCCCCAGACTGCCTCCCGTATTTGGAATTTGGGTGACTACACCTGGGGCGATGGTGATTGGATGGCGGGCCGCAAGGAAAAAAACGGACTAACAAGTCCCATCTCCATCTACGAGGTCCATCTCGGTTCCTGGATGCGGGGGGAAGACAATTGCTGGCTCACCTACCGGGAACTGGCGGAAAAACTTACGGCCTATGTCGCGGAGATGGGGTTCACCCATGTGGAGTTTCTTCCCGTGACCGAACACCCCTTTGATGGTTCCTGGGGGTATCAGACCGTGGGCTATTTCGCTCCCACCAGTCGCTTCGGCACCCCCCAAGACTTCATGTACCTCGTCGACACCCTGCACCAGTATGGCATCGGCGTCATCCTTGACTGGGTGCCGGCCCATTTCCCCCGGGACGAGCACGGTATCGGCTATTTCGATGGCACCCACCTTTACGAGCACGCCGACCCCAGGCAGGGCCTTCACCAGGACTGGGACACCTCTATTTTCAACTTCGGCCGGCTTGAGGTCGTCAATTTTCTCCTGGCCAGCGCCCTTTTCTGGTTGGAGGTCTACCACGTCGATGGTCTGCGTATGGACGCGGTGGCCAGTATGCTCTACCTCGATTACTCTAGGGACCCAGGCGAGTGGATCCCCAATATCCACGGCGGCCGGGAAAACCTGGAGGCCATCGCCTTTATCCGGCGCGTCAACGAACTCGTCTACCAGGAACACCCGGATGTGATCATGGCCGCCGAGGAGTCCACCGCTTGGCCCATGGTTTCCAAACCAATCTATCTGGGAGGCCTCGGCTTCGAGCTCAAGTGGAACATGGGCTGGATGCACGACTTACTTCTCTACATGACCAAGGACCCCATCCACCGCAAATACCACCATAACCAACTCACCTTCAGCCTGGTCTACGCCTTTGCCGAGAACTTCCTGCTCCCCCTCTCCCACGACGAGGTGGTGCACGGCAAGGGATCGCTTCTCGACAGGATGCCAGGCGACCGCTGGCAGCGCTTTGCCAACCTCCGCCTGCTCCTTGGCCTCATGTTCACGCATCCCGGCAAGAAACTCCTCTTCATGGGCTGCGAATTCGGCCAATGGGCGGAGTGGAACCACGATGTGAGCCTTGACTGGCATCTCCTTGCCGATGCCGATCATCTGGGCCTGCAACGCTGGGTGCGGGATCTGAACACTACCATGCGGGGGGAACCGGCCCTCTACGAGTTAGACTTTGCGTCAACAGGGTTTTCCTGGATCGACGCCAATGATTCCGAGCAAAGCGTCATTTCCTTTCTCCGCCGTGGCCGGAGTCAGGACGACGTAGTGGTCTGCGTCTGCAACTTTACTCCGACTCCCCGCCACAACCATCGGTTGGGTGTGCCCGCGGGTGGCTTCTGGGAGGAAATTTTAAACAGCGACGCTCACCTTTACGGCGGCTCGGGCCAGGGTAATCTCGGCGGTGTCGAGGCAAGCCCGGTGGCAGCCTTCGGCCATTACCACTCGCTGATGGTGACGTTGCCGCCCTTGGCAATGGTGGCCTTCCGGAGAAAGGGCGATGCGTAAAGCCGCTGAGGAGTCTGGCAGCGGGGCAGGGAGGAGGCCTGTCAGCGA
>MGTE01000118.1:0-3931 GCA_001799275.1 Deltaproteobacteria bacterium RIFOXYD12_FULL_57_12
CGGTGCCGGTTCCGTTAGTCGTCCCTGTCTCTACTTTTGTTTCTTGAGAGCGGCGAGCCGGGCATCAAAGTCTTCCTGGTTGGCCCGGAATTCCTTGGCCTTGTCGCCGATCCGCAGGATTTCCACGGTGTTGATGCGGTCGCCCTGGCGGATACCATTCACCACCTCCATGCCGCTGACCACGTGGCCAAATACCGTATGTTTGCCATCCAGCCACGGGGTAGGCACATGGGTGATGAAGAACTGACTGCCGTTCGTTCCGCGTCCGGCATTGGCCATGGATAAGACGCCAGGCATGTCGTGGCGGAGGCTGGGGTCGATTTCGTCCGGGAATTTGTAGCCTGGTCCGCCGGTGCCGGTGCCCTGCGGGCAGCCACCCTGGATCATGAAATCGGCGATGACCCGGTGAAAGATGAGGCCGTCGTAGAAGTGGGTTCCTTTCTCCTTGGAGGAATTGATCGTGCCCTCTGCCAGTCCGACGAAATTCGTCACGGTGAGCGGTGTTTTTTCATATTCGAGCTTGATGAGAATATCGCCGCGGCTGGTGGCGATTCGGGCATAGAGGCCGTTATCGAGATTTTCCTGGGTGGTCATGGTTTCTCCTTTTGAAACAGTGGTTAGTAGAACAATAAGCAACAGTGAACAAAGTGCGGATACAAGGCGTTTCATGCCGGCCTCCTTTCTTGATTCCATTGGCTGATAGGACTGTCCGACGGCACGGACAGCGGAAGTGAGTGTTAGCATACGATTTTTACGGCTGATCTTCAAGCCGTTTGCTTGCCGAATCGCAAATACCTTGTTCCCGGCTGTTTTTGCGGGCCGGATTAGTTGTTGACAGCCGTACCGGGAATTCACTATAGGGGTAGATGGCGCCTAGACAACCTGAGTAGTCACAAAAACAGCCAGAGACCAAGACAATGAACGACGATAGCGCTGCAAGCGAGCCCCGGGTTCGGATCCGGGAGATGACGATTGACGACCTGTCGGAAGTCTTTCACATCGGTGAAAATATCTTTACCGCCGAGTACTCCACCAGCCTCTACCGAACCTGGGATGAGTACGAAATCACCACCCTGTTCAACACGGATAGCGAATTCTGCCTCGTGGCCGAGATGCAGGATGTGATTGTCGGTTTTGCCCTCGGCACCACCGTGGAAAAGCACCATTCGGCCTGGAAATATGGCTATCTGGTCTGGCTGGGGGTACGCAGCAACCTCCAGAAACTGCGGATCGGCGACCGGCTGTTTCGCGAGATCAAGCGCCGGATGAAGGAACAGGGGGTGCGGATCATCATTATCGACACCGATGCCGAAAACGATGCGGCAATCCGTTTTTTCAGGAAACAGGGCTTCGGCAATATCCTGAAGCACGTCTACATGACGCTCAATCTCGACAAGGGCAGGAAAAAATCGGAGAAGAAACCGTGAACAGCCAGATTGAGCAGGTCTGGGGGGCGATCGATCCGCAACGGCTGCGGCGCATCCTTCTTGAGATGATCGATATCTATTCCCCATATGGCAAGGAGGAGGATATCCAGATTTTTCTGGAGGAATTGTTCGTTGGCACCGGCCTGGTCGTCCGGCGGCAGGTGGTCGAGGAAGACCGTTACAACCTGGTGGTCACCATGGGCTCGCCGACCCCGGCCTTCTTCCTGGCCGGCCATGTCGACACGATTCATGCCTGGGATCTGGATTCGTTCGGGCCGCG
This sequence comes from Deltaproteobacteria bacterium RIFOXYD12_FULL_57_12, assembly GCA_001799275.1. Lineage (GTDB taxonomy): Bacteria > Desulfobacterota > Desulfobulbia > Desulfobulbales > BM004 > YD12-FULL-57-12. The sequence continues at coordinate 1,708 of MGTE01000118.1, forward strand.
CGAGGTGGGCGACATCGTATATGGCCTGGGGAGCGCCGACATGAAGGGCGGGTGCGCCGCCATGGCGGAGGCCTTTCTGGCCATTGCCGCAGCTCTGCCGCCGGCGGTCAGGCCGAACGTCGGCTTGCTGCTGGCGGTCGGCGAGGAGGAAACCGGCGACGGTGCCGCTGCTTTTCTTGCGGAGTACCGGCCGGCGTGGATGGTTATCGGCGAACCGACTGGCCTGGCGGCCTGTTTTGCCCATTACGGTTATCTCGAGGCCGATTTTGTGACCCGCGGCCGTTGCATTCATTCCTCGCTGCCCGAATTGGGGCATAATGCGATCGAATCGATGCTGCGGGTGCTTCTGCACCTGGGAAGGTCTCCCCGCTTTGACCGGCGCACCTCGGAGATCGTCTACTCTATCCGGGAGTTGACCTCGTCTCGGGCCGGTTTTGTGGTGCCGGATCGCTGCGAGGCCTGGATCGATCTCCATCTGCCGCCCTCCCTGGCACCAGGCCAGGTGGAGCAGACTATCCGGGTCCTGGCCGACTCGGCCGCCCTGGAGATTCAGGATCTTGATCTGGCCCTTTCCTTCAACTTTGCAGCGCCGGGCTACGATCTCGGTTCCGACTCGACTCTTGCTCGGCTGCTGGAGAATGTCTACGCGCGTCTCGGGCTGGCGTTGCGCCATGATGTCTTCCGGTCCCATTCGGACGGCAACCTGTTTTACGAGGCTGGCGTAAAACCTCTGCTCCTCGGGCCCGGCGAATTGGAAGTGGCACATACGCCGGATGAGCAGGTTCCTTTTGCGCAGGTAGATACCGCGGCCAGGATTTATGCGGCGCTCTGTCTGGAGCAGGGCTAGCCGGTTCAGGGATGCGCGGAATCGTTCATCAGGGATTATCTGTTGACGAATTGGCGTATTCCGGTTTAGATTACCTGATTTTTTAAATCGTGATTATTGTCGGCAAACCAAGCGGATTAAGGCGGCAGTTGTATTATGGAATCTACCAGCTATTGAGCTGGATTTTTTTTATCGTCTGCTTTCCCTTCTTTTTTTTGTACAGCCTTGTTTCCGGTAAATACCTAGAAGGGCTCGGGCAGCGTTTCGGGTTTTTGCCCCGGGCGGTGCTGCAGGGTGAGTGGCCGGTCAGGGTCTGGGTGCATGCCGCCTCGGTCGGCGAGGTGCAACTGGCCAGGGCGCTCCTACCGGAGCTGCAAAACGTCTTGCCGGCTGCCGGGTTTTTTTTGTCGGTCATGACTGCTCGGGGGATGGAGATGGCCCGCCGGCAACTGGGGCCGGAGATCCGGTGTTTTTATGCGCCATTTGATCTGGCCGGCATCGTCGGCCGGGTGCTGCGGCTCGTCAGGCCGACCATCTATATTTGTCTGGAGACCGAACTGTGGCCGCTCATTCTCCGGCAGGCCGGAAGCCAGGGTGTCCAACTTGTTCTGTTGAATGGCCGGCTGTCGGCGCGATCGTTTACGCGCTACCTTCTGGTCCGGCGCCTCATGCGGCAGATTCTCGCCGATTTTTCGGCGATTGCCGTGATCAGTGCCGCTGATGCCGACCGCTATATCGCCCTGGGAGCTGACCCGGGCAAGGTCTTCGTGCTTGGCAACGCGAAGTATGATCTGGCCGTGGCTTCTTTTCCGGCAGCCGGGCAACAGAACTATCGGCAATGGCTGAATCCGGCCGGCGATGTACCGCTGCTGGTAGCCGGCAGTACCCATTCCGGCGAAGAGGCACTGCTGCTTTCGGTTGTGAACGAGTTGCGGAAAGATGCCAGGCTGCAGCGGCTGGTCCTGGTGGTTGCCCCCCGGCATCTGCGGCGCCTGCCGGAGGTTGAGGCGCTGCTGGCCGGACAGTCTGGCGGCTTTGAGCGGTTGAGCCGGATCAAGGGGCGCGGTCGCAGCCGGGACGTTGTTCTGGTTGACGAAATCGGCGAGTTGGCCGCCCTCTACGGCGTGGCCACGTATGTCTTCTGCGGCGGCAGCCTTGTGCCCCGCGGCGGCCACAATATCATGGAGGCGGCGGTCCACGACAAGCCGGTATTTTATGGGCCGAGCATGGAGGATTTTGCCGACGCCGCGCGGCTGCTAGAGTCGGTGCAGGCCGGGTTTGCGGTTGCCGGCCCTGAGGAATTGGCCAGTTTGATCAGATATTTTGTTGAGCACCAGGAAGAATATCGGGCGGCCGGCAGGCGGGCCGGAGCGATTGCCAGGGCGCAGCAGGGCTCGG
>MGTE01000118.1:3955-6375 GCA_001799275.1 Deltaproteobacteria bacterium RIFOXYD12_FULL_57_12
GTGCTCCCGCCGCAGTAACTGGTCGGATTTTTACAGAACCACAATTATACAGGAAGGTTTATGAAAGCACTTGTCGCCCTGGAAGATGGCACAATTTTTGAGGGAGAGTCCTTTACCGGTCCTGGCGAGGCAGCCGGCGAGATTGTATTCAACACCGGCATGTCCGGCTATCAGGAGGTTCTGACCGATCCGTCCTACAAGGGCCAGATCGTCACCATGACCTATCCGCTGATCGGCAATTACGGCGTCAATCCCGAAGATATGGAGTCGGAGCGGGTGCAACCCGAGGCCTTTCTGGTCAAAGAGTACAACGCCATTCCCAGCAATTACCGGGCTACCGGCAATCTGGCCGATTTTTTGAAAGCGTACGGTATCCTTGGCGTACAGGGGATCGACACCCGCGCCCTGACCAGGCACATCCGGACTGCTGGCGCCATGAAGGGCGTGGTTTCCACCCTTACTCTCGATCCCGCCGCGTTGGTGCGAAAGGCCCAGGAGTCCCCCGGTCTGGTGGGCCGGGATCTGGTGCGTGAGGTCACTTGCCCGGAGCCTTACGGCTGGAGCGATGAGCAGCCGCGGCCGGGGTGTGATTTTGCTACGGCCGGACCGGGGAAACATCGGGTGGTGGCCCTGGATTACGGCCTGAAGTACAACCAGCTGCGGCTACTGGCCGCGCGAGGCTGCCGGGTGCAGGTGGTGCCGGCCACAACCGGGCCGGATGAGATTCTGGCCATGCAACCGGACGGTGTCTTTCTCTCCAACGGCCCCGGCGATCCGGCCGGCGTACCGGGAGTAGTGGAGACGGTGCGGGCTCTGCTCGGCAAAAAGCCCGTCTTCGGCATCTGCCTCGGCCACCAGATTCTTGGGCTTGCCTTCGGCGGCACCACCTACAAACTGAAATTCGGCCATCGGGGCGTCAACCAGCCGGTCAAGGATTTGGGTACGGGCCGGATAGAAATTACCTCCCAGAATCATGGCTTCTGCGTTGACATGCAGAGCCTTGATCCGGATCTGGTGGAGTTGACCCATGTGAACCTGAATGACAACAGCGTTGAAGGCATGCGGCACCGGCGGCTGCCGGTTTTTTCCGTGCAGTACCACCCGGAGAACGCGCCCGGGCCCCATGACGCCCTGTATCTGTTTGACCGTTTTATCGATATGATGAAATAAAAGTGCTGCACATATAAAATCCTGACCAACGAGCAATTGCAAGACAGAGATTATGCCAAAAAGAACCGACATCAAGAAGATACTGATCATTGGCTCCGGCCCTATCATCATCAGTCAGGCCTGTGAGTTCGACTACTCCGGAACCCAGGCGGTCAAGGCCCTCCGGGAGGAGGGCTACGAAGTGGTGCTGATCAACTCCAATCCGGCCACCATTATGACCGATCCTGAACTGGCCGACCGGACCTATGTCGAGCCTCTGACGCCGGAAATGGTCGCCAAGGTCATCGAGCGGGAGCGGCCGGATGCCTTGCTGCCGACCCTGGGCGGCCAGACCGGCCTGAACCTGGCCATCCGGGTGGCGGAGATGGGGGTGCTGGAAAAATACGGCGTGGAACTGCTGGCCGCCGATATCAAGGTCATCCGCAAGGCGGAAGGCCGGGAGGAGTTCAGGGATGCCATGCAGAAAATCGGCCTGAAGGTGCCGGAGAGCGCCATTGTCCATACCCTGGAGGAAGCCAAGGAGGCGGGCGAGCGGATTGGTTTTCCGATTATCGTCCGGCCCAGCTTCACCCTGGGTGGTACCGGCGGCGGGGTTGCCTACAACCTGCAGGAGCTGGCGACCATGGTGGCGTCCGGTCTTGACCTGAGCCTCAACACCGAGGTCATGCTGGAGCGCAGTCTGTTGGGTTGGAAGGAATACGAACTCGAAGTGATGCGCGACCGGAAGGATAACGTGGTCATTATCTGCTCCATCGAAAACATGGATGCCATGGGCGTGCATACCGGCGATTCGATCACCGTCGCGCCGATCCAGACCCTGACCGACCGGGAATACCAGGAGATGCGGAACGCCTCCATCGCCATCATGCGTGAGATCGGGGTAGAGACCGGCGGTTCCAATGTGCAGTTCGCGGTCAACCCGGCGGATGGCGAGATGATGGTCATCGAGATGAATCCGCGGGTCTCCCGCAGTTCGGCCCTGGCCTCCAAGGCCACCGGTTTCCCCATCGCCAAGATCGCCGCCAAGCTGGCCGTGGGCTATACCCTTGACGAGATTCCCAACGACATCACCCGGGAAACCTATGCCGCCTTTGAGCCGACCATTGATTACTGCGTGGTGAAGATTCCGCGCTGGACGTTTGAAAAATTTCCGGAGACCGAGGACGTCCTCACCACCTCGATGAAATCGGTGGGTGAAACCATGGCCATCGGTCGGACCTTCAAGGAGGCTTTCCAGAAGGGCATGCGCT
>MGTE01000118.1:6399-9545 GCA_001799275.1 Deltaproteobacteria bacterium RIFOXYD12_FULL_57_12
TCGAACTGGAGCGCGGCCTTACGATCCCCAACTCGCGACGGGTGTTTCATATCTACGAGGCTCTGAAGCGGGGCATGCGCGTTGAGCAACTGGCCGAACTGACCGCGATTGATCCCTGGTTTCTGCACAATCTAAGTCAGTTGGTGGATACCGAAGAAGAGATCCGGGTGGCCGGTTTCAATGGTCTGGGCCGGGATCTGCTTCGCAAGGCCAAGCAGCAGGGCTTCTCCGACTGTCAGCTCGCCCATCTCACCGGCACCTCCGAGCACGATATCCGGGAACTGCGCGGTCAGCAGGCCGTGAAGCCGGTCTTTAAGCTGGTCGACACCTGCGCCGCCGAGTTCGAGGCGTATACGCCCTATTTCTATTCAACCTACGAGACCGAGGATGAGTTCCGGCCGAGCGACCGGCGCAAGGTGATGATCTTAGGCGGCGGCCCCAACCGGATCGGCCAGGGCATCGAGTTTGACTACTGCTGCGTGCATGCCTCTTTTGCCCTCAGGGAGATGGGGGTGGAGAGCATCATGGTCAACAGCAACCCGGAGACGGTGAGCACCGACTACGATACCTCGGACAAGCTTTATTTTGAGCCCTTGACCCGCGAGGATGTGCTGAATATCATCGAGCGCGAGAAGCCGGATGGCGTCATTGTCCAATTCGGCGGACAGACCCCCTTGAATCTCGCCGTGTCGCTGGCCGCGGCTGGCGTGCCCATTATCGGCACCTCGCCGGACTCCATCGATCGTGCCGAGGACCGGAAACGGTTTCAGCAGTTCCTGCAGAAGCTTAATCTGCTGCAGCCGGCCAATGGCACGGCCCGCACCATAGAGGAGGCCCTGGCCGTTGCCGAGCGGATCGGCTATCCGGTGGTGGTGCGGCCCTCCTACGTTCTCGGCGGCCGGGCCATGCGCATCGTCTACAACGAAAAGGGCATCCGGCAGTTCATGGATTCGGCCATTGTCGTCTCCTCGCAGCATCCGGTGCTGGTCGATAAATTTTTAAAGGACGCCATCGAGGTGGATGTCGATGCGATCTCCGACGGCGAGACCACAATCATCGGCGGCATCATGGAACATATCGAGGAGGCTGGCATCCATTCCGGCGATTCTTCCTGCGTGCTGCCGCCCCATTCCCTGTCGCCGGCCATGATCGAGGAGATCAAAAGCGCCAGCCGGGCCATGGCCCGGGAATTAAACGTCATCGGCCTGATGAACGTTCAGTTCGCGGTCAAGGACAACACCCTCTATGTGCTGGAGGTGAACCCCCGGGCGTCGCGGACCGTGCCGTTCGTGAGCAAGGCCACCGGCGTGCCGCTCGCCAAGCTGGCCACCAAGGTGATGCTCGGCGCCAAACTCGCCGAACTCGGCCTGACCACCGAGGTGGTGGTCCGCCACTGGGCAGTGAAGGAGGCGGTTTTCCCGTTTGATCGGTTTGCCAATGTCGATACCCTGCTCGGTCCGGAAATGAAATCCACCGGTGAGGTTATGGGCATGGACGACGACCTTGGCCTCGCCTTTGCCAAGGCGCAGTGGGCTGCCGGTCAGCGTTTGCCCAAGGAGGGTAATGTGCTGGTCAGCGTCCGCAACGCGGACAAGCCGGCCATTATCCCGATGGTCAGGCGGTTGCTCGCCCTTGGCTTCAGCGTCTGCGCCACCGCCGGTACAGCAGCCTATCTAGGCGAACACGGGCTGGCCTGCACCAAGGTCAACAAGATTTCCGAGGGCCGGCCCCATATCCTTGACAAGGTCCAGGACAAGCAGATCCAGTGGATCATCAACACCTCGATGGGTTCGCGGACCACGGAAGATTCCTACTCCATCCGCCGGAGCGCTCTGGATTATCATCTGCCCTATTCGACCACTGTTTCCGGGGCCGTATCCATGGTGGTGGCCATTGAGGCCCTGCGGAACAACACCATGGAGGCAAAGGCGGTTCAGGAATATTTTAGTCCCTTCGTACCTTAGAAATAATATTCTGCGTGGTTTTGGCAGCATATTATTTCGTGAAGGTATTTATCTCGTTTATCGGAGTTAGGTGTTGTTTGTTGACAGGTTGCGTGCAGAATCATAAGGATTGCGCTAGTCGCATGCGGGTGTTCATGGTGTTAAGGGACTTATCCAGCTCCGCTGGATTGGATAGAGCGCAGGGCAGGCTGGCAGTTTATGTGAATTTCCCTGGTTTTCAGTGGGATTGTATTCTTTAGACTTTTTCTTCCGCGGTTCTTATGGTTAAATACATCCTGCCGTCGGTCGCCGTGTGCCGGGGCCGGGACCTGTTGATTCCATTTGCCATTATGCTGGCACAGATTATTGGAGGTTGTTCTTGAGCTCGTTTTATAAAAATTTAAGCATGTGGCTGGTGATCGGGTTGACCATGGTTTTGCTGTACAACCTTTTCAACAGGCCACAGCCCCAGCATGAAGAGATCACCTACAGCGTATTTCTGACGAATGTTGAGTCGGATGCCATCTCACAGGTGGTTATCGAGAACGACGTGATTACCGGTACCCTGCGAGGTGGCACGGCCTTTCGAACCGTCATCCCGGCCGATGCGGAATTGATCCCGCTTCTGCGCAAGGCCAATGTCGATATCAACGTCAAGCAGAAGGAAGACACGCCCTGGTATGTCTCCATTCTGGTTTCCTGGTTCCCCATGCTGCTGTTGATCGGCGTCTGGATTTTCTTTATGCGCCAGATGCAGATGGGCGGCGGCCGCGGCGCCATGTCCTTTGGCAAGACCCGGGCCAAGCTGCTGGAGGCGGGCGGCACCAAGGTGACGTTCAAGGATGTGGCCGGCATTGACGAGGCCAAGGAAGAACTGTCCGAGATCATCGATTTTCTCAAGGATCCCCAGAAGTTTACCCGTCTGGGTGGTCGGATCCCCAAGGGGGTGCTGCTGGCAGGCTCACCCGGAACTGGCAAGACGTTGCTGGCCAGGGTCATTGCCGGCGAGGCCGAGGTGCCGTTTTTTACGATCAGCGGCTCCGATTTTGTGGAGATGTTTGTCGGCGTCGGCGCCTCTCGGGTACGAGACCTCTTTACCCAGGGCAAAAAGAATGCGCCCTGCATCATTTTTATCGACGAGATCGACGCGGTGGGCCGGCATCGTGGCGCCGGTCTGGGGGGCGGCCATGACGAGCGGGAGCA
>MGTE01000118.1:9558-10868 GCA_001799275.1 Deltaproteobacteria bacterium RIFOXYD12_FULL_57_12
TTTTGAGTCAAGTGAAGGGGTGATCATCGTCGCCGCCACCAATCGGCCGGATGTCCTTGATCCGGCCCTGCTCCGGCCGGGACGTTTTGATCGGCAGGTGATTGTGCCGGTCCCGGATGTCAAGGGTCGGGAGATGATCCTCGGCATCTACGGCAAGCGGACCAAGCTGGCCGACGATGTCAATCTGGCGGTACTGGCCCGTGGCTGTCCGGGTTTTTCCGGCGCCGATCTGGAGAACATGGTCAACGAGGCTGCCTTGCTGGCAGCCCGAGGTGGCGGTGACCAGGTCACCATGAAACATCTGGAATTGGCCAAGGACAAGGTCATGATGGGGGCGGAACGGCGCAGCATGATCATCACCGACAAGGACAAGGAGATCACCGCCTTCCACGAGGCGGGCCATGCCCTGGTCGCCAGGCTGCTGCCGGGCACCGATCCGATCCACAAGGTGACCATCATTCCGCGCGGCCGGGCCCTCGGCGTCACCCAGCAGCTGCCGATCAACGAGAAACACACCTATGCCAAACCCTATCTGATCGACCGCATTTGTATCTTGCTGGGGGGCCGGATGGCCGAGTGGTTGGTTTTCGGCGAGATCACCACCGGCGCCGGCAGTGATATCGAGCAGGCCACCAACCTTGCCCGCAAGATGGTCTGCGAGTGGGGCATGAGTGATACGATGGGGCCGCTCAGCTTCGGCAAGAAGGAGGAACATATATTCCTCGGCCGCGAGATCGCCCAGCATCGTGATTATAGCGAGGCGACCGCCGTCAAGATTGACGAGGAGGTCCGGGAGATGGTGTTCGGGGCCATGGAGACGGCCAAGCAGATCCTGTCGGAAAATATTCATCTGCTGCGGGCCCTGGCCAAAATGCTCCTTGAAAAGGAGACCGTTGTGCTGGAGGATATCGAGGCGATGATCGCGGTGGAGTCAGCGAAGCAGGGCGAGCCGTCCACAGCGGTGGCGGAGGTGGCGGAGGTGGCAACCGGCAGCGCCGAGGCAGCCCAAAACACGGAGCCGGCCTGATTTTTCATCACGCGGCCGGCAATCCACCGGTAAACTTTCGGCCTCATCAAAATTGATTCTTCATCGGCGGGAATGAGCGTACAGCAGCAGCCCGATGCCAACCGGGTACGGATCATGGGCATCGTGAACGTGACGCCCGACTCCTTCTCGGACGGCGGCCGATTCACAACCGAAGCCGCTATCTCTAATCAGGTCGAGGCCATGGTTGCGGCCGGGGCCGATATCATCGACGTGGGCGGCGAGTCGTCGCGGCCCTTTTCCCGCCCGGTGCCGGTTGAGGAAG
>MGTE01000118.1:10922-11667 GCA_001799275.1 Deltaproteobacteria bacterium RIFOXYD12_FULL_57_12
CAGGCCCTGGCCGCCGGCGCTGATCTCATCAACGACATCAGCGCCCTGCGTTTCGATCCGGCCATGATCGATCTGATCCGCGCTACCCGGGTGCCGGTTGTGATCATGCACATGCAGGGCGCACCAAAAGACATGCAGGTCGACCCGCAGTATGAAGACGTGGTGGCGGAGATCAGTACTTTTTTCGAAGAGCGGTTGGCCTGGGCGGCAGAGCGCGGGGTGGACCGCTCACGTTTTATCCTCGATCCGGGCATCGGCTTCGGCAAGACCGTGGCCCACAACCTGACCATCCTCAACAACCTGGCTGCCTTCCGCGGGCTGGGATGTCCCCTGCTGATCGGCCATTCCCGCAAGGCCTTCATCGGCAAGATCCTGGACATCGAGACCGCTGCCGACCGGGATGTGGCTACCGCCGCGATCTCCGCCCTCTGCGCCATGAACGGCGCGTCGATCATCCGGGTCCACGATGTGGCCAAGAGCCGGCAGGCCGTCCGGCTGGCCGAGGCGATCCGGGATGCCCGATAGGTCGGCCTCGGTTGGCGCGAGCATTCCGGCATTATCTGCCGGAACTTCATCAGAGAACGCACTCAGTGCGGGCTTGGCTGCCGCTTGAGGCTTACCTCGAACTCCAGAACCTCGTCCGGCAGAATAGTGTGGAGTCGTCTGACTCGCACCTTAGCCGAAGTGTCTTTTTCCTTGTAGAGCATGGCGATTTTTACATCGCCGATTTCCGTGACCGTTTGAT
>MGTE01000118.1:11830-14265 GCA_001799275.1 Deltaproteobacteria bacterium RIFOXYD12_FULL_57_12
GGTCTGGCTTGCGCTCAAGCGCCGGGCAAGGCGCGGCGGGATGCCGGATTCCTTGTTGACGTGGCCCTGGCCGGCAATGATCACCAGCTTCTCGGCAGGATGGTCGCGGAGATAGTCGGCTGCGGTCTCGGCCATGGTTTCATCCCACAGGGCCTGGGCCTGCAGGAAACCGCTGAACTTCTCGTCGCTTCTCTGGCCGGCATGCATCTGGTACGCCGTCTCGATCCGGCCACGGTAGCCGTGTATGTCCAGGTCCCGATCGGCAGGCAGCTCTTCCCTGGCTTCGGCGGCAAGGGTGTTGGTGTCGCCGGTCTTGAACACCGCACTGACTACGTCGCGGTCCAGGTTTAAGGCAATAACCGGGAGCTGATGGCGTCGGGCGAAATTGATGATCTCCCGGTAGAGCCGGTAATCAAAGCTCCACACCTTGAAGTAGGCTGATTTTTTCAGGAAGGTTTTTTCATCGATGCGGCCGGCCGTATAGTCGTCCAGCGCCGACTGCGCCGCGCGGGGAAACATTTCCATGCCGATGGCCAGTTGCGGATCGCGTTCGTAGAGGGCTCGGATGAGGCGCAACTGCAGCAGGTGATCCTCGTAACTCGTGTGGTTTTCGCCCACATAGAGCACGCGGCTTGTCGACAGTTTGTCGACCACTTCGGAAAATGGCATGGCCTGGCTGGTTGCCATGCCTTTGGGCTGCGAATCCAGATCAAAACGCAGGCCGTTTTCGGTTGCGGCAATCTGTTTGTCCTGGATGCGGCCGTCCTTAAAATGCAGAAAACCGTATTTGCCGTAGTGGGCCAGCTTGGTAACGCCCTTTGTCACCTGCTCCTGGGATTGGGCCGCGACCAAGACCGCCACCTCGGCCGGATTCAGCGGGTTGGTGCGGACATCAACGGTGAAACCCTGGTCCGGGTGGGCCGGTCTGGCGAAAAGTGCCCGGCTGGTAGCGCCCCCGGTGCCCAGGAAAATGACCGAGCCTTTGGCGAGTTCACTGCTGGTTGCCTGCTCTTCGGGCAGCACCTTGCACTCCATTGTTGTCAGCAGCTCAAGAAAGGGCTTGAAGATGTCGGCATTAATATTTTTATCGACCACAACGATCTTGTTGGCAGCACCGGCAAAACGAGACCAGGTGGGCGGCAACTCGGGCGGGGTAAGCTGGCGCATAAGGTCGTATTCTCCATCGATGACCAACTCGGTGGGCGGGGAATCAAATGGCATCTCGACCGCTGTCTCGGCGTCGGTCACTGGTATCTGTCTGGTAAGTTTATCCTGGCCAACGGTGATGCTGACCGGCACGGTCAGCTGAAAGGGCGTTTTGTTCGACTGCACCAGCTTGAAGGAGAGGAGCGGCCGGCCCTCTTCCTCAATGAGTTTGATTTCCTTGGCGGTAAGGACAGGGATATCGGGCCTGGTCAGCCACTGCTCAAAGAACCCGGCAAGATCCTGATGGGAGGCATCTTCGAAACTGACCCGCAGATCGGACCAGCCGGCATGCTTGAATTTCATCCTGGCATAGAAATCGCGCAGGGCCTGATAAAAGGCCTCGTCGCCCACTTTTTTTCGCAACATATGAAAGACCATGGCCGCCTTGCTGTAACCGATCGCCCGGACCGTCTCCCGTTCGGCCGAAGCATCCTCGGCGCCGCCGAACTGCGCAAGGGTCATGGGGCTGGCGGCCGGCACGTAGCTTTGATATTTGATCAGCTGCTCCTTGCGGAAAACCTGGTCGCGGCCCTCATCAGCGGCAAAGGCGTGGTCGGCTAAATAGGCGGTGAGCCCTTCGGCCCAGTTGCCCTCATCGGGCTTCACCTGGACGCTGTTGCCGAACCAGGCATGCAGGGCCTCATGGCCCAGCGAGGTTTCGGTGATAAAGGGCAGTCGGACCACGGCCTGGCCGAGCAAGGTGAAACCCGGCATGGCATAGCCGGTGGGCAGCCGGTTTTCGACAATGGCAAAGCGCTGATAGGGGTAGGGGCCCAGCAGTTTTTCGTAGCGTTCCAGATAGCGGCGGGCCGCGTTCCGGTAGCCGGCGGACAGCTCGTCGTCTTCGGCAAAGAAGTAGCTGGCCAGGGTTTTGCCGTTGCCCAAGCTTTCTTCATGCACCCGGTAGGGGCCGGCCACGAAGTTGATGGCCCGGGTGGGACGCGGGCAGCGGAACGACACCCTGGTTTCTCCACCGCTTGCGGCGGTCGGCGGGGTGATGCCCTCGTCGGCCTCGGAGACCGCGCTAAAGCCGGCCGGCAGATCGGCGGTGAGCGAGAAAAGCATATCCTCGTCCGGGACCGGTAGCCAGAAGCCGGTGAGGGTGATGCCGTCCGGGCTGATCAGATCAAGGGCGTTTTGCCCGGCGGGCGGCGCGGTTTTCTGGTAGTCGATGATGATTTCCTGTTCCTTTGCTGCGGCGGCAATCTCCAGGATGTGGTTTTCGGGAG
>MGTE01000118.1:14284-28459 GCA_001799275.1 Deltaproteobacteria bacterium RIFOXYD12_FULL_57_12
CGGCCGGCAGCACGATCCGGGCTGCGGCGGTTAGACGGTGGTCTGCCGTATCAAAGCGGAGGGCAAGCTGCTGGGTTGGGATGCCCGGGCCTTCGGCCAGCACGGTGGCCGGATTAACAGTCGATAGAGTCATGGCAAGCAGAGAGCAGAAGAGCAGGGGAGAACAGACGGCAAGAGATATTGGTAACTTCATAGGGTATCCTGAAAAGATATGCTATATATTTTTGTAACTACTCAGGTTGCTTAGACTGTTAGACTGTAGTCCGTTAGCAAAAAACAATCGAGGATAAGGGTGCAACGCGTACAATCTCTGGCATTATTCAGTTGCTAATAGCCTAAATACCTACAGACTATCCAGCTGAGCAGGGACATTTTTGAGGCTCGCATTGAATCTGTCAGTGCTAATGGTACTTTGGATTCGGGAATAATGAAACAGACAGTAAGCAGGAACCGGCCGCATGTCACGGTGGCCGGTATAAAAACAGGGAAGAGTACGTTGCTTTTTTTGAGAGAGAGTCACGGTGGTCCCTTGCGGCTGGGCCGGTCAACGGCCGGAGGAGTACGATGATCAGGCTGGCGGCGCTCAATGCCCGGTATTCGCATTCGTGCCTCGCGCTCTTTCATGTGCGCCAGGAGTTGCGTGCGCATCTTACAGAGTTGCAGGTAGAAATGCTGCAGTTGACCATCAATGATCCTTACTTCGCCACCCTGCAGCGGCTCGCCGTTGGAGAACCGGCTGCTGTTTTCTTCTCGGTCTACATCTGGAACAGCCGCTATGTTAGGCGGCTGGTGGTCGATCTTGTCAAACTTCTGCCCAAGACGCGCATCGTTCTGGGCGGTCCCCAGGCGCCCTATCTCTTTTCCAGGGAGCAGGCTTCCTGGCTGCCGGCCCGCTGCAGCGTGGTCCTGGGCGAGGTGGAGGGGTTGAGCGATGATTTTTACGAAGATCTTGTTCGGGACCGCATGCGGGAGTTGTACGGGAGTTTTGCTACTGTGGCTGATTCCCGGGCGTACCCCTTTGTCTCGCCCTACCTGGAGAGCGATTTTTCCGGCGACCTGTGCAACCGCCATGTGTATTACGAGTCTTCCCGTGGCTGTCCGTTTGCCTGTAGCTACTGTCTGTCCGCGGCCCGGCCCGGGGTGCGGTACAAGGAACTCGACCAGGTACAGGCGGAACTGGCAGCAATCCTCCGGCACCGGCCCAAGGTGGTCCGTTTCGTGGACCGCACTTTTAACGACCGGCCGGCCCGGGCTTTGGCGATCTGGCGTTTCCTGCTCGACACGGCCGATCCCGCTACCCTGTTCCACTTTGAGATGGCGCCCGACCGCTTCACCGACGAGATGCTCGCCTTTCTTGAAGGGATGCCGGTCAACCGGTTCCAGTTTGAGTTGGGCATCCAGTCGACCAATCCGGAGACCCTGTCCGCCATCAATCGCAACATGGACTTGCCAAAGACGCGGACCGCCATCAGCCGGCTCGCGGCTCTTGACGCCATTCATCTGCATGTTGATCTGATCCTTGGTCTGCCGTACGAGACCGCTGCCACCTTTGCCGCTTCTTTTAACGAGGTGTTCGCGCTGCGGCCCCATTACATGCAGATGGGCCTGCTCAAGGTGCTGCCCGACACCCCCATGGGCCGGTCGGAAACGGAGTTTGAACTGGCGGTCTGCGAGGAACCGCCCTATGAGGTCATGGCCAATCGCTGGCTGGATGGCGCCGCCCTGGCGGAACTTTTTTGGTTTGGCGAGTGCGTGGAGGCCTTTTATAATAACCGCTTTTTTCGGAGCCTCTGGCGCTATCTCCATGGCCGCGGCGAGAATGTTTTTACTTTTTTTCAGTCCCTGCTCGCCGTCTGCCAGCAACAGGGCTTTTTTGAGCTGGCCGCCACCCAGAAGCTGATGGTCGCGATTTTGTGCGAGTTTGTCGCGGCACGGTCAGATGGCGAACTCATCCGGGAATTGCTGGCCTATGACTGGCTGCGCTGCGGCCATCGTTTCCTGCCCGTTGAATTGCAGGCCGGCCTCCAGGCCGAGCCGTTGCCCACGGTAAAAAATACGCTCTGGCGCCGGCTGCCGCCCAATCTGGAAGGTTTGTACGATTACCGCCATCGGGACGAGTTCTTCAAACAGGGCATCTTTGCCTGCTTTTCAGGTCCTATGCTGGAGGCGGTCGGGCTCGGCCGCGACGGGCAGGCGGGGTATGTCTGTTTCCTGGCGGAGTGCGAGGGCCGGGTATTCGGACTCAGCCGGGCGGTTCGGCTGCCGGTCGAGTAAGGATGATTCGATGCTGAAACAACTTGCCACGCTCTGCTGCGTTTTTTTGTTCTGTCTGACCGGCTGCGAGGAGACGGACCTCCGGCTGGCCTCGGAGGCGGGGCTGGATGCCGTCAAGGCGGCCACCCTTTCGGATGCCACGGTTCAGGATTTGGCCCGGCAAGCGTCGACATATTCGGACAGTAAGCATCAGGTCGCAGCCGCTGGCAACAGATACGCGGCCCGGCTGCAGCGCCTGGTAGGCCATCAAGCTCATGAAGACGGCCGCAGCTTCAGCTACAAGGTCTATCTGGCCGACGAGGTGAACGCCTTTGCCATGGCGGACGGCTCAATCCGGATTTACAGCGGCCTGATGGACATGCTCGACGATGACGAACTGCGTTTTGTGATCGGCCATGAGATGGGCCATGTTGCCAAGGAGCATATGCGCAAGAAAATGCAGCTTGCCTATGCGGCGAGAGCGGTGCGCAAGGGCATCGCCTCCCAGACCGGCGTGGTCGGCGAGTTTGCCCGTTCGCAGGTGGGCGGTTTTTCAGAACTGCTCATGGGTGCGCAATTTTCGCAACTGGAGGAAAAAGAGGCGGACGATTACGGGCTTTCCTTTCTCAAGAAAAGGGGATATGAGCCGGCTGCTGCGATTGCTGCCCTGCGGAAACTCGCAACCCTGGGGGATAAACATTCCTTCCTGGCGAGCCATCCGGCGCCCGGCAAAAGGGCTGCCAGGCTGGAGAGCCAGTTGGCTGGCAAGTCCACGTCCATGGAAGAGAGCCAGCAGAATGTCCGCAACCGGGTGATGGACTTCCTGGAGCGGCAGTTTCCTGCCCTGTATGAAAAGCTGTGCGATTTTTTCCCATGGCTGCAAGGTTGAAAGCCTTGTATCATTTTTCTTAGGGTTCACGATGCAAAAACACCATGTCTGCCCCTGGTGGCTGACCTATACATTTGATAACCCACTGCGTCGGCTGTTTCATCGGCCGGCAATCATGTTTGCCGGGCTGGTAAAACCGGGCATGACCGTGCTGGATATCGGCTGCGGTATGGGCTATTTTTCCATCGGGCTCGCCAGGCTGGTCGGGCCGCAGGGCAAGGTTCTGGCCGTGGATCTGCAACAGCGGATGCTTGATACCTTACGGAGGCGGGCGGCGCGGGCCGGCGTGGCGGGAATCATCGAGACGCGCCAGTGCACCGCGGATCGCATCGGGGTGAAGGGCGAGGTCGATTTTGCGCTGGCCTTCTGGATGGTCCATGAGACCCCGGACCAGGCGGCCTTCTTCCGGGAGCTTGCCCTGTTGCTGAAACCCGGCGGCAAGGTGCTGGTTGCCGAGCCGAAGTTCCATGTGACAGCCGGCCGTTTTCAGGAGATTCTCGCCGACTCCGGCCGGGCAGGGTTTGCCGTGGCCGCGGGTTCCGCCATAACCTTCAGTCGCGCCGCTGTGTTGTCTCTGTGAGACAACGACGGCCGGCCTTAAACCTGAATCTCTGAGGCCCACCGCATTTTCTCGCGCGGATTTCACGGATTCAGGGGAAATATACACAAAGGGAGCTGGCTTTAACTCAAAACAACCAACCCCTGGTGCTTTCTGGCAAATTTTTCCCTCTCTCTTTCCTTCTCCCTCTTCGCAAGGCTTTCCGTCTGATATTAGTAGGTTAACCATGGCGCTGACCCTGGCAATTTTAGTAGTTGTCATCCCTCGATTTGTTTGGTTAGATATTTCTCTGGCGTTATTATAAGAGGAAAATGTTACGTCGCCGATAACTGCTCAGAACTAAAGCAGAACGGGATAAAATATGGCACAAGCTGATCAAGACCGGGAAGGGCGTCAACGGTAAGTTTTTTCGCAGCTTGTTCAACACGTCTGTCCTGATTGATATTGTTCTTCTTTTCCTGACAAGGAGAAACGAGATGATCAAAATCGGTGCTATCATCCCCTTGTCCGGCCCGTTCTCTCATCTTATCGACCTGCGGGATGACGGTCATCCTCTACCCCCTGCTCTCTATTTCCCTGCTCAGCAACGTTTCCATGCAAGCGAATTCGTACGACCTGTTCTTTCCACTCTGTCCGGCAAGGCTAGAACAAGGGGCAATCAGCTCCCTCCATTATCTGAACGAAGAACATGAAATTTTCGATCGGAACCAAAATAACGGGCGGTTTTCTTCTTGTCATCCTGCTGATGGGTGGTTTGGCGTATTACGCGGTTTCTGCCGGTGAACAACAACTGCAGGACTCGATCGGCCAGGATTCCAAAACGCTTGTCGAAGTTCTCTTGAAGAGAATTAACCGGCGGATATTTTCTTTTGTGAACGAATTTAAACTCCACACCAGCCATTATCAGCTCATGCTGGATACCCTGGCTGAGTCCAATGCGGAGTTTGAGAGATTCGAGAACATCGAGGATAGTATCGGTCAAAGAGACCTGGAATGGACTGCGGCTCGGGAGGTAACTCCCTTCATGAAGGCAATCATCGACAACCGCCTGTCAACGCAATTGCGAAAAGAATTTTTTGATTTTTCCGAACAAATATATACCTACCCGGTTTTCTCGGACATTATTGTAACGAACAGGTATGGGGCGAATATCGCCCAGACCGGTAGGACAAGCGATTACCGGCAGGACGACGAAGAGTGGTGGAAGACGGCCAGAGATCAGGGCAGTTCTATCAGTAATGTTGAATACGATGAAAACTCCAGTACTTTCGGTGTCAGTTTTGCGTTGCGAGTGAATGATCCTAATGGAAATTTTCAGGGTGTCCTGAAAGTGATATTTTCCCTGCAGGACATCATTGCCAGGCAGGTGAAGTTGACGGAAAATAAATTTAAAACAACAGAAATCATGCTGTTTACCGATGACGGCAAACTGATTTATCGGTTTGCCCATCCTTTTCGTTTTCTGGAGGATCAATCAGGCGAAGAGTTTTTTAAGTATATACAGGGTGACAGCGGCTATTTCATTGCCAGGGCTAGCGGCCGGCAGAAGCTTTATGCTTTTTCCCGTTCGGGTGAGGGCGGTCCCTTCCGTCTGCAATGGTGCCTTATGGTCAGCCATGATTTGAAGGAAATCATGGCGCCTGCATCATTCCTGACGCAACGCTTGCTCATCGCTGCTGTTCTGTTCATGGGCCTCGGCATTGTCATTGCGCTGCTCACTGCCCATTCCATCACCCGGCCGCTGGTGGAACTGATCAGGGAAACCGAAATCATCGGCCGGGGCGATCTCGATTATACCGTTGCCCTTACGTCGTATGATGAAATCGGTGATCTGGCCGCGGCCTTCAACCAGATGACCGTAAGCTTGCGAAGAACCACCGCCTCGCGCAATGAATTGGAACGCGAAATCGCCGAACGCCTCCAGGCTGAAGCCAGGCTGGCTGAAAAAAACAAGGAACTGGAACAGATCGTCTACATCACTTCCCATGACCTGCGCTCACCGCTGGTAAATGTGCAGGGTTTCAGCAGAGAACTGGAACAGTCGCTTGCCGACCTGACCGCTGTCCTGAAGGACGCAAGACTTGCAGCGGAACATCAGGAGATCCTGTCCAGGTGCCTGGACAAGGACATTCCGGAGTCCCTGCGCTATATCCGGACTGGCATTACCAAGATGGATACCCTGCTGGCCGGGCTGTTGAAATTTTCACGGCTGGGGCGGGCAATCTCTGAGGTCAAGGAGATCGACATGAATGCCCTGCTTGCCGAGGTGGCCGTCAGCTTTGAGTACCAGATCAAAGAGACCGGGGCGCGCCTGGAGATCTCGGATCTGCCCCCATGCATGGGGGATGCCGCCAGGATCAATCAGGTTTTTGCCAATCTGATCGATAACAGTCTTAAGTATTGCGACCAAAATCGACCGGAATGGATCAAGATCACAGGTCAAAAGGAAGGTGACTGGTACGTTTATCGGGTGGAAGACAACGGGATCGGGGTTGCACCTGGTCATCAAGATAAGGTTTTTGAACTGTTTTACCGGCTGGACCCCAGCAGGACAAAAGGCGATGGGCTGGGATTGAGCATTGTCCGCAAGATCATGGAAATGCACCGGGGAACCGTAACCATGGTCTCGGAGTTGGGACAGGGTTGCAAGATAACTCTACGGTTTCCGGGATGAGCGAAACATCAGGGAGAAAAACATGAAAAAAGAAGTGACGATTCTCGTTGCCGAGGATGATGAGGGCCATGCCGCCCTTATCCGGAAAAATCTTCAACGGGCCGGGATCACCAATTTAATTATTCATTTCAAAGACGGCCAGGAGATTCTGGATTTTTTGTCCCTTAAGGGTGAAGGACCGCACCGGTTGCCGGAGACGCCATACATCCTGCTGCTTGATATCCGCATGCCCAAGACAGACGGCGTCGAGGTCCTGCGGCAGGTGAAGGAGGATGAGAATCTCCGTAAGATCCCGGTCATCATGGTCACCACTACCGATGACCCGCGCGAGATCGACCGCTGCCATGCGCTGGGCTGCAGCAATTACATCACCAAGCCCATTGACTCTGAGCAGTTTATGCGAGCCATCCACCAGCTTGGTCTTTTTCTGATGGTTGTCGAGGTTCCCCGCATCAACGGCGAAATAATATAGGATGTTGAAGGGATACACATGAAAACCATAAATGATCCCATTGAAAAAAGCATACCGGTGCTGGTGGTTGAGGATGACGAGGGGCTGAATCATCTGATTATCAAGAAACTGCGCAAGGAAGGTCTGCAGGCCGATGGCGTCCTCACTGGCAAGGAGGCAGCCGCCAGAGTGTTTGGCGGTTTTCAGGGTGTCATGCTGTTGGATTATCAGCTGCCGGACATGAACGGCCAGGATGTCGTGGAAATGCTCGCTGCCAAGCAAAAGCTGGTTCCCTTTATCATCATGACCGGCCATGGCGACGAAAAGATAGCGGTTGCGATGATGAAGCTCGGCGCCAGGAATTATCTGGTCAAGGATGTCGATTTTATCGATGCACTGCCTACAATAGTTATGAGGGCTGTCGAAGAATTGGCAAGGGAACGGAAACTGGCCACGACCGAGAAAAAACTGTGGCAACTCGAATGGCTTCTGAAAGAGAGCATCGGCCCAACGTGCCTCTACGCTCCCGCTCCCTATGGCGATCTGGCCCGGATCAACGCAAGTCATCTGCTGCTCGATTTCGTCGGTACGGACCTTCTTGCCGAGATTGCCGAAGACTATCTCCAACTGATGGGGACTTCCGGGGCAATTTATGAAAAAAACGGCGATTATGCCCTTCGTATTCTCTCGTCCGGATGGTGCGGGCGACTTGATCAGGCCTCTCGAGATCTGTGCGGTACTCCGGACAACAGGGAAGCAATAGCCAGCGGCAAGTGGCTCTGCCATGAATGCTGCTGGACGAATGCGTCATTAGTCTGCATCGAGAGCGGCCACTCGTTTGAGAGTGAATGCCTTTGCGGTCTGCGCCTCTATGCGGTTCCCATCCGGGCAGGGAAAAACATTTTCGGTGTCATGAATTTCAGCTTTGGCCCTCCCCCAACGGACATTAGCAAGCTTGAAGAAATTTCCAAGAACTACAAGGTGGACAAAGATGAACTCCTGCGGCTGGCCTCGTCGTATGAGCATCGGCCGGCGTTCATAATCGATATCGCCAAAAAGCGCCTGCATACATCAGCAAACCTTGTGGGAGAAATCATCGAGCGAAAAATTGCTGAAAGGAACCTGGCGGTCCGCAACAGGATTAATGAGGTTTTCCTCACCGTGCCGGATGATCAAATGTATGCTGATGTTCTGGACACCGTCCTCGAAATAATGGGGAGTCCGCTTGGAGTGTTCGGATACATTGACGAGACGGGTGGGGTGATTATCCCATCAATGACGCGGCACTTCTGGGATCAGTGCCAGGTTACGGACAAGCAGCTTGTCTTTCCGAGAAAAACCTGGGGCGACAGCAGCTGGTCCCGGGCGATTCTGGGAAAGAAGACCATCTGTAAGAATGAGAAGTCTACCCGCACGCCAAAGGGTCACATCGAACTTGAACGGCACATTTCTATGCCCATCCAGCACAGCGATGAGGTGATCGGCCTGTTCCTGGTTGCCAACAAAAAAACCGCCTATACCGAGAGAGACCTGGAAATGCTGGAAACCATCGGCAGCGTTGTTGCTCCGGTGCTCAAGGCCAGGCTGGAACGGGAAAAAATATTTAAGGAGTTGCAGCATGAAAAAACAATGCAGGCCGGCGCAACGCAGGTCCTGGCCATCCTGAACCAGCCGGCCAGGCAGCTCGAGGCAGTCCATGCAGTCATTAATTTGATCAGGGAGTTCTCCGGCATCGAGGCTGTTGGCCTTCGCTTGAAAGATGGCGAGAATTTCCCGTACTATCAGGCAACCGGCTTTTCGCGTGAATTTGTGGAGTCGGAGGCAAAGCTTTGCGCCCGCGATCAGGATGGGGGCATTCTTCGTGATGGATATGGCAAACCTGTCCTCGAATGCATGTGCGGCAAGGTCATCAGCGGGGGAACCGATCCTACAAAATCATTCTTTACCAAGGGGGGCTCCTTCTGGACCAACAGCACCAGCGATCTCCTTGCCGCGATCAAGGAAGAAGACTGGCAGACCATGATGCGGAATCGCTGCAACCGCGAGGGGTACGAATCCGTGGCGTTGATTCCCCTGCGGACCGGGGCGGGGGTCATTGGTCTTCTTCAGTTGAACGACAGCCGCCGGAATGTGTTCAACGCCGAAACGATTCAATTCTTCGAAAGACTGGCGGCCAGCATTGCCGTTAGCCTCGCCCGCCGGACGGCCGAAGCAGATCTGCTGGAAGCCGAAAAGCAGCTGCTCCAGGCGCAGAAGATGGAGGCGGTGGGCAGGCTTGCCGGCGGCGTGGCGCATGATTTCAACAACATGCTGTGCGTTATCATCGGCTATGCTGGCATGGCTCTGTCCAGCCTTGATCCCTTTGATCCGCTTTACAAGGAACTTCAGGAGATTTCCAAGGCTGGAAAGCGCTCGGCAGATCTGACACGACAGCTGCTGACTTTTGCCAGAAAACAGATCATCAATCCCAGGGTGCTGAATCTGAATCATTCAATAGAATCCTTAAGGAAGATGCTGAAAAGGCTCATCGGTGAGGACGTTGAGTTTGTGTTTGTGCCCGGAGTCGACCTATGGCATGTTATGATGGATCCTTCCCAGTTTGACCAGATTCTGGCCAATCTTTCGGTCAATTCTCGCGACGCCATCGACGGGGTTGGCAAGATAACCGTGGAGACCTCCAATGTAGTTCTGGATGATATATACTGCCGCCTGAATCAGGGCTTCATCCCCGGCGAATTTGTGATGCTATCATTCAGCGACAGCGGGCATGGCATGGACGATCAGGTCCGCGAACATATCTTTGAGCCTTTCTACACCACCAAGGAGGAAGGTAAGGGAACCGGCCTCGGTCTTTCTACCGTATACGGGATTGTCAAGCAGAGCAACGGGTTCATTAATGTGTACAGCGAACCAGGGAAAGGCACGACTTTTAGTATCTATCTGCCAAGAATTCTTCGAGATGTCGATGAAATTTCCGAAACCACCAACGGAAGGTCGCTCGCCGGCACCGAAACCGTGCTGATCGTCGAGGATGAGGAGCAGATATTGGAGTTGACAAGAACCATGTTGAGAAGACTCGGTTATAACGTATTCACGGCCGCAACCCCTGGCGATGCCTGCCTGCTTGTCGAAAAATACGATCAGCCCATACATCTGCTGCTGACCGATGTTATCATGCCCACAATGGACGGCAAGGAGTTGCAGCAAAGGATTGAAACTCTGCGGCCTGGGATCAAAACCATTTTTATGTCCGGGTACACTGCAGACGTCATTGTTCACCGCGGTGTGCTCCCCGAAGGAATAGCTTTTGTCCAGAAGCCATTTTCCAGGGAAACCCTGGCTCGAAAGATCCGGGAAGTGCTTGGCGCCGGGAAGCCGGATCCTGCTGGAAACTACTGACCAATGCGGAAGAAACAACAAGTGGCGGTGGCCGCAAACGAGCGTATCTTGATTGTTGATCATGGACAGCAGGGGCCACGGTGGTCCCCAAATTCTGGACAACGGTGTAAGCTCTTGCTGATAGGCCCGCTTATTGAAGATATCTGGCCGCCGCGCTTTGGTGGCTGATCTGACAACCGACCCGACACGATCCGTCCGCCTGCTCATGATGCCCTTTCTCCGTACAACCTACCCGGAAAATGCGGGAACTGCCGCTGCCACCAGGGCTAGTCATGGTTCAGGTCAGTGCCCCAGAGATCGATCAAGGCGGGATGTTTTTTGCAGCCATGACATCCTTATCATGGTCAACGTGTCCCTTCGCTTCCTTCCAGACGTTCTATCCCGCGCAGATTATGATATCGCTGTTCCGGTATTTATCCAGCGTGGGGCCGTGAGGCCGGATCAACCAGATTTTGCTGACGAGTTAGGAAAATTCAAAAAAATATCAGTCATGAGGAGAAACCCATGAGCCATATTGCACCGGAACGATTTGCAGATGTCACTGTAACCTGCAAGGCAAACATCTACTTCGACGGCCGGGTGGTCAGTCATACGATCACTCTGGCCGACAACAGCCGCAAGACCATCGGTCTCATCTATCCTGGGTCATATACCTTCAACACCGATGCCTCGGAGCGGATGGAGATCATTGCCGGTGGCTGCCGGGTCCGGGTTGACGGCCAGGCCGACTGGCGTGATTTCCCGGCCGGAACCTGGTTTGACGTACCCGGCGGCTCTTCCTTTGCGATTGAGGTCACCGCGGGCATTGCCGAATATATCTGCTCCTTCGGTTGAGCCTGGTCCGCACTTGGCGGGCGGTAATGTTTTTTTCCTGTCCGTGGCTTTGTGCCGCATTCCGTTCTGGCGATTCTCCGTGTGTTGTATTAATGTGACGTTACGAATAAGATTCATAAATGTTTTTCTGGGCCTGACAGACAGGCTGTCTGCTCCGCAAGGGAGTCAGGCGGCAAATCCTCGTCACCAACGTTTACGCCTGGCCAGAAGATAAAAGACTTGTTAGCGCCTCCGGCCAGGTTCGCCAAGGAGGTAGTACCATGGATACCGGTCATTCCTCGATTGCCAGCCGAATTTTTTCGCTGGTTTTCTCCCTCCCATTTTTTCTCGTTACAATCGTAACACCTCCCAAGCTCTGTCGCGCCGAGGAGGTCGACGCCCGCCGGGGATATGTCGGCTCCGCCGCCTGCATGGATTGTCATGCGGACGAATACCTGAGTTTTATGACCTATGCCAAGAAAAGCCGGTCGTTCGAGAGTATTGAAAAACTCAAGAAAGGGCTGACCGCCGAGGAAATTGCCAAATGTTATTTCTGCCATACCACCGGCTACGGCAAGCCGGGCGGCTTTGTCAGTGTTGAGGAGACGCCGCATTTGCAAAACGCCGGCTGTGAAGTCTGCCATGGCCCTGGCCTGCTGCACGCCAGAACCACGGCGCCGGCTGATATCAAGAAACATCTTACCACCGAGGACTGCGAGGCCTGTCACACCTCGGAGCGGGTCAAGGCTTTCCGGTACAAGCCCATGATCCATGGAGGGGCGCATTAGCCCCTTAAGAGCTTATCAAGCTACGCAGGGTTAGAATGTTTGATTTTGATTTCTTCACAAGGCGCCTGAGCGTCAAGATCCTCCTAGCGCTCACCGTTGGCGTGGCCATGGCCATGGGGGTGGTGATCTATCTCAGCCTGGACAGCCAGCAGAAACAGATCCGGGAGCGGATGACCACGTTTGGCCGCGAACTCAAGTTCTTGGCCTATGCCGGCATCAAGCATCCCATGTCAGTCGGGGACAGCGCCTCGGTCGAAAAGCAGCTGCTGGATGTGAAGGAGATTCTGAAAGACGCCGAGATCGCGGTCTGCGATTTCAATCAACGGATCGTTTTCGCCACCCACGAGAGCCGGATCAACATGCCGGTCGCCGAACTGATTCATAACCAGGAGGCCCTGGACGGACTCGAGCGGCTTCTGGCAACCGGTGAGCCTCTATATGAGAAATCTTTTGAGGAGGAGGTCGAGGGCAAGAGATATCTGATCACCATCCACCGGATGGCCAATGAGCCGGAGTGCCATCATTGCCATGGCGCCTCTCGAAAAGTATTGGGCGGCATGATCGTCCGCCAGTCGGCCGATGAAACTTACGCCGCCATTGCCTCGCTCAGGAACCGGACGATCGGCATCAGCATCGTCGGGATCGGCGCATTGATCGCCATCATCTATTTCCTGCTGGCTCGGCTGGTGACCAGGCCGGTGACCGAGTTGGCCGAAAAGGCCGAGCAGCTTGCCGGTGGCGATTTATCGGTGTCGGTGCAGGTTAAGAGTCGCGACGCGGTAGGGGTGTTGGGCAATGCCTTCAACTCCATGGTCGCCAGCATCAAGAGCCAGATCGAATATGCCAACAGTCTGAAGGATGCCATTGCCGATCCATTGTTCATGGTCGACACCGACATGGTCATCACCTTTATGAACGAGGCCTGCGCTGAACTTACCGGCTATACCAAGGAGGAGGTGGAGGGGAAGCTGACCTGCCGGGAGATTTTTAACAGCGATATCTGCGAGACAACCTGTCCGATCCGTTACTGTTTTGAAAACGGTGGGCCGGTCAAGGGTATCATGGTGAATATGACCAAGCGGGACGGCGGCCGAACACCGTTGATGGCCAGTGCCAGTGCCCTGCGGGATGCTAGGGGCACACTGGTCGGCGGTGTTGAGATCTGCAAGGATATCTCGGACGTGCTTGAGGCCGAACGGCTGCGTTATATCGATCGGGCCGCGGCGCAGGAGGAGGAACAGCGCCGCTATCTCGAAGATCGGGGTCATCGTCTGCTCGATGTCCTGTCAAACGTGTCGGCCGGCGATTTGCATGTCAGGGCCGAGGTGCTGGGCAAAAACGATGTGATGGACGAGATCGCCCAGCATACCAATCTGATGCTCGAAAATATCGAGAAATTGTACGAGAAGCTTTCGTCGTTCAGCCGGGAGCTGGAACTGGAGGTTGCCAGAAGGACAATGATGCTGCGGGAGAAGACCCTCCTGCTGGAGCGGGCCAACCGCGAACTGCGGGAGCTTGACCGGCTGAAATCCTCCTTCCTGGCCAACATGTCCCATGAACTCCGGACGCCTATGAACTCCATTATCGGCTACACCGATCTCATGCTGGACCGGGTTGACGGGGAGATCAACGAAGAACAGGAGAAAAGCCTTGCCAAGGTGGGGAACAACGCCCGGCATCTGTTGCAGTTGATCAACGACATCCTGGATATGTCCAAGATCGAATCCGGCAAGATCGAACTGGAACTGCGGGAGGTGAGCGTTAAGGACCTGGTGGAGTCGTTCATTAGCACCTTTGAGCCGCCCATGGCCAAGAAGGGTTTGCATCTGGTCGTGAACATCGAGCCGGAACTGCCGATGGTCTATGTGGACATGGACAAGATCAGGCAGGTCTTCATCAACCTGATGTCCAATGCGGTCAAGTTCACCAATCAGGGCACGATCACCATCGGCGCCCGTCCTTCGCTGCGGGGGATAAAACCGGGCGAGGCGCCGCTGTTCGTCGACGTCTGTGTCGTGGACACCGGTATCGGCATCAAGCAGGAGGACATTGGCAAGCTATTCGATAAATTCAGCCAGATCGACGTCTCCACCATTCGGCAATACGAAGGAACCGGGCTTGGGCTCAGTATTGCCAGGGGGTTGGTGGTGCTGCACAAGGGCGTGATCTGGGTGGAAAGTGAGTATGGCCGGGGTTCGCGCTTCTGTTTTACTTTGCCGGTGCGCAAGGAAATGCTGGACAAGCCAGAGGAACCGCTGGTGGAAGCAATGATGGCCGAAGGGCTGGCAAAGTATTTTGACAAGCCGGTGGCCACCTTTTTGAAGGAGCCGCAGTATGCCGGCAAGCCGA
>MGTE01000118.1:28495-40926 GCA_001799275.1 Deltaproteobacteria bacterium RIFOXYD12_FULL_57_12
TGGCTGATCTACGGCACCCATTGCAAAGGCACCCAGATCGCTGCCTATCCGGAAAAGGTGGAGTTCTGTAAGGGTTGCGAGATTATCGAACGGCTCATTCTGGAAGAGTATGAGGCCAGGGAGGCGGAACAGCGGCCAGCGGCCGACGGAATCGGCCAAGATGCCCGGAAGAAGACTGTCCTGGCCATTGATGACAATCCAGAGGTCATTGAGCTGATCAAGAAATATATTGGCGGCGACTATAACGTGATCGGCCTTCTGAGCGGGGAGGGCGCCGTGGAGAAGGCGCGGATCATCAAGCCGGTGGCCATTACCCTGGACATCATGATGCCCAAGAAGAACGGCTGGAATGTGCTGCTCGATCTGAAGAGAACCCCAGCCACCCAGGATATCCCGGTGATCATCCTGTCGATCGTCGACGAGAAAAAATTGGGCTTCAGCCTGGGGGCGGCCGAATACCTGGTGAAACCAATCGACAAGGTGGAATTGCTGCGGAAGCTGCGATACCTTGAAAAGACAGCCAGGATACGAAAGGTATTGATCGTTGACAACGATCAGCGCACCCTGAAGATGATCAGACAGGTCCTTGTCGAGGCGGCTTATACCGTGACAACGGCGGCCAACAACCGGGAGGCGATCAACGCCATTGCAACCGAGCGCCCTGATCTCATTGTACTCAACCTGATCATGCCCGATCAGAACGGTTTTGATGTTATCGAATATATCAGGACCGAGGAGAGCATCAAGAACATCCCCTTGATCGTCCTGACCAGCAAGAATCTGGACGATCAGGAAATCGAGAAGCTGGACGGCCGGATTCAGGCCATTTTGAACAAGGGGCTGTTGACCGACGAGGCCATGCTTGCGGAGTTGAAGGAGACGATCCGCAGGTGTGATGTCGGCTGACAGCATGTGGCCGTGGCGTTTTGCGCCGCCATAGGAGACAGGGGATATGACGGAAAACAGAGAAGGGTCGCCACTGATTCTGATTGTCGAAGACAACCGTGACAGTCGGGAGCTTTTAGTCAAGGTGCTGTCGGCCCGGGGCTACAGGATAGCCGAGGCGGTTGATGGCGAGGAGGCCCTGCAGCAAATCGCCGCCGAGCGGCCGGCTCTGGTGCTGATGGATATCTCGATTCCCAAGATCGATGGCCTGGAGGTCACGCGGATTGTCAAGGGTCAGGAACACCTGAAGGATATCCCGATCATCGCCCTGACGGCGCACGCCATGAAAGGGGACAGGGAAAAGGCCATGCAGGCGGGTTGCGACGGTTATATCCCCAAACCGATCAATGTTCGCGAACTGCCGGAGCAGATCAAGGCGTTCATGAAGAACGGTTAGCTCCTTGCGAGCATGGGTGCCGAACAGGTTTGAGATGAACGAAAAGAACAAAATACTCATCATTGACGATACGGTTGATATTGTCGATCTCCTGCAGAAGAGATTACGGGTCGAAGGCTATGAAATCTTTTCCGCCTATGACGGTGAGGAAGGTCTGCGGCAGGTGGCGGCTTGCGCGCCCGATCTGGTTATCCTCGATGTGATGATGCCGAAACTCGACGGCTTTGAGGTCCTGAAGCGTCTCAAGGCCGACGAGAAAACCAGATACATCCCGGTGCTCATGCTGACCGCCCGGGCTGAGCTACCGGATAAGATTCAAGGGTTTGAGATCGGTGCCGACGATTATCTTACCAAACCCTTTGATTACAAGGAGCTGGCTGTCCGGGTCAAATCGCTTTTTGCCAGAAAGGCAGCCAATGAGAAACTGGCCGAGGAGGAGAAATCCGGGGCGCTTGATCACATGCTGGATGAAGTGGCCCACGAGGTGCGCAACCCGCTGGTGATTATCGGCGGGCTTGCCCGGCGGGTTCTTAAGAAACTGCCGGAAGACAGCCGGGAACGGGAGTATCTGGACATCATCCTGGCGAACGTCGCGGCCCTTGAAAAGATGGTCACCCAGCTTTTCGCTTTAAAGAGCGCAGCGTTATCCTATATCGAGCCTGCCGATATCAATGAGATCATCGGTGCCGCCCTTGGCCGGTTTGCCGAACAGTTGGCTGCACAGGCCATTGCGGTCGAGACGCGGCTGGAATGTCCGTCGATGTTGATTCCGGTCGA
This sequence comes from Deltaproteobacteria bacterium RIFOXYD12_FULL_57_12, assembly GCA_001799275.1. GTDB lineage: Bacteria > Desulfobacterota > Desulfobulbia > Desulfobulbales > BM004 > YD12-FULL-57-12. The sequence goes on from MGTE01000118.1 coordinate 30,615, forward strand.
CCGGGAAAACCTGATCCGGGCGATTGCCTGTTTAATTGAGAATGCCCTCGAGGCGATGATTGGAGAAATCAGGCGGCTGACGATCATCACCCGACAGATTGACGGGAATGTGGAGATTCTGCTGTCAGACACCGGCAAGGGGATCTCGCGGGAGACGATAAAGAATATCTTCGATCCGTTTTTCACCTCAAAGATTTACGGCCCCGGACTTGGTCTCACCTTTGTGTTGAAAACCGTCCAGAGCCATAAGGGAAAGATTTCCGTGGAAAGCGAAGTGGGGAAGGGAACCACCTTCAGCGTCAAGCTACCGGGTTCTGCTCCGGTATGATTTTTTTTGCAGGTTTCGTTCCAAGTTAATCAATTACATGACGTGCCCGTGAGATTATGGCGTTCGCATTCATAAAAAGGAGCTTGGCGAACAAGATCATGGCCGCCGTGACACTCAGCATCGTGCTGGTCATGGGGGTGGAGATTCTCTTCCGTTTTTATTTCGGAACCAGGGATCGGCTTGTATTGATGGAGACCATGAATGCTGATCTGGTCGCCTCGACGTATTCCGGGATCAGATATCCAATGTCGGTCGGCGACAGCGCTGCGGTGGAAAGGGTGCTGGCCGATGTGCGTCTGAAAATGGAGGGGGTAGAGGTCTTCATCTGCGATGATGGTCAGCAGATAATCTGGTCCACTCACACCGAAAAGATTCATACAATAATGGAGGATTCGATTGCCAGTGCGGCGCTGCTGAACGCACTCCGGGAGACCCTGCAGACCGGCGAACTCTCCCGCGCATCATTTGAAGATGAATTGGAAGGGGAACGATACCTGGTGACGATCCGGCCGATCCTGAATGACAAGGACTGTTTCCACTGTCACGGTTCGGCCAAGAAAATAATCGGCGGCATGGTCATCCGCACCAATGCGGAGGTGACCCTGAAAGCAGTTGCCGCAGCCAGGGACCGGACGATCGTCATCACGATCTTCGGCATCGCGGCCATCATCATCCTGATCAATCTCCTGATCGGCAAATTCGTCCGGCGGCCGGTTACGAGATTGGCGGATAATGCGAAAAAATTTGCCGATGGGGATATGTCTGTTGTGGTCGAAGTGACGACCAACGATGAAATCGGCCTGTTGGCCAACACGTTCAACTACATGGTTATGAGGATAGCGTCTTTTAGTAAAAAATTGGAACAGGAGGTTGAGAAGAAGACCATCCTCCTGAACGAGAGGAATATGCTCATCGGCTGCCTGGACCGGGCCAATAAACAACTCAGAGACCTCGACCTCCTCAAGTCGAAGTTCCTGGCCAACATGTCCCATGAACTGCGGACCCCGATGAATTCCGTGATCGGTTATACGGATCTGCTGCTGGATGGGGTGGATGGCCCGATAAGCGAAGAGCAGCGGAACAGCCTGCAGAGGATAACGACCAATGCCAGGCACCTGTTGAACCTGATCAACGACATTTTGGATCTGGCCAGAATAGAGGCTGGCAAGGCGGAACTGGATGTGCGGGGGTTCAGCCTTCGGGAGCTGGCCATCTCCATACGGCCGATCTTTGAGCCCTTGGTCGCGCAGAAGGGCCTGAGTTTAAACGTGGAGTGCCCTGAAGATATGCCGGTGGTCTACGGGGACATGGATAAGATGAGGCAGGTCTTGGTCAATCTGGTCGGCAATGCCATTAAATTTACGGAGACGGGCCACGTCATTGTCCGGTGCGGGATCTCCCGGCGGGGCGTCAAACCGGGGGAACCCCCCATTTTCGCCGAGGTCTGTGTGGAGGACACCGGTATCGGCATCAAGGAGGGGGATCTCGCCAAGGTGTTCGATAAATTTGTCCAGGCAGATCTTTCAACCGTCCGCCAGTACGAAGGGACAGGCCTGGGGCTCAGTATCGCCAAACAACTGGTCGCCATGCATAAAGGGGTCATCTGGGCAACCAGCCAGTATGGGAAAGGGAGCCGATTTTATGTGCTCATTCCCCTCCGGGCCGACATGCTCGCCTGCCCGTCGAAACCGGTGGTGGAGCTCGCCATGGCCGATGGACTGGCAACAGCCTGCAACGTGCCGGCGGAGAGATTTCTGCAACATCCTCAACTTGGCGGTAAACCGACAACCTGCTGGGAATACATTCACTGCGGCGAAACCGGTTGCCCGGCATACGGCAGTGATGAGACGCGTTGCTGGCTCATCCTCGGTACCCACTGCAAGGGCATTGGAATCGCCGCCTATCCCGAGAAAGCAAAGTGCTGCAGAGGGTGTGAAGTCATCTGGACATTGGTGTTGGGGGGTCCGGTTTCTTCGGAGGGCTGAGCCTGGAGCGGTTCCAGCCCGCAGCGCGTCGGCAGGGCGGTCCTCCTGCCGGGGCGCTGCAGGGCTGGCCCGCATTGAAGGCACGTATCATAGAAGATGAACAGGGCCGGTCGGCAAAATCTTTTGCGGTGGGTTGATATGTCATGAGGACGACCGCAGCAGCCCTCCTCCCAGATAGAAGGTGGGTGGGGACAGATTATTTTACCGGCGGCCACCGCCTGCGCCAGCACCGGTTGTGGGATCCTGCTGCGTATCTGAGCTATCAGGCGCATGCAATCTGTCTCGATCCTGATCACGGATCATGTCCTGGTCTGGTGTTTTGAGTCTGTCTTGGTCTTGGATGACGGTTCTGTCTCTGTCTTGGGTTCTGTCCCTGTCCTGGGCATTTGCGCCACTATCCAGTATAAAAGAGCTTGCCAGCATTGTTACGAGAGCAATAGTCTTTAACATTTTTGGTCTCCTTAACTTGTTACTAATTTTTATCCATTCGCCTAAATAAGTATCCATTCGCTCGGTATAGTTTATTTCCGTTGCTCATCCCCTTTCCCGTCCTTGTTGAGCGATCCCCAGGCCCGTCGCCTTGCTCACGGAATCCTCGCTCGGTCTGCACCGAATGCTATATTCCCCGATAGGTCACTAATCAATCGGCGCCGGGCAGGCCAAGGCTTTTCTCTCTTAGGTTCTGCTGGCGGAATAATGGGCAAAAAAACATTCCATGATCTTCCGGGTTCTCTCCGGTGTTATTGTATCAAGAATCCCGAAGTCCAGGACGCCTCCGTCCTGAAAGGTAATCCCGACCTCGGGCTGGGTCATGTCCGGTAAGTCGGCCAGGATGTAATAGAGTCTGTTGACCTCTTCCTCGAACCATCGCCGGGCGGGGGGGCCATAAAGGAGTTTCCCCAGGCTCTTGGACAAACGGTTGGCGAGAAGCAGGACCACCCAGCCATCCCCATAGGGGGATCGGTTGGCCAGTGACGGTTCCTTCCTGAGCTTCTCGTTTACCTCGACCACGTACCCCTCAAGCGGCGGGATCAATGGGACGCTGCCCCTCTTGCCTGTCAGATGGATGCTCTCTGGGTGCACTTTCTCCCCTTTGCCGGGTAGAGATATTTTTTCGATCTTCCCGAGCAGATTCTGTCCTAAGTCGTTAATGCCTATTCGTACCAGGGAATTTCCCTCAACCTTCGCCCAGGTATGATAGCGATGGTAAAAGAAAGAAGAGCAGAAGTCGCAGCCCCGGACCACTACCCGGCGAGAGCCAAATTCGCAACCGCCTCGCATGACCAGGTCAAAGGGGCAGTTGCCGCAATCAAAGTTGAAGTTGCATAATTTGTAGGGGACTACACCGGCATTTGCCCAGATACACTCGACATCGCCATTCGGGATAATTTTTCGGCATCCGCCTGTCTGTGTATTCATGTCAGCGGCCGGGTCTGTTTTGTTTGCAGGCAATTTCATAAGAATCCCCGAATACAAGGAGGGGTCACCTCCTGCCATTTTTGACGGAATTGGAAGAAGTCTGAGACAGCGCCGCCCATGGCCGGGCGGCGCTCTCAACTCGGGCAGGCCCGACATCCCGGGGGACTGCTTCTGCCCGATGTGGTGTCATTGGTTTCGTGTCAGGAAAAAATCAGCCACCAGCGACTCCCAGTTATCTTTATCGATATTCCTGGCCATGCCCGGCATGGGCACGCCGCCGTCCTGATACACCACGTCCATTTCCGGACTCATTTGGACGCGCAGTTTGTCGACCACCGTCTCCATCCATTTCTTGGCCAGACTGCCCGAGAGCAGATTTTTGCTTTCCTTGGTGATATTTTCCGGGATGATCTTGTAGATCCAGCCGGCGCCGAAGGGGTCGTCATTAAGGATGGCACCATTCGTCTGGCATGCCTTGTTGACCTCAACGATTTCGCCGCTTACCGGCGCCAGCATGCTCACCGACTTGTTGCCGATCCACAGATTCCATGCCTGCTCACCCTGTTTTATCTGCTCGCCGACCTTGGCCGTGGAGACCAGGTTGATATTGCCGACCATCTTCTGGGCGAAGTCGTCAAGCCCGACCCGTACGGCGCGCGGATCGTCCCGATCCCTCTGCATCCATGTGTGGCCCTGATGGAAGTGAACATCATCCGGAATCTGGAACCATTCCACCATGCTGTTGAATCCTCGGCGGATACCGGCCCTGACCGGCTCGAACCGGGTAGAGGTGAAGTAAAGATAAAAGGTAGTAAATACGGCAAGGAATCCAAGAATCAATAAATACTCAAAGCCTTTTGTTGCATAGATTGCGATATTTCCCATTTTGTGTGCCTCCTGCTCATTAAGCGATCTGTTTGTCTTTTAAGCCTATTTCTTGAACCGCTGGCTGTGGTTCGGCCAATTCCTTGTCGATTTGTTTTGCCCAGGCAGGCGAATCCACGAAAACCGGCATTCTGTTGACGGCCCAGCGGAAAGCCCAGATCTCACCGAAAACAACCGCCAGGGTGATGACAATTTCCATCCAAGAAGGAACATAGTGCATGGGGACATCCCACTTGAAGGCGATGACCGAGATATTGAGGCGGTTGAAGATGATGCCGAGGGCGGAGATTATCGCCGCGCTGAGCAGGACGTTTTTGTTACGGATTTGGGCGCCGTAGATGAACAGCAGCATCGGGAACAGCACAAAACCAACCATTTCAATCAGGTAGATATGCCCCATCGGCGTATTCAGCAGGTCAAAGTGCAGGCCATGGATCAGAACCAGGACCTTGAGGAAGAAGTACACAAACATGGCAACAGCGGCCAGACGGCCCAGGCCGACCAGGATATCCGTGTGTTCGGCATGATGTTTCGGATCTATCATATTGCCGAAGACACGATGACTGATGCTGCCCTCGATGATAACGATCGACATGCCCGCAAAGACGCTGGAGACCACGAAGAGAACCGGGATGTACTCCGTGTACCAGAGTGGGTGGATCTTGGCCGCTGCCAGCAGGAACAAAGCACCCAGGCCGGATTGATGGAGAAGTGAGAGGCATATCCCGAAAATGACCGCCCCCACCGTCAGAGTGCTAAGTATTTTCCTGAGGCGCCGGAGACCGAGCCATTCGGCTATTGCCGGTGAAAATTCGATGAACTGAGCGATCATATAGAGCAGAAAGTGCCAGGCCACGAGAAAGAGCACCGAACTGATCCCGAAGGAATTGCCGATGATCGGATTAATCATTTTCCAGGGTCGGCCGACATCCAGGGCAAGGGCACCGGAGTAAAAGACATAGGCCAGGAAACCGTTCAGCACGGTTGCTCTGACAATGGAATGATATTTTTCCATGCGCAGAACATAGACCAGGAATGTCAGGGTATAGGCCCCGGCCGCGAAGGCGACGCCGGTGACAACGTCAAAGCCGATCCAGATTCCCCAGGGGAATTCCTGGTTCAGATTGGTCGTTGCCCCAAGTCCTTTTGTGAAGCGCAGGACGATGAGTGCGAGCCCTAAGAGTATCACAGGGGCCGAGATGATGTTGAAAGGGGTGAGCAGCTTCCCCTTAGGTTTTAGTTCACTTTTGATGAATGGCCACAGGTCCTGGCCTACGGCCCTGCCAAAGCTTCTGGTGGTCGGTGTTGTGTTCACGTTAGTCCTCCCCTTGCGCAGATTGTGTATTGATAGTTTCAACTCGTCGATTTTTCGTTCCGTTAATGTGACTTGTCGTCGCCAGGACGGGTTGCGTGCCGCAAGCCCGCCATAAATGCCGGCCCCAATAAAAGAACCAGCGGGACGGAATACAGGAAGGTCTTGGTGAATTCCGGATAGGCGACGGTGCCTAGATCGGTTTTGAAGCCCAGTTGTTCAAAAGGTACGCTGGAGAGATAGAGGACATTGGTGCCGCCTACCTCGTTTTCTCCATAAATATTATGGACATATTGCGCCGGATGATCGGCGATCCGTTTTCTGGCAATATCCAGGAGGTCACCCCTTCTGCCGTACTGGACCGCCTCTTGCGGACAGGCTTCGACACACGCCGGTTGTTTGCCGTCACCCAGCCTGTCGTAACACAGGATGCATTTTCGGATGCGCGGGTTTATGCTCTCGTATTCGAACTTCGGTACGTCAAAGGGGCAGGCCAGCATGCAGTAGCGGCAGCCCATGCACTTGTTTTCGCGCCAGATGACCGGGCCTTCCGGGGTCTTGTACATGGCGTTGGTAATACAGGCCGACACGCAGGCCGGCTGGTCGCAGTGCATGCACTGGGTCTTGCAGAAAATATTGCTTTTTTCCGACTCGATTTCATTGACAACCGTATAGGCATCAATGCCCGTAGTTCTTCGTTGCCCGGCGTTCGGTTTATCCGTTGGCGGCGGCAAGCCGTTTGCTTCGCTGCAGGCGATTTCACATGATTGGCAGCCGATACATCTGGTTGTGTCGACCAGCATGCCGACCTGCGTCGAGGTATCCCTCTGCACAGTCCGGGCAAAAGCCTTGTCGGGTCCGAGCAGCAGGCTCGCGCTCGCTGCCAATCCAGTCAGTTTTAGTAATTCTCTTCTGGTTGTTTTCATTCCGTCACCCTCTCTTTTTTCGGATGGCAATCCTCACAGCCGGTCGGGCCGCCCATTTCCTTGTGGCACCCCATGCAGTTGAGGTGATATGCCCTTTTCAGGCCGGTCCTGTCTCCACCATGGAAAATGGTGGCCGCCGATGCTGTTTGCTGGCGGACCTCCGGATCACAGGGGTTGGCGGCATGGCAACTCGCACACGCCACCTCCGCGGTTGGTCCGCTGTTGCCGTGACAGGTTATGCAGCCGCTGTCTGCGGGCAGCGGCGTGCCGGTCGTATGGTGATGGCAGACAGCGCAGGCCGCCACATCCACATGCATGGCATGGTCGAAGGTCGTCGGTTTATACATATTGGCCAGTGTTGCCAGCTCGACGACATCGGGAGTCGCCCCTGCCATGCCGGTCTGCGCAAACGCCACCAGCAATGTTCCTAGTCCGAAGCCCCTGATCAGTAATTTTGCAGTTGTTCGCATCTGTTTCATCTCCTTGTCGTTATTTGTTTGCGTTTTCTGGGGTGACATTATTTGAAAATCTCCTGGCCGCGGTCACGGTGTGTGGCCTCGGCCAGGAGATGTGCCTTTATCCGGCCAGGCCGATACTGCGCCGGTCCGTTGCAATGTTTTGGGAAAATTCTCATTCCTCCCGGTGCGGGAACAGCACGGGAAGGTGGGAGAGAAATTGCCATCTTGCATATAGTATTCAGCAAAAGGAATGCCAGGACCGGTTGGTATGTGTCGGCATAGATGCTTACTTGCTTGTTTTGTTGTGAAAAAATATTTCATGATGGGGCGGCTGATACATTGAAGAGAGCTGTTGCGGTGAAAAAAAAACCATAATTGCATTGCCGGCGAAGAAAATGTGTTGAAATTTTCCACACTCCGTGCTGAAATATTTCACACAGGCGCATGAAGGAATCTGGCTGGCGCAGGATTTTTGGGACAGGGGAGGTCTCGGCGGTCAGAATCTTTATTCTCACGCAAGGGCGTTTGACATGCTGCATTGCCGTGGGTGGAGATGCTGGAGCGCGGGGGCAGGGGCTTGCCGGTTGACCAGGAGGTCGCGGGTGGGGATGGGGCCAACAAATTGATTTAGGAAGCTGCATATGGAAGACGCCGGTGCTTCACGTGTTAGAATTTTAGTCGTCGATGATGAGTTCTCGGTCCGGGATTCACTGCGGGCCTGGTTTGAAAACGAAGGTTACGATGTCGATGTTGCTGCCGGCGGCAAGGAGGCGCTGGTCAAGCTTGCCCAGAAGGAATGGGACGTGTTTTTTCTCGACTTGAAGATGCCGGACATGAGTGGTCTGGAACTGCAGCAGAAAATCAAGGAGATCCAGCCTAGCGGCACCATCATCATCATTACGGCCTACGCCTCGGTCGACTCGGCGGTTGAGGCAATGAAGTCAGGCGCCTACGATTACCTGTCAAAACCTTTTGATGCGGATCACCTGGCTCTTTTAGTTAGAAATGCCATTGAGCGGAAAAAACTTCTGGATGAGACCACCAAGCTGAAAACGACCCTGAAGAGAGTCTATTCGGCCACCGAGATCATCGGTGAAAGTTCCGGTATCCGTCAGGTGATCGAAAATATCGAGGCGGTGGCTGAGGTCGACTCAACCGTTCTGATCAGGGGGGAGTCCGGCACCGGCAAGGAAATCGTTGCCCGGGCCATCCATGCAAACAGCCGGCGGCGCTATGCCCCGATTGTCACCATCAACTGTGGGGCTCTGCCGGAAAGTATTCTGGAAAGCGAGTTGTTCGGCCATGAAAAAGGGGCGTTCACCGGCGCCCAGTATGCCAGAAAAGGCAAGTTCGAAATGGCTGATGGCGGCACCATTTTCCTTGATGAAATCGGCAATATTAGCCCGAAGATTCAGATGGAGTTCCTACGAGTCCTGGAGGACAAGAAGTTCTTCCGGGTTGGCGGCAGCAAGGAGATCAGAGCTGACTTTCGGACCATCGCCGCGACCAATAAGGATCTTGAGGCCGCCATGGCGAGCGGCGAGTTTAGAAGTGATCTCTTTTATCGGCTAAATGTCTTTGTCATTGATCTCCCGCCGCTACGGGAACGGCGGGGGGACATCCCGCTTCTGGCCCGCCATTTTCTGGATGTCTACCGGCAGCAGATGAACAAACCCATTACTGGAATCAGCCAGGCGGCCATGAACATCCTCACTGATTACGACTGGCCAGGCAATGTCAGGGAGTTGGAAAACGCCATGGAGCGGTCGGTGGTCATCTGCAAGGAAAAAGATATCCAGCCGGCGCACCTGCCTTTTTCGAATGCACGGCTCGAAGAGGGGGGGTCGAGCGGCTCACTTGAAGCCATCCAGATGCATCATATCAAAAAAGTGCTGGAACAGACCGACTGGAATATCAGTAAGGCCTCTATCCTTCTCCAGGTCGACCGGGCGACTCTCTATAACAAGATCAAGAAATTCAATCTTCAGAAACAGTAGCCCGCTGCATTATGCAAGGCATTTTCCTCATTCCCATCACCAAGAGCAGCCTGGATGTTGCCACCTTTCTCGGCTTTACCCTGGCTGAACTCTTTGGTGTGCCCTGCGACATCATAGAGCAGGACTTCTCCATTGCCCAGCATTACAATAGCGAACGCCGGCAGTACCATTCCACCGAGATTCTGAAAAGGCTGCTGCCCTTGGCCGAGGGCAATAGCAGGCAGATTCTCGGCATCATCGATGTCGACCTGTACATCCCCATCCTTACTTTTGTCTACGGAGAGGCGCAACTCGGCAAAAGATGCGCTTTAATCTCGATCTTCCGCCTTTACCAGCAGTTCTACGGACTGCCGGAGGACGAAACCCTCCTTCTGCAACGCAGTGAGAAGGAGGCTGTGCACGAACTGGGGCATACCCTGGGCTTGCCGCATTGCCAGAACTTCGAGTGTGTCATGCATTATTCCCACTCGGTTGAGTACATCGATATCAAGCGCAATGTGTTCTGCCCCGACTGTTCCCGAATGGCTGGATTTCGTAGCCGCTGGCGTTAAGGCCCCGGTTTCTTACAAGGCGCTGGCTCGTTGCGCCGGATAATAAACGCGAGGAGGGAGCCGGCAGGATCTCCCGGTTCCCTCTTGGGTTGTTTCCCCCTCATGCGCTATGCGGAGCGAGGGGAGTGTCGGCCGCGTCAGCCATTCTACTTAGCTTGTTTCTTTTCCCGTTTCTTGGCGACAGATTCGCCGCCGTCCGGCATGGTCACCCCGAGGTGCGGGTCATTCCACGTTGCCCCGCTCGCCGTGGACAAGGTGGCTTTTCCCGCGCTATAGTCTTCAGCCAGAATCTTGATTGTCGAGATGATGGGGGCGATGATCAGCAGAAGGCCAATGAGCACAAAGTAGACAAAAAACGCCCCGCCGATCAACCCAATTGTGCTTGCGATGATCCAGCCAATTTTATTCTGGAGAAAAATGGTCGGCGCATAGTTAAATCCTATCCCTCCTG
>MGTE01000119.1:0-14246 GCA_001799275.1 Deltaproteobacteria bacterium RIFOXYD12_FULL_57_12
AGGTACAAGTCGATCGTCTGCGAGGATGATCCTTACCTGCTGGAATTGACCAGATATATCCACTTAAACCCATTACGGGCCGGAGCGGTTGACACTCTGGCCGGACTGAACAACCATCCTTGGTCAGGGCACGCCGCTTTGCTGGGGACGGTGGCCAGGGATTGGCAGGATCGACAGACCATTCTCGCCTATTTCAGCGCGGATATCCAACAAGCGAGAATGGGGTACGAGAGCTTTGTCAATGACGGAATTGCTCGCGGCAGGCGGCCTGAACTGGTTGGCGGGGGGCTTGTCCGCAGCCTTGGCGACTGGTCGCAGGTAGTATCGTTACGCCGGCGGGGTGCGACGGTCAGTTCCGATGCCAGGATCTTGGGTGGGAGCGATTTTGTTGACCGAATTCTATCCGAGGCGGAGAACAAGGAAAAAGAGACATTGCGCTTGGCTACCGGTAAACGCGATTTGCCGGAGCTTCTTGCAAGGATTGCCACTGGGGAGGGCGTAGAGGCATCGGCCATTCGTTCCGGCGTCAGGACAAGAGGGGTGGTGCGAGCCAGAAAATTGTTGAGCCAGATTGCGGTACGCTGGCAGGGATATTCCGGCGCGGAGGTGGCCCGCTTTCTCGGGATTTCCACCTCGGCAGTCAATCGGTTAGTCAGCCAGGAGGAATTGCCGGGAATTGGGCGCTATACAGAATAAGTTGTTTTAGTACCAGCCCCTTGGTTACTCTCTGTTACTCTAGGACTCATAATGACTGCCAAGGAAGATTTACGGAAGGCGTATCTTTTTCAGGGGATCAACGAAGTCGTACTTGATGAAGTAGGCTCCCTGGCAAGAGAAGTTGCTTTAGATCCTGGAGAATATTTATATCGTAAAGGGGACCGGGGTGATGTGTTCTGCATCGTCGCCGAAGGCAAGGTCGAGAAAATCGTTGATCAGCATGGAGACATGGCCTGCGTCATCGGCAATGTCAGCGCGGGCGGCCATTTCGGCGAAGTGGCCCTCCTGACCGGATGTCCTCGGTCTTTCAGCGTCCGGGCACTGACCAAAGTGCGTCTTTATGTTTTTGATCAGGATGCCTTTGAAAATAAACTCCTTGCCGACCCCGAAATTCACCACATTTTTGATCGAGCCCTCGCCGAGCGGCTTGCTCTTTCGTCCTTTTTTTTGCCAGACGGCCTCCAAGTCGAGACAACCAAGAAGGGAAAATCCGCTGCTGAAGCATTTCCAGATTCCTTCCTACAAGATGATCTCAGTTTCGCGCGTAGGATCAAATACCGCATTGATGAATTCTCCGCTAGCGATGCGCCGGTTATTATCGTCGGCGAGTCAGGCGTCGGACGCCGTCTGATTGCCCAACAAATCCATCAACACAGCCGCCAGCGTACCGCTCCGTATGTAGAAATCGATCTTCGACAGTTTGATCCCTGGCTCTGGGAAGGCAAGCTTTTCGGCTGCCAAGGGGAAACCTTTCCCTTTTCCGCCGGCAGCAAGCTCGGTATCTTTGAACAGATGCAGAGCGGCACCGTGGTACTTCATCATGCGGAGTTGCTCTCCCGCAGCCTGCAGGATAGATTGAGCAAAGCTCTCGGCACAGGGGTCTTTACGCCGGTGGAAGGCGAGATTGCGCAGCCTCTGCGCGTGCGGCTCATCTTCATAACGAGCTGCTCACTTGAATCAGTTCGAGGTGAGGGAATATTCGGCCCTGAACTTCTGGCGGAGTTGGGAGAGAATATTTTGTTCATTCTGCCGCTACGGGAGCGGAAACGCGACATCCACGCCCTCATGAGGTATTACCTCCACCACTATGCGGTGGAATACGATAAGAAGGTGAACCGGATATCCCCGGAAGCGCTTGGCATGCTCATGAGATATGACTGGCCTGGCAATCTCACTGAGCTTGACAGCGTTATAAAACGGGCGGTCATCGCCTCCCATGAGGAGGAAATCCTCTCGGAGCAGATTCTCCTGGGGCTGCCCAGAAGTGAGGGGAGAATGGTTTATAATCTCCTTCGGTTTCCAAAGGTGCATCGGCTCATAACCCACAAGCTTTTCCCCATCCTCCCGCGAATCCTTGTTACGGCTCTTTTTGCCTTTGGCATCCTCATACTCTTTATCGGCCCCCGGGAGTCGGAAAAAAATATCGGTATCACCCTGAGCTGGTTTGTCGGCTGGCCTCTGCTCATCATCTCCTTCTTTTTCCTTCCCCGCCTCTGGTGCAGCATTTGCGCGCTCGCCGCGCCTGGCGCCCTGGCGCAAAGGCTGCTGAAGCCAAAACGACGCCTGCCTGGTAGTATCATCAACCATTCCGGATGGATCATGGGTTTTCTCTGCCTGGCGGTTTTCTGGGTGGAAATTGTCTGGGACGCATATCACAATACCATCCTTACCGCTGCAATCATGCTCGCCATAGGGAGCGGTGCCCTTGTCTTCAGCATGTTTTTTCAGCGCTATGGCTGGTGCCGCTACGTCTGCCCCCTGGGCGCCCTGAATGCCATATTTTCCATGCCTTCTGTGCTTGAACTGCGCGCCAACCGCCATTTGTGCGACAATCAGTGCACTGAACATGCCTGTTTTCTCGGCACCGCCCAGTCTCCCGGCTGCCCCATGTTCCGTCACCCTTTTATGGTAGACAACAACAAGGATTGCATCCTGTGTGGCCGCTGCATTAAAAATTGTCGGCTGCAATCGATTCAGCTCAATCTCCGTCTGGCCCCGCATGAGCTGTGGATGATCCAAGCACCACAGCTGGCGGACAGCTTCCTGGTGATAGGTCTTGGGGCGGTCTTCTTTCTTCTTGCCCGCCATCAGGATTTTCTCATGTTTACCTGCACCTGGCATCCATGGCCTCAATCTTGGCCGGGCAATGCGGCACTGAACGGGAGCCTCCTGTTCTGGGGGGTCATTCTCCTCCTGCTGGCCTGTTACAGCGCCTTGTGCTGGCTGGTGGCGGCAATCAACCGCACCCGTTTCTCCGCCCACCTCGCCTCGTTGGGATACGGTTTTTTGCCTCTCGTGCTGGGCGGATATCTCGCCGTCTATGTCCGACTTCTGCTGGAAGAGTCATGGCGGTTCGTGCCCAACCTGCTGCTCCTCTTCGGTGTGGAATCAGAGATGGCACCACTGCGCCTTCTCTCCGATGCCGGCATGAACACGTTTCTCCACGTCATCATTATAGGAGGATTTCTCTCCACCCTCTATGCGGTCCGGAAAATTATGGCCAGGCATCTTGCCGGAAAGGCGTCTTTCACCAAAATCTTACCAGTCTATGGCTTCACGCTCGTTTTAGGGATTCTGTATCTGAAAAGCATTTAGCTCGAAAACCCAAGTCGCAGGAAGACAGGGTCACAGAAATTCCGGGTAGAGTAGAGGGCAGGGTAAAACCTGCCCTCTACTCTACCCGGAATTCTGCCGAATGAAGGACCAAGTGAGGGCAAAGGGGTGACAAAGGGAGGTTCTAAAACAACTTGTTTGTTTTCGCGGTATGGCTATTATCGAGTTCATGCCTAGAAAGCCACGAATGGATGCCCCGGGTACTCTACACCATGTCATGGGTAGAGGAAGGTAGTGTCAATAATCTTTCGCACATCTCATTTGGCGGTGGCCTCGGTATAGTCTCAGGCAGCTGCCATTTTCTTCTCCAGTTCCAATTCTCTTGATAGATCCATATTCAGATACCGTTTCGCCGTATTCCGCGTCACCCGGTTCTGCCCACCCGCCAGGGAAGGCGGATCTGGCGGTTGCGCACGGTCATAGTCGTGATCGAACAGACTAAGGCCGCGCCGGAAACAATGGCCATCAGCCCGTAAAAGCGGTCCACCCCATACTGGTCGCTCATGTACCCGCCCACGGCCGTGGCAATCGAGCCGATGCCGAAGATCAAAAAGAAATTGATGCCGAAGCCAAAGCCGTGTGAGGCCCGGCGGGTATGTTGCACGATCAGGTAGTTCTGCGAAGGCTGCCAGGCGTAATAAACCAGACTGAACAGGCAGCCCGCCGCCAGCAGTCTGAAATCGGACAAACGGCTCAGGAAATAGAGGGTCGGCGTGACAATGGTAAAAATGATGATCGGCAGCAGTTCCGGGGTTTTCATTTTGTCGTTCAGATAGCCGCCGAAAAAAGAGCCGATCACGCCAAGGGACAAAACCGCCGTGGTGACGAAGCCGGCCATGACCACCGGGGTCTCGTGGTTGGTGATGAACAGGACCTCTCGCTGCAGAAGGGCCGGAAAAAAGGTAAGCGAACCGCGGAAGATAAAGCCGGAGAGGATGCTGTCGACAAAAAGCAGGAGCAGGGCTACCGGGATAACCAGAGGCACGGGCTGAACCGGTTCAGGCGCGGCAGGGACCGGCCCGCTGGCGGAGTACGGGCGGTTCAACCTTTTCAGGCTGCTGAGGGAAAAATCCGGTTCACCTTCGATTCTCGACATCTGAAAAACCATGCCGAGCAACAGGCCGCCGAGCCCGCAGACGATATAGGCCGCCCGCCAGGAGCCGAACAGCAGGACGCAGAGGCTGGCGAAGAGCGGGGCCGTGGTCAGGCCGACATTGCCCAGTACCCCGTGAATCCCCAGACATTTGCCTTTTACCGTGACCCGGCGGGCAACGAGGGCGAGGCCGGCCGGATGGTGGATGCTGGCAAAGGCACCGAGCAGGGCGTAGGCCACGGCAAAGGCTGGCATGGAAAAAGAGAACCCGACCAGGATGGAGGCGATGCTCATGCCGAAGATGCCGACGGTCAGCAGCAGCTTGGAGCCGAAGCGGTCGGCGAGCCAGCCGGCCGGAAACGAGCCGATGCCGTACAAAAAATACCCGACATTGGCGATGATGCCGAGGTGCAGGAGACTCAGGGACTGCTCGCCGGCAATAACCACCAGCACCGCCGGTAGCAGGGTCATATAGCCGTGGGTGATGAAATGCGAAAAGCTGGTGAGCCAGGTTATCTTGCGGTCGTTATCCATAAAAGATGCAGGGTCGGGGTAATAGGGTATCAAGGACAACCCTGAAAAACCGGGCATCCGGAGCGATCCGGCCCAACCTATAACGGATAGCGACCTTCACTGTCAACGGGAAATCCGTGTCACTCCTGCCGAGCCTGAACCAAAGCCCTTCTGACCATCCGGGAAAGTCCGGCCTTTAGTCTCAAACAGCCTGACAGCCTGCAACCCATCCCCCAATCATCTCTCCAGGGCCAGATCGAGCGCCTCGCGGATGCCATGGATATAGTAGAAGGTGACCCCCTGCTTGACATTTTCCGGGATCTCGACCACGTCCTTCTCGTTTAAATACGGCAGCATGATGACGGTGATCCCGGCGCGGACCGCGGCCAGCACCTTTTCCTTGATGCCGCCCACCGGCAGCACGTCGCCCCGCAGGGTAATCTCGCCGGTCATGGCCATATCCCGGCAGACCGTGTGTCCGGTCAGAAGCGAGGTCAGGGCGACCACCATGGCCACGCCGGCCGATGGCCCATCCTTGGGAATCGCGCCTTCGGGCACATGGATATGGATATCGATCCTGGCGAACTGTTCGCCGTCGATCGCCAGGTCATCAGCGTGGGAGCGGATAAAGGTCAAAGCGGCGGCGGCCGACTCCTTCATGACATCCCCCAGCTTGCCGGTCAGGGTCAGCATACCCTTGCCAATCATTTTCGCCGCCTCGATGAACAGCAGCTCGCCGCCCACCGGGGTCCAGGCCAGGCCGGTGGCCAGCCCCGGCCCCCAGGTCCGCGTCTTCATCTCCGGAAAATAGCGGATCGGTCCCAAAAATTCCGGAAGATCGTCCACACCGATCGTGGCTAAGCCGGTGGCGCCGGCCACGATATTCTTGGCCACCCCCCGGCAGAGGGCGGCCAACTGCCGCTCCAGGTTGCGGACTCCGGCCTCCCGAGTATGGGAGCGGATGACGCCGCGGATGGCGTCGTCGGTAATCGCGATATCGTTGGCGGTCAGGGCGTGGCCCTCCATCTGCTTGCCAACCAGATGCTGGCGGGCAATGGCCAACTTCTCGTCCTCGGTGTAGCCGGGCAGTTCGATGACCTCCATCCGGTCCCGAAGCGGCCCGGGAATGGGATCGAGCAGGTTGGCGGTGGTGATGAACATCACGCGGGAAAGGTCAAAGGGGATATCCAGGTAGTGGTCGGAAAAGGAGAAATTCTGCTCCGGGTCCAGAACCTCGAGCAGGGCCGAGGAGGGATCGCCCCGGAAATCCATGCCGAGCTTGTCGATTTCATCCAGCATGAAGAGCGGGTTGTTGGAACCGGCCTTGCGCAGGCTCTGGATGAAGCGGCCCGGCAGGGCGCCGATGTAGGTCCGCCGGTGGCCGCGGATCTCCGCTTCGTCCCGGACGCCGCCCAGGGAGATACGCACGAATTTCCGGCCCAGGGTACGGGCGATAGACTGGCCGAGCGAGGTCTTGCCAACGCCCGGCGGGCCGACAAAGCAGAGAATCGGCCCGTGCATGTCATGCTTGAGCTTACGCACGGCCAGAAACTCCAGAATCCGCTTCTTGATCTTCCCCAGGCCGTAGTGGTCTTCATCCAGAGTCCGCTGCGCCCGATCAAGATCCAGGGAATCGGTGGTGGACACCTGCCAGGGCAGATCCAGAATCCACTCGAGATAGGTACGCGACACCGTGTGCTCCGGCGAGGAGGGGTGGATCCGCGCCAGCCGATCCAACTCCCTGGTTGCCGCCTTGCGCGGCTCCTCGCCCATGGGGGTCTCATCCAGCCTTTTTTTCAACTCCTCCAGTTCCGGATTCTTGCTGTCGTCCTCGCCCAGTTCCTTGCGGATCGCCTTGAGTTGCTGCCGAAGGAAGAATTCCTTCTGCTTCCCGTCCATGTCATCCTTGATGGCCTTCTGGATGTCATTGCTCATCTCGACGGTTTTCAGCCGCTTGTTGAGCTCGGTGGTCACCCGGCGCAGCATGTCCTTCAGCTCATCAATCTCTAGAATCTCCTGTTCGACGGCAAGCGCCAGATTGAGCTGCGAGGCCACCAGATAACCGACCTGAAAAAAATCGGTCAGAGACATGATGGTCATGGGCAGTTCCGCCGGCATCTGAGAGAGTTCCGCCAGCTTCTTGAACTGGTTGCGGAGATTCAGAACTAAGGCCTCGGCCTCCTGGTCGCTCTCCTCCTTCATGTCGATGACCTCGACCCGGGCCTTCAGATAGGGTTCCCGGACGGTGAACTCGAGTACCCGGACCTTGCGGACCGCGCTGACCAGCACCTGGTAGAACCCGTCCGGCGCCTTCACCATCTTGTGGATATAGGCGGCCACCCCGACCGAGTATAAAGCCCCGGCCACATCTTCTCCCAGCCGCGCCGCGCCGGGCTCCCCATCGTCGCCCTTGCGGCGGGAAATCACCGCCACCAGTCGGTCATGCAGGAGGGCATCGTCGATGATCTTCTGGGAGGCAGGGTTGGCCACCTGCAGGGGGAAACCCATGCCCGGAAAAAACACGAAATCGTTGATCGGCAGAACAGGCAACTCTTCGGGGATGGACAGGGCCGCCGGATTCATTCCGGATTCTTTCTTGTCGGAATTTGAGTCAGTCATGGTTTTTCCCCTGTATGCATGGATTGTTGCGGAATCCGGAAATCAACCCGGACCGCGAACGTTTTCACACCACCTTGATCGTTACCCGGCCCGTGGGTTTTTCCTTGGGCATCCGGATCTCCAACAGACCGTTCTTACAGTTCGACACCGTCGCCGTTACCTGGACCGGCACGGAAAAGGTGACGGAACGCCGGAAATGACCATGTTCGATCTCCAGCTGATGGATGGAACGGATCTTGTCATGCACCGGCAACCGTCGGCAACCGGCGATCGTGACCCCGGTTCTGGCTGCAGTCACCGACAGCTTTTCCGGGTCGATCCCTGCGGTATCCACATAGACAAACACCTCGTCGTCGGTTTCATACACATCCACGGCCGGCGACCATGTTCCGGAATGCATGGCACTCATGCGCGGCAGAGCCATGCTCCGCAGCATCCGCCCCATCCGCTTTTCCATCTCCCTGAACTGATCAAGAACCCGTTTATCCAACTCGTTCATCCTGCCACCTCGCCTGTAAAAAACGTTTACCCCACCGCCGGAGCACGGCTTATTCAATCGTTTTAACTTGTTACGAGTACGTACTGATTGTCTCAAGCGTGATGAATTTGCAGAAACATTATTCTCGCGCTGAGACGCTGAGACGCAGAGAAAATATCTTTGTGCTTTAATTGGCACCCTCTGCGAGCCCTGCGCCTCTGCGGGATGCAATGACTTTGCGACGCCCTCAAACTTACAATGGTTTATCAGGAGCGGCCAGCGCCAGACAAAGCTTCGCCACCCGCGCCCCCAGTTTGTGGGCATCATGCAGGGCGGATTCGTCCGGAGCGCGCAGACAACCGACCCCGTAGTGGCCCGACGCGTCCATGGGATCGCCGACAATGATCATGCCATAGATCAGCATGCACTGCAGAATCGACAGCATGGTGGTCTCCTTGCCACCGGTATGATGGCCGCCCGAGGCAAAGGCGGCCCCGACCTTGTTTTCCATCTTGCGGCGCACCCCGACAAACTCGTCGAACACCCGCTTCAGATCGGCGGCCATCACCCCGAAATAAACCGGCGAGCCAGCAATGACTCCGGCGCTATTAACAAAATCCTCCTGGGTCACCTCCCCCGTGCTCTTCAGAACCGCGACCACGCCGGCGGATTCCACGCCGCGGACGATCTCCTGGGCAAGCCGCCTGGTGTTGCCGCCCTTGCTGTAATATAAGACGAGAACCTGCATGACACACCTCCGACTGCGAGAATTCAGAATTCAGAATTCAGAATAAAATCTCATAGAACAATCAATAAAACCAATCATTACTCCATTCTGGATTCTGACTTCTGACTTCTGATTTACAAGTTCACGTTACCTGTATTCCCCTTGAAAAATCAAGAAGAAATCACCTGGCACCGCCATGTTGCGTATTCCGGATTTGGCTTTCAATACAAGCAGTATTACTGTATAAGGAGTGGCATGAAGCCAACACCTTGCCGAGCCGCGTCAAGGCCGGTGGGCCGAAACGGCAGGACGGGTTGCTGGCGGCTTCGCAAGGGTATAGTCATCATCGCAAGGAGGAGCAAACCATGTCAAAAACATGCAGCAGCCGTTGCCCGAGTAAGGAAGGCGACCAGAAAGGAACCTGCGGCGTTGCCAAATCGGCGGTCGCGATCCAGGATCTGGCCATCCAGGGCGCCCTGCATAAGATAAAGCACAAGATCCTGGTCATGAGCGGCAAGGGCGGGGTCGGCAAGAGCACCGTGGCCACCAATCTAGCCCTGGGCCTGGCCAACCGCGGCTACAAGGTCGGCCTCATGGACGTGGATCTGCACGGCCCGGACATCTGCCGGATGCTGGGGCTGACCAGCAAGCTGCGGTTCGTTGAAAAGACCGAGCGGGGCAAAATTCCGCCCATGCGCTACAATGAGACGCTCAAGGTCATTTCTCTCGAATACATGATGGAAAACCGGGACGACGCCATTATCTGGCGCGGCCCCCTCAAGGTGCAGGCGATCAGACAGTTTATCGCCGACATGGACTGGGGCGAGCTGGATTACCTGGTGGTGGACGCCCCGCCCGGCACCGGTGACGAGCCGTTGTCCGTGGCCCAGAACATCAAGGACGTCAACGCCTTGATCGTCACCACGCCGCAGGAGGTGGCCCTGGCCGACGTCCGCAAATCCATCAGTTTCTGCCGGCAGATGAAGATGCATATCGTCGGCATTGTTGAAAACATGAGCGGTTTCATCTGCCCCCACTGCCACGAGACCGTGGACATCTTCAAGAGCGGCGGCGGCCAGAAAACCGCCCTGGAATACACGATTCCCTTTCTGGGCAAGGTTCCCATGGACCCAAGGGTAGTGATGGGCGGCGACGACGGCAAGCCGTTTCTCGCCTCCGCCATTGACAGCCCGGCCAACCGCGCCTTTGCCGAGGTGGTGGCGAATGTTGAGAAGGCCCTGCCGGTGGTCAAGGCCGCAAACGAGAGACAGGCTGGTTAGGCTGTAGCTTTTTAGGCTGTGGTCTTTTAGTCTATAGGCTGTTAGCCTAAAAAAACCAAACAACCTAACAGTCTACAGCCTATAGCCTATATCTAACCACACGGGACAACTTTATGCTTATCAAACAGATGACCGTTGGCATGATGGGGGTCTGCTGCTATCTGGTCGGCTGCGACCAGACCCGCGAGGCCGTCATCATCGATCCGGGCGGCGACGAGGAGGATATCCTGGCCGCCTGCCGGGCCGCGAAACTGACAGTTCGTTTCATCGTCAACACCCACGGCCACCCGGATCATGTCTGCGGCAACCGGCGTCTCAAGGAGGCGACCGGCGCCGCCATTGTCATGCACGCGGACGACGCCGCCTTTTTCAGCCGCCCGGAGGTGGCGCAGTACTTTGCCATGCTCGGCCTGCCGGCCTCGCCGCCCCCTGACCGGCTGGTACACGACAACGACACGTTGCAGGTCGGCACAATCACTTTAACCGTACTCCACACCCCGGGCCATTCGCCGGGCGGCATCTGCCTGTACGGCCCGCCCAACCTCTTTGCCGGTGACACATTGTTTGTCGGCGGTGTCGGCCGCACCGATTTTCCGGGCGGCAGTTCCGACCAGTTGCTGGCCTCGATCCGCGGCCGCCTGCTGACCCTGCCGCCGGAAACCGTGGTCTGGCCAGGCCACGGCTATGGAGGCAACCGCTCCACCATCGGCGCCGAGGCCAAAAACAACCCCTTTCTCGCCGGAGGCTGGTAGTCATGCGGGAAATCATCCTGGGCACCGCCGGCCATGTCGATCACGGCAAGACCAGTCTGGTTAAAGCACTGACCGGCATTGACACCGACCGGCTCAAGGAGGAGAAGGAGCGGGGCATTACCATCGAACTGGGCTTCGCCTTTCTGGACCTGCCCTGCGGCCACCGGCTGGGCATCATCGACGTGCCGGGCCACGAGAAATTCGTGCGCAACATGGTGGCCGGCGCTGCCGGCTTGGATCTGGTCGCCTTCATCGTCGCCGCCGACGAGGGCATCATGCCGCAGACCCGGGAGCACTTTGAAATCTGCCGGCTGCTCGGCATCAAGCGCGGGATAATCATCATCACCAAGAAAGACATGGTGGACCCTGACTGGCTGGAACTGGTCCAGGAGGAAACCCGTGAGTTTCTGGCCGACAGCTTTCTGGCCGAGGCGCCCATGATCGCCGTCTCCTCGATCACCGGCGAGGGCATCGAGGAGGTGCGGACGGTACTGGACGGCCTGGTCAAAGGCTCCGAGTTTATTGAGGCGCACGGCCCGTTCCGGATGCCGGTGGATCGGGTCTTCACCATGAAGGGCTTTGGCGCCGTGGTCACCGGCACCTCCATCTCCGGCCGGATCAAGGCAGGAGAGCCGGTGATGATTTATCCGCGCAAACTGCCGGCCAAGATCCGGGGCATCCAGGTGCACGGCCGGGAGGTGGGCGAGGTGGAGGCGGGACACCGCACCGCCATCAACCTGCATGGCGTTGAAAAGGAGATGATCGAGCGCGGCGACCTGGTGGCCTCGCCGGACTGCCTGCAACCCTCCCTGCTGCTCGATGTTGATTTCCTCTATCTGGCCGCCAATAAGAAAAATCTAAAAAACCGCGCCCGGGTCCGCGTCCATCTAGGCACGGCCGAAATCCTCGCCCGAATCGTACTCCTGGACGCAGAGGAACTGGCGCCGGGCGCCAGCGCCAATGTCCAACTCCGCCTCGAAAAAACGCTGGCGGTCTGGCCCGGCGACCGCTTTGTGGTGCGCAGCTATTCACCGGTCACCACCATCGGCGGCGGCGGGGTGTTGAACGCCGCGCCCCGCCGGCGGCGCCGCTTCCGGCCGGAGACCGCGAGGATTTTCGAACTCTACCGCACCGGCGCCAGCGAAGAGCTCGCCCTCTTCCACCTGCAGGAAAGCAGCTACCTGGGGCTCACCTTTGACCGGCTGACTGTTAAAATGGGCATCTTTGGCAACCGGCTCAAGAAGATTCTGATCAACCCGTTGTCGACCAAGAAAATTCTGGTGATCGAATCGGACCGGCAGCGGATGCTCGCGGCCTCCGTCTATGAAAAACTCATCGAGAAAACCCGAGAGATATTGACCGGCTACCATCGGGACAATCCCCTGAAGGCCGGCCTTTCCAAGGAGGAACTCCGCTCCCGCCTCTACCAGGGTCTGGACCCGCGCCTGTTTCAATACCTGCTGAACGATCTTGACAAAAAGAACCTGGTGGAACTGGACCAGGCCCTGATCCGGCTGGCTGGCCACAAGGTGGCCCTGAAGGATGAGGAGGACACCCTGCGCCGCGGCCTGGATACCCTCTTCCGGGAGGCGGGCCTGGCGCCACCCACCGTCAAGGAGGTGTACGCTCGCTTCGCCGCCACCCCCCCGGCCCAGGTGAACCAGATCCTGGCGGTTCTCAGCCAGGAAAACATCCTGGTCAGGATCACGGAGGGTCTTTATTTCCACCAGGAGGTTCTGACCGAACTGGTGAAACGGGTCAAAGAATTTATGGCCGCCGAAGGTGAGATCGACGCACCCAGGATCAAGACCCTGACCGGCGTATCCAGAAAATTCTGCATTCCGCTCCTGGAATATTTCGACAGGATCAAACTCACCATCCGGGTAGGCGACAAGCGTATCCTCAGGTAACTGCTCAGGTGGATAGACTGTAGGTTGCTTAGTTTTAGGTTGTTTAGTTTTTTTTGCTAACAGACTACAGACTAACAGACTAACCCCGATAAACGGGATAAGTACCTTAGAAATAATATTCTGCCAAAAACGCGCAGAATATTATTTCTAAGGTACTAACAAGCTAAAAGGGGTCAAAAAAATCGGCAAGGTAGTCGGGAATATCAGCGGTCTCAAAACCGCCCAGCTCAAGCGTCTTGAACGGCTGGCCCAGAAAAGGCTCGTCCCAGAGATGATCATCGCCCCGGAGGCGGCGCGGCTGCTCTGCGAAATCTCCTTTGAAACCGGTAGGCAGGTGGGGCTGCTGATCGACCGCGCCGGTCATGTCGATTTCGTCGTGGTCGGCGACCGCCGCGGCATCGTGATTCCGGCCCTGGCCGGTATCCGGTCGGCGGGCGGCCGGCTCAAGGGACTGCGTTGCGTCCATACCCATCTGGACAACGAGGAGATCAGCGACGACGATCTGACCGACCTCCTGCTTCTGCGGCTCGACCTGATGGCGGTCCTGAAAGTTCGGATGGACGGCCTGCCGGAACGGCTCTATGGCGCCCATCTGCTGCCGACTCCGGTCGCCGACCGCAACTGGGCATTTCTTACGCCGGTACCGCCAGTCAGCCAGTTGCCCACCTTTCTGCAGATGATCACTGCCCTGGAGGATGAGTTCTCCCGGCTGCGGCCGACCAAAAAGCTGGAAGAGGCAAAGGACCGCGCCATTCTGATCAGCGTCACCACGCCATCCCGGGTGCGGAATCGCGAAACGGCGCAGGAATCCATGGACGAACTGGTTGAACTGGCCCGCTCCAGTGAGGTCGCGGTGCTGGAAACCATCATCCAGCGCCGGCAGCAAATCAACCCCAAGTGGATCCTCGGCCGCGGCAAGCTGGCGGAACTCATGCTGACCGCTCTGCGCCTCAACGCCAACCTGCTCATCTTCGATCAGGAACTCAATCCCTCCCAGATCCGGTCGATCACCGACCACACCGACCTCAGGGTCATCGACCGCACCCAACTCATCCTGGATATCTTCGCCCGGCGGGCCTTGAGCCGAGAGGGCAAACTGCAGGTGGAGATGGCGCAGCTCAAGTACATGCTCCCCAGGTTGACCAGGCGAGACGATGCCTTATCAAGGTTAACCGGCGGCATCGGCAGCCGCGGCCCTGGCGAAACCAAGCTGGAGATCGACCGCCGCCGGATCGATGACCGCCTGGCCAGTCTGGCTGGAAAACTCAAGGAGATCAGCCGGGAGAGGCACCGCCGGCGGGACCGCCGCCGGAAAAAAGAGGTGCCGGTCATTTCGCTGGTCGGCTATACCAATGCCGGCAAATCCACCCTGCTCAACACCTTGACCCACAGCCATATCGTGGCCGAGGACAAGCTGTTCGCCACCTTGGATCCCACCAGCCGGCGGCTGCGCTTTCCCAAGGACCTGGAGGTCATCATCACCGACACGGTGGGCTTTATCCGCCACCTGCCCGCCGAGCTGCTGCAGGCCTTCAAGGCGACCC
>MGTE01000119.1:14279-20103 GCA_001799275.1 Deltaproteobacteria bacterium RIFOXYD12_FULL_57_12
CTACACGAGGCCGACCTGCTTGTCCATGTCATCGACGCCAGCAATCCCAGATTCCGCGACCAGGTCGAGGTCGTAAACAAACTGCTCCACGAGCTTGAACTCGACACCCTGCCCTGCCTGGCAATCCTCAACAAGACGGACCTGGTGGCCGGCGACGCCCTGGAGAGCCTCTGCCGGGAATATGCGGCCATCCCCCTCTGCGCTCTGGACGCCGCCACCTTTGGCCCGTTCCTGGAAAAGACCGGAGCCATGATCAGCCTGCATCGGCCGGGCCATGAAGAACCGACTCAATAATCCGGGTTGCTTTCACTTACGACCCGAAATAGTATAAGATTCGTAACTAATCAGGTTGATAGCCTGTAGGTGTTTAGTCTATTTAATGATGGGGAATCACAAGATGAGGCATGCTTTGGCACCGCGGATTCGACCATTTTTTTGCCTAACAGGTTGCAGCCTAACTGTCTAAAGAACCGGAGTAGCTACTATGATTCACCAATTGCCGGCAACCGCTGGCATATTTTGAAATCGACGCTTGCGGAGACTATGGACGAAACACTCAAGACCATCCTGGAAGCGGCTGGCAACGCCATGATGCTGGTCGATGCCGGTCGCCGCATCATCATGGTGAACCGGCCCTTTGAAAAACTTGCCGGCTTCCGGGCCGAGGAGGTTGTCGGCCGGGATACCGCCCTGCTCTCCGCCGATTGCCATGACCAGACCTTCTGCGCGGCCATGGACGAAAAAATCGTCGCGGAAAAAGGCTGGATGGGCGACCTCCGACTCCGGCGCGGCGACGGCGAGACCAGAACTATCCGCCTCTCGGTCAAGGACCTTGGCCCCGGCCCGGAGTCAGCCCGCTATCTCTATATCTACCATGACGACCGGACATCGGCGGAAGCACTCCGCATCCATCAGAGCAATATTGACGGCCTCACTGGTCTGCCGACCGCCCAAATCTTCCGGGACCGGATCAATCAGATTCTGATCACCAGCCGGCGCATCGAGAAATCGGTGGCCCTGCTGCTGATCGGCCTGGACCGCTTCAGCCGCATCAATGACGCCCTGGGCCGCAACTTCGGCAACCTGGTGATGAAGGAAACCGCCGCCCGCTTGATCAGCTGCATCCGGCGCAGTGACACGGCGGCCAGGCTGGGCGGCGATCTATTCGCGGTAATCACCCCCATCACCTCGCTGGACGACAGCGTCATTGTCGCCGAAAAGGTGCTGAAATCCATCAGCCGGCCCTTTGAAATCGACAACAGTTCCGTGGTCATCACCTCCAGCATCGGCATCAGCCTTTATCCCACGGACGCCGATGATCCCGAGAACCTGGAGGAACAGGCCACCAGCGCTCTGGGCTACGCGAAACGACGAGGCGGTGACCGCTACCAGTTCTTTGACAACGAGATGAACAGCCGGGCCAAGAAACGGCTGGAACTGGAAAGCGGCCTGCGAACCGCCATCAGCCGCCAGGAGTTTCTGGTCTATTATCAGCCCAAGGTGAATGTGCTTACCGAAACCATCGTCGGCATGGAGGCTTTAGTCCGCTGGCAGGACCCGGTTCGGGGCCTGGTGTCGCCGGCCGAGTTCATCCCGGCGGCCGAGGAAACCGGGCTCATCAACCAGATCGGTTACTGGGTGCTGCACCAGGCCTGCGCACAGAACAAGAAATGGCAGGAGCAGGGGCTGACGCCGGTGCGGGTGGCGGTAAACGTCTCCAGCCGCCAGTTCCTGGAAAAAGACATGGTGGACAGGGTGCGGACCATCCTCCGGGAAACCGGCCTTGGCCCGGACTTTCTGGAGCTTGAACTCACCGAAAGCATGCTGATGGGCGACATCGAAAAAAACATCACCAAGATGCTCGAGTTGCGCGATCTGGGCATCCGCCTCTCCATCGACGACTTCGGCACCGGCTATTCCAGCCTCAGCTATCTGGCGCGGTTTCCGATCACTACCCTGAAGATCGACCGCGCCTTTGTCAAAGACCTAGGCACCAGCACCAGCACCGTGGAGATCGCCCGGGCAATCATCGCCCTTTCCCAGGGTCTGAAGCTCGAAATCGTCGCCGAGGGGGCTGAAACCCAGCACCATATCGACTTTCTCAAATCCCACGGCTGCGATACGGTGCAGGGGTTCTTCTACAGCCCACCGGTGCCGGCCGCGAATTTCGAAAAACTGCTGGCTGCCCTGCAGCTTCACGGCGTCGCCTGGCGCTGAACCGCGTCGCGTTCGCCCCGGACAAACCATTGGATATCGAAGTGCGTATGAGCGAAATAAGAGTGCACGAACTGATCAGGGCGTTCGACGATTTTGACGAGAGCTACAAGCGGGCCGAGCTGGACGAAGCCATCACCCTCAGGGAAGAAATCACGCCGCATCTGATCGGCATCCTGGAAGAGTTGGCCGCCGATCCGGTCCGCTATGCCGTCGAAGATCATTACGCCAATGTCTATGCGGCTGCCCTGCTCGCCTATTTTCAGGAGCCGGCCGCCCACCTGCCGATCATCCGCGCCTTCTGTATCCCGGACGATGAGCGGGAAGAGCTCTGGGGCGACATGGTCTCGGAAACCCTGCCTGCCCTGCTCCTGCAGACCTGTAATGGCTCCCTTGACACGATCAGGGAACTGGTCCGCAACCGGGAAATCCACGATTATGTGCGTGGTGCGGCGGTCGTGGCCCTGACCTATGCCGTGGCCCGTGACGTGGCCGAACGGCACGAGGTGGTTGAATTCCTATCAGGCTTCTTTACGGGCACGGAGGCAGGGGATGACTCCGACTTCTGGAGCGAGGTCGCCAGTTCCATCACCGATCTCCACCCGGAAGGGGCCATGGAGGTACTCCGCAAAGCCTACGCAGAGGAACTCATTTCCCCCTGGTACGTCGGCTTGGAGGAGATAGAGGAGGCGATGGGCAGGGATCAAGAAGCGGTCCTTGCCGAACTCCGCGCGTTTACGGACCGAAACATTCCGGCGGATCTCCACGAATACCTGTCGTGGTTTGCCTGCTTTCGCGAAAAAAGCCTTGACCGACCGCGGGTCTCGCCGGCCAAAATAGCAAGGAAAGCCCGCGAAACCCAGAAAAAAACCAACCGCGCCAAGGCCAAAACAGCGAAAAAGGCCCGGAAGAAAAACAGGGTGGGGAAGAAGAGATAAGTTTCGAAAAACAGATGGTTGCATCGTTGAAATGGGCAACAATGGACCGACAACGGAAACGGTTGATTGCCCAGATGAAGGGTAGTTGCAGGCCTGATTCAACGGATCTTCGGCGACAACCTGCTGATCTTGAAGGCCCTGGAATAGAAGATCAGCGGCAAGGTGTAGTACGTGTTCATCGACCCGCCGTACAATACCGGTTCCGTCTCCACCCATTTCGACGACGGGATGGAGCACTCCATCTGGTTGTCGCTGATGCGCAACCGGCTGGAGATTGTCCGGCGGCTGCTGTCGGAGGAAGATTCGTTGCCCGGCAGTTCGGAAAAAATTAATCCGCAGCCTCGTCACAACCCGCCATCGCGCCACAGCCCGCCTTTAGGCCGTTCCTACCCTTCCTCCCAGGAAATGCAGTCGGCCGGGCAGTTTTTGATGGCCTCATCGACCTCCTCGACCGGATAGACGGCAAGATCGATCACTTCCATATAGCCCGCCGCCTCGTTTTTTCTGAAAACCGTCGGGCAGACCTCGATACACCCGTCGCAGTATGTGCATTCTCCCAGATCAATTACCGGAACCTTCAAGCCTTCTCCTTCAGCGTATGGGACAGTGACCGCCCGATACCCCATCCGGGGAGAGCACGATCCGCCACCGTTGATTTTTTCTTACTCGCGCGAATCCGGAATCCGACTGGTCAGTCATAGATAATACTGGTGTAGCGCTCCAGCAGGGCCTCTGTTTCAGCATCAAGTCGATCAGCGACCTCGTGAATCTGGTATTCGTGCCGGCAACGGGTGCAGCACATCCGCACCTTAGAGCACATCCGCACCACCTCCAGCCGGCCTTCACATTGCTTGCACTTCATCCGTCTGATCCCGAGTCCTGAATTAACAACTCCTCTCTGGTAAAAACCGAAACCAGCCTAAACCCCTCGGCGGCCAGGGCCTCGGCGCCACCTTCCTGCCGATCGACGATCGTCGCCACCATGCCGACCCTGAGGCCGGCGGTAATCACCCGGTCAATCACCTTGAGCAGGGTGGAGCCGCTCGTAACCACATCCTCAAGCAGGGCGACGCTGGCGCCGTTGGACAGATTATCGCGACCTTCGATATAATTCCCGGTCCCGTGGCCCTTGGCCTCCTTTCTGACGATGAAGGCTGGAATCGGCTTCCCCTCCAGAAAGCTGTATAAGGAAACTGCCGTCACTAAAGGATCAGCACCCAGGGTCATGCCGCCGACCCCATGGATATCCTCCGGATTGGCACTGATCAGTTCAAAGAGCAGTTTGCCGCACAAAAAGGCCCCTTCGGCGTCCAGGGTGGTCTGTTTGCAGTCGATGTAAAAATTGGATTCCCGACCGGAAGACAAGATGACCCTGCCCTTCCGGTAGGACTTTTCAAGGAGCAGCTTCTGCAACCGCTGTTTATCCGTCATTACTCTTTTCCCCATTTCAGTGATTCTCCCTTGCGGCGCCAGCCATCGTAAAAAACAACCCCCGGCATCCCGCTCCTGTCCATGCCGCGCTACGGAACCGGTGGCAAGGCATAGTTACTAAGTTTTTCTACCGGCGAAAAGAAAAAACTCGCCTTGGCAACGAAGTAGTTTTAGAATTGTCTGCCTTGCAGACAGAGCGTTCATGGCCGCTTGGGCCGTAGCCGCGCTCGGACCCGGCCCAAGCCGGCAACCAACACAGATACAGGCGGCCATCCGGCGCGCCACGAGAAAAAAATAATGTGCGGAATCGTCGGTTATATCGGCTCGCGGCGGGTCGTCCCCATCCTGCTTGAGGGTCTCAGGCGTCTGGAATACCGGGGCTACGACTCTGCCGGTATAGTGTACCTGGAGAACAACCGGCTCGTCAAGCACCGTTCCAACGGCAAACTGGCCAACCTGGAGGCGATCATCGAAGGGGCGATCGGCGTTGACAGCCATGTCGGCCTCGGCCACACCCGCTGGGCCACGCACGGCGCGCCGTCCACCAACAACGCCCATCCGCACAGCGACTGTACCGGTAACCTCGTGGTAGTCCACAACGGCATCATCGAAAACTATCACACCCTCCGGGAAGAGCTTACCCAACGCGGCCACACCTTCCGTTCGGAAACCGACACCGAGGTGCTGGCCCATCTCATCGAGGAATGCCTGCGGGACGATCTGGCCAAGGCGGTCCGCCAGGCCCTGCAGCGGGTGGAAGGTTCCTACGCCCTGGGCGTGATGTGGGCCGGCCAGCCCGACATCCTGGTGGCGGCCCGCTTTCAGAGCCCGCTGGTGATCGGCATCCAGGACAATGAGGTTTTCGAAGGCGGCGGCACCCTGCTCGCCTCCGACATCCCGGCCCTCTTGCCCTATACCAACCGCGTTATTTTTCTCAAGGACCGGGATCTGGCCGTGCTGCGAGCGGACCGCTGCGAGATCCGCAGTCTGGTCACCGGCCGCCGCGTCAACCGGGAGATCAAGACCATTGACTGGGATGCCGGCATGGCGGAAAAGACCGGCTACAAGCACTTCATGCTCAAGGAGATCTTTGAGCAGCCGCATGCCATTCTCAACACGATCCGCGGCCGCATCGATCCGGAAACCGGCGAGGTAAGCCTACCGGAGATCAAGCTCACGCCCAAGGAACTCGCCCGGATGGAGCGGATCTCACTGGTAGCCTGCGGCACCTCCTGGCACGC
>MGTE01000119.1:20119-25401 GCA_001799275.1 Deltaproteobacteria bacterium RIFOXYD12_FULL_57_12
GCCAGCGGTCTGGGCTCCAAGGTGATCACTATCTGCAACGTGGTGGGCAGCACCATGACCCGAGAGTCGCACGGCACGGTCTACACCCATGCCGGCCCGGAGATCGGCGTCGCCTCCACCAAGGCATTCACCAGCCAGTTGGCCGCTCTCTTCCTCTTTATGCTCTACCTGGGCCAAATTAAAAAAACCATTCCGCCTCAGGTCCGACAGCAGATGGTCGAGGCCCTGGTCGGCCTGCCGACCCTGCTCGACCGGGAACTGCCCCGACTGCAAAGCGCGATCCAAGTCCTGGCCAGAAAATATTACGACAGCCGCGACTTTCTGTTTATCGGCCGCGGCCGCAACTACCCAATCGCCCTGGAAGGCGCCCTGAAGCTCAAGGAAATCTCATACATCCATGCGGAAGGCTATGCGGCCGGCGAGTTGAAACACGGCCCCATCGCCCTGATCGACAAGGAGATGCCGATCATGGCCCTGGTACCCAGGGACGCGGTCTACCAGAAGACAATCTCCAACATCGAGGAGATCAAGGCGCGCCAGGGCCGTTTGCTGGTCATCGGCAGCGAGGATGACGATCAGCTGGCGAACATAACCGAAGATGTCCTCTATCTGCCCAGGATTTTGGATGAACTGAACCCGATCCTCTACACCGTACCGGCCCAGCTCCTCGCCTATGAAATCGCCACCCTGCGGGGTTGCGACGTTGATCAGCCGCGTAACCTGGCCAAGAGCGTCACCGTTGAATAAACCGGGCCGGACTGCTTTTAAGGGCCTGTTAAAAATAAAGGGGGAAACCATGAACCAGGCATTGCAATATCTGGAAGACAAAATCGCCCGGCGGGATGTCCTGGTCGGCATCGTCGGCCTCGGCTATGTTGGCCTGCCGCTCAGCCTCACCTTTCTGCGCAAGGGCATCCGGGTTCTCGGCTTTGACCTTGATGAAGGAAAAATAAAAAAACTGCGCGCCGGCGAGAGCTATATCAAACATATCGAGCCCAGCGAACTGGCCGGCCACCTGGCGTCCGGCCTCTTTGCCGCCACCACCGATTTTGTCGAACTCGCCAGACCGGACGCCATTCTCATCTGCGTTCCCACCCCGCTCACCCAGAACCGGGAACCGGACCTGCGCTACGTGGCGGCGACGGCCGAGGCCATTGCCAAGACCCTGCGGCCCGGCCAATTGGTGGTTCTCGAATCCACCACCTATCCCGGCACCACCGACGAGGTGATGCTGCCCATTCTCGAAACAAGCGGGCTTAAAGCCGGCCGGGATTTCGCCCTGGCCTACTCCCCGGAGCGGGAAGATCCCGGCAACCCGAAATTCGCCACGGCCGAAATCCCCAAGGTGGTGGGCGGCATAAACGAGTCCTGCTCCCGGCTCGCCGCCGGCCTCTACCTGCTGGCCCTCAGGGAGGTGGTGCCGGTTTCCAGCACCCGGGCAGCAGAGATGTCCAAACTTCTGGAAAACATCTTCCGTAGCGTCAACATCGCCATGGTCAACGAGTTGAAGATGCTGTGCCACCGCATGGGAATCGACATCTGGGAGGTGATCCGGGCCTCAAGCACAAAACCCTTCGGCTTCATGCCGTTTTACCCAGGCCCCGGTCTCGGCGGCCACTGCATCCCCATCGACCCGTTCTATCTGACCTCGAAAGCACGGGAATACGATTTCCCGACAAAATTCATCGAACTGGCCGGCGAGGTGAACACCCAGATGCCCTACTATGTGATCCAGCGGGTGATGGAGGCGCTGAACCGACAGCGGAAATCCTTAAACGGCGCCACGATCCTGCTGCTGGGCATGGCCTATAAAAAGGACGTGGACGACCCGCGGGAGTCGCCTTCCTTCAAACTCATGGAGATTCTTCAGGAAAAGGGCGCCACGGTGTTATACAACGACCCCCACATTCCGGTACTGCCCAAAACCAGGCGCTACGCCTTCCGGATGGAGAGCACCCCGCTTACGGCCGAAACCCTGGCGCGGATGGACTGCGTGCTGCTGGCCACGAACCACTCGGCCTACGATTACGAATTCATCCTGCGACATGCGCTGCTGATCGTTGACACCCGCAACGCCTTTGCCGGCCTCGACGACACCGAAGGCAAAGTGTTTCCGGCCTGAGGCAGAGACATTGTAGGATCAATGCGTCCTGTTAATTCTACTTTGTCACATGCCGAGAGAATCCAGGAGACAGAATTCAGGAAAAATGAGAAACATACTGCTGGCCAACTGGGTTAATTTATTCTGACTTCTGACTTCTGAATTCTGAATTCCACAATGTGACAAAATAGAATTAACAGGCTTGGAAAACTCAAAAAAATCAGGAAAGCACATGATAGCCATCATCGACTATAAAGCCGGCAACCTCACCAGCGTCGAGCGGGCCGTCCGCCATCTCGGCCATGCGGTGCAGGTGACCGACGAGCCGGCCGCGATCCGGGCGGCGGAGCGGATCATCTTCCCGGGCGTCGGCGCCGCCGGCCGTGCCATGGCCGATCTCAAGGCCCTGGGTCTGGCCTTGCTGCTCATTGAGGCCTTTGCTGCTGGCAAACCCATCCTGGGGATATGCCTGGGCACCCAGATCATCTTCGACTACAGCGACGAAAATACCACACCCTGCCTGGGGCTGATCCCCGGCCGGGTAAGGCGTTTTCCCGAACCGCTCTTCGATGGCCCGGTTCGCCTGAAGATCCCGCACATGGGCTGGAACCGGGTAGCATTCATCGACCGCCATCCGGTTTTCGCTAATATCGACCCGGCCAACGAATTCTACTTTGTACACAGCTACTACCCGGAGGTGGCGCCCGGCGCCGAAGCACTGATCGCCGGCACCACCCACTACGGCTTTCCATTCAGCTCTGCCGTGGCCCGCGACAACCTGGTGGCGGTGCAGTTCCATCCGGAGAAAAGCGGGCCGGGCGGCCTGACCCTGCTCGACAATTTCTGCGGATGGAGGCCGGCATGCTGAGCAAACGGATCATCCCCTGCCTCGACGTCCGGGAAGGCAAGACCACCAAGGGCATCAAGTTCAAAAACAACATCGATATCGGCGACCCGGTGGCCATGGCCAGGTTCTATTACGAACAGGGCGCCGACGAACTGGTATTCTACGACATCACCGCCTCCAGCGACAAACGGGACATCATGATCGACGTGGTCCGGCGGACCGCCGAGAACATCTTCATTCCCTTTTCGGTAGGCGGCGGCATCCGCACGGTGGAGGACATGCGGCGGGTGCTGCTGGCCGGCGCCGAGAAGATCAGCGTCAACAGCGCCGCGGTCAAGAACCCGCGGATCATCACTGACGGCGCATTAGCCTTTGGCAACCAGTGCATCGTTCTCGGCATGGACGTCAAGAAAGTGAAAGCCTCAACCGCGATTCCCTCGGGCTACGAGATCGTTATCAACGGCGGCCGGACCCATATGGGAATCGACGCCCTCTGGTGGGCCAGGGAGGCGGAGCGGCTCGGCGCCGGCGAGATATGCCTCAACTCGATCGACGCCGACGGCACCAAGGAGGGCTATGAGATGACATTAACCCGGATGATCTCCGAGGCGGTCACCATCCCGGTCATCGCCTCGGGCGGCGCCGGCACGCCGGAGCATATCCGGGCGGTGCTGGCCGATGCCGGCGCCGATGCCGGGCTGATCGCCTCCATGACCCATTTCGGCACCTACACGGTGCAGCAGATCAAGGAATACCTGCATCAAAGCGGGGTCAAAATGCGGATGGCCTGGTAGCCATGGTGGTCCTCGGCCTCGAACAACTGATCCTTGACCCGCCCAAGCTTCTGGCCGGCCAGCGGCTCGGCCTGTTGTGCAACCAGGCCTCAACCGACCGCAAGTTCCGCCACAGCCGCGACCTGATCAACCAGGCATTTCCTGGCCAGCTCACCTGCATCTTCTCGCCACAGCACGGTTTTTTTGCCGAAAAGCAGGACAACATGGTGGAGTCGGACCACATGGTGGACCCCGCCACCGGTGTTAAGGTCTTCAGCCTCTACGGCGCGCTGCGCAAGCCGGACCAGGCCATGTTCGACCATCTGGATATTTTACTCATCGACCTGAACGACGTAGGCACCCGGGTCTACACCTTTATCTACACCGTGGCCTACTGCCTGGAGGCGGCCGCCGCTTATGGCAAGCAGGTGGTGGTTCTCGACCGGCCCAACCCCATCGGCGGCCTGGCCGTGGAAGGCAACCTGCTGACGCCGGACTGCGCCTCCTTTGTCGGACTCTACCCCATTCCCATGCGCCACGGGCTGACCCTGGGCGAACTGGCCATCCTCTTCAACCGTTGCTTCGGAATTAACGCCGCGCTTACGGTCATCCCCATGCGGGGTTGGCAGCGCTCCATGCTCTTTCGTGACACCGGCCTGCCCTGGCTCTTTCCGTCGCCGAACATGCCGACCCCGGAAACCGCCCTGGTCTATCCCGGTCAAGTCCTCTGGGAGGGTACCAACATCTCCGAGGGCCGCGGCACCACCCTGCCCTTTGAGCTGTGCGGCGCCCCGTTCTTCGAACCCGGCCCCCTGCTCGACAGGGCACGGCAACTGGCCGAACTGCCCGGCTGCCTGCTGCGGCCCCTCATGTTTGAGCCGACCAGCAACAAATGGGCTGGACAAACCTGCGCCGGTTTCCATATCCACGTCACCGAGCCTGCCGCCTTCCGGCCCTACCGCACCAGTCTTGCTCTGCTGCAGGCCGCCATCCAGCTTTATCCCGAGCAATTGCGCTACAAGGAACCGCCCTACGAATACGAATTCACGCGGCTGCCGCTTGATCTTATCCTGGGCGATACCGCCATCCGCGCCGGCCTGGAGCAGGGAGCAGCCATTGCTGATCTCGAAGCGGCCTGGCAGACGGGTCTGGATGATTTCGACCGGCTGCGGCAGGAAGTGCTCTTGTACCGCTGATCCGTAGACTCGAGGCAAGTTGGGGCTTGAAGAGAACCCCGCAACCGATTATGTTAGCCGCTACCGTGACAACCACGCTACAGGCCGCTCCTGTGGTTTTTCCCCTTTATTTTAGCAGCCTGAAACGACGACTGACCAACCATGGAGAAAAAAAACGCAACAATCGCTGAACTGGCCGAACTGGTCGGCGGCGAGGTGGCAGGCGACCCGCAGGTGCGAATCCACGGTCTGGCCGATCTGGCAACCGCCGGCCCCGGGGAAATCGCCTTTGCGATCAAGGGCCGACAGCCAACGGAGATTGCCGCCAGCCAGGCTGCCGCCGTCATCGTGCCGCTGGCCGTTATTGTTGCCGACAAACCGCTCAT
>MGTE01000119.1:25488-32033 GCA_001799275.1 Deltaproteobacteria bacterium RIFOXYD12_FULL_57_12
TCGGCAGCCGGGTGCGGCTGGGCGAGCGCGTCACCATCCATGCCGGCGCGGTGCTTGGCGACAACGTTGAAATCGGCGACGACTCGGTCATCCATCCCAACGTCACGGTCTATCCAAACTGCAGAATCGGCGCCCGGGTCATCATCCACGGCGGCGCGGTGATCGGCAGCGACGGCTTCGGCTATGCCACCGACGAACGCGGCTGCCATGTCAAACGGCCGCATGTGGGCATCGTCCGGATTGACGACGACGTGGAAATCGGCGCCGGCGTCTGCGTCGATCGCGCCACGTTCGGCACAACCTGGATCAAGAGCGGCGTCAAGATCGACAACATGGTGCAGATCGGCCACAACGTCGTGGTCGGCGAAAACACTCTGCTGGTTGCCCAGGTGGGCATTGCCGGCAGCGCCGAACTCGGCCGCAACGTGGTGATTGGCGGCCAGGTGGGAGTCAAGGGCCATATCCGCCTGGAAGACGGCGCCATGGTCGCGGCCAAGTCCGGGGTCACCTCCGCCCTCAAAAAAGGCGAGGTCGTCGCCGGCATCCCGGCCATCCCGCACCGCCAGTGGTTAAAGGCGAGCACGATCTTTGCAATGCTGCCCAAACTGTACGACGAACTGCGCCAGCTGAAAAAAATGGTGGCCGAACTGGCCGGCAAGGATAACGCTGCCGGGCAATGACCCACAGGAGGATTTGCATGACTGCCAACCCAGCACAGATCAACATCAAAGAAATTCTCAAGCTGCTGCCGCACCGGTATCCCTTCATCATGGTGGACCGCATCCTCGAGATCGAACTCGGCACAAAAATCCTGGGGCTAAAAAACGTCACGATCAACGAACCTTTTTTTCAGGGCCATTTCCCGAGCGAGCCGATCATGCCCGGCGTCCTGCTGCTTGAGGGCATGGCCCAGGCGGGCGGCATCCTCGCCTATCTGAGCAAACAGGAGATGATCGGCAAGGAACTCATCTATTTCGCCGGCCTTGACGCGGTACGTTTCCGGCAACCTGTCATCCCGGGCGACCAGGTTATCTATGCAATGACCGTGCTCAAGCACAAGGGCAAGATCTGGAAGATGGCGGGCCGGGCCACGGTGGATGACAAATTGGTCGCCGAGGCCGAACTGATGGCCGCCTTTTCCTGAGCTGCCGGCGCCGTATGCCCCATGAATGCAACAAATTCTCCAACTATTCGACAAGGCTCTCTGCTATGACCATACATCCGACCGCCATCATCGATCCCGGCGCCGAACTCCACGAATCAGTAACCGTTGGCCCCTATACCATCATCGAGAAAGGGGTCCGAATCGGACCGCACACCGAGATCAAATCGCACTGCCTGATCAGCGGACCGAGCAGTATCGGCGCCGGCAACGTCATCGGCCCCTTTGCCACGATCGGCGCACCACCGCAGGATCTGAAGTATAAAGGCGAGGATTCGACCCTGGTAGTCGGCGACAACAACCAGATCCGGGAATACGTCTCCATCCACCGGGGCACGGCCGCCGACCGCAACGAAACCACGGTCGGCAGCAACAATCTGCTGATGGGCTACGTGCACATCGCCCACGACTGCGTGGTCGGCAACCATGCCATTCTGGCCAACGCCGCCACCCTGGCCGGCCATGTCACCATCCATGATCG
Organism: Deltaproteobacteria bacterium RIFOXYD12_FULL_57_12; assembly: GCA_001799275.1. Classification (GTDB taxonomy): domain Bacteria; phylum Desulfobacterota; class Desulfobulbia; order Desulfobulbales; family BM004; genus YD12-FULL-57-12. The sequence continues at coordinate 27,132 of MGTE01000119.1, forward strand.
GGCCATCCTCGGCGGCATGGTGGCGGTCCATCAGTTCACCCGCATCGGCGAGCACAGCTATATCGGCGGCATGTCCGGCATCAGCCTTGATGTGCCCCCCTTCATCATCGTCTCCGGCACCCGCAAGGAGACACGGGTTTCCGGCATCAACAAGGTAGGGCTGAAACGGTGCGGCTACGACAACGAAACGATCCGCCTGCTGGATAAGGCCTTCCGGATCATCTTCCTTACGTCCGGCCTGCTGCTCAAGGAGGCCCTGGAAAAGACCCTTGAGGAAATCCCGAACTGCGAACCGGTGACTCGACTGGTGGATTTCTTCCGCACCAGCAAGCAGGGGGTGGTCCGCACCACCAACGACAAGGAGTAAGCGATTGCAGGGCACCGCACCTGCTTTGTCATCGGCCTGCTCACATAGGCGGGCTATAGCTCGCAGGCCTCTTTCGCGCATCTGCGGCACCCTGCAATCGCTTACGGTTGGGGGCAGAGCGCAAACGCGCGACTCTACCCCTATGATCAGTTACAAGGAGTAAGGAAAACGCCATGGCTGACAGCCTTTCGACAATCGGCATCATCGCCGGCAGCGGCCAGCTGCCGCTGCTTTTTGCCAGAGCCGTGCGCCGCCAGGGCCGGCGGGTGGTGGCAGTGGCCCACGAAGGAGAGACCTCGCCGGACCTCGCCCAAGAGGTGGATGCCTTCTACTGGGTAAAGCTGGGACAACTCGGCAAGATACTGAAGCATTTCAAACAGGAAGCGGTCAGGGAAACAGTGCTGCTCGGTTCCATCAACAAGGTCAACATCTTCCGGGACGTGCGGCCGGACCTCAGGGGGCTCAGCCTCTGGGGCAAGATCGATTCGCGCCAGGACGACGCCATTCTGCGGGCCGTGGCCGGCGAGCTGGAAAAGGACGGCATCCGGGTGGCGCCGTCCACCGAGTATCTGCCGGAACTGCTGTTTCCACAGGGCATTCTCAGCAAAAAAAAACCGGATCGCGGGCAGGCCGAAGACATCAGGTTTGGCTGGCGTATGGCCCGGGCCGTGGGCGAACTGGACATTGGCCAGTGCGTGGTGGTCCGCAACCGGACCGTGCTGGCGGTCGAGGCGATCGAGGGCACGGACGCCGCAATCCGCCGCGGCGGCAGCCTGGGCCGGGATAATGCCGTGGTGGTAAAGGTGAAAAAACCGAACCAGGATTTCCGCTTCGATCTGCCGGCCGTCGGCCTGACCACGATCGCCACCCTGGCCGAGGCCAAGGCCGCGGTCCTGGCGGTGGAGGCGGGTCATTCGCTGCTTTTCGACCAGGAGGCGGTGGTGGCGGCGGCGGACAAGGCCGGCCTCGTGGTGGTCGGTGCCCGGGAAAACCCCGACGGCTCCATTTCCTATTGAGGGTCAAAACTCCATGCAGGCCATGATCCTGGCAGCCGGCTTCGGAACCAGGTTGCGCCCCTTTTCCCTGATCCGGCCCAAGCCGTTGTTCCCTATCCTCGGCCGGCCCCTGCTCTCCATCACCATCGCCAGCCTCCGCCGGACCGGCTGCGCAACCATCGTTGTCAATGCCCACCATCTCAGGGAACAGATCCGCGCCGCGGTCAAAACCGAGGCCGGGATCATCCTTCAAGTGGAGGAAGAGATTCTCGGCACTGGCGGCGGCCTGCGCCGGGCCCTGCCGCATTTTACCCCGGAACCGCTCCTGGTGGTGAACGGCGACATCCTTCACGATCTGGACCTGGCCGCCATCTACCGCCGCCATCTTGCGAGCGGCTGCGACGCGACGTTAGTCCTGCACGACTGCCCGCGGTTCAACACGGTGCTGGTGGCCGAACGCGGCCTGATCCACGGCTTCAGCAAGCAGGCCGCACCGCCGCCCGGCCTGGAACTCCTGGCCTTCACCGGCATCCATGTGCTCAACCCCGAGATCCTACGGCCGATCCCCGGCTCCGGTTTTTACAACATCATCGACCGCTACCAGGAACTGCTCGCCCGCGGCGGCCGGCTCCGGGCCGAGGTTGTCCGCGATCATTTCTGGACCGACATGGGCACGGTGCCGGACTACCTGGAACTCCACGCCGGCCTGCTGCAAGGCAGGGTGGCGGCCGGGCCTGAACTTGCAGCGGCGGCGGCCGACCGGCCTTTCCAGCACGCGCCGGATGTGGTGTTCGGGGAAAATGTACGGCTCGAAGAGTGGGTAAGTATCGGGGCCGGCGTCCGGATCGGCGACAACGCCACCCTCGGCCGGGTTGTGGTCTGGGACAACGCCGTCATCCCGGCTGGCGCCGTGCTGCATGACACGATCATGGTGTAGGACGACCGACCAGTTTCTCCGCCGCCGGGAACTGACTTTCAAACAACTTCAGCCTAACTGGCTAAAACCGCGTACTTCGAGTTTTAAAAGAGAATATCGAATATCGAACAAGGAATAATGAATGTCGAAGGAAAACATAATGTTCGATATTGAGGAGCGGCTGATTGATGTTGCCGTTCGTATAAATCGAACTGCCGAGACCTTGCAAAGACAAAAACAGACATTCAAAACCCGAGAAGACAAAACTTCATAATTCGAAATTCCTTGACGTCCAAGGATGGGCTAATGCCGCAGGAGCCAGGGACGGCGGGAGCGGCGTTCGATATTCGATATTCGTTTCTGCCTTTTCCATAACCTAGCCGCCATTCTTTTCGACAAATTCCGGATAGTGTTCCTTCAGACATTTCGGGCAGATGCCGTGGCTGAACTCGGCCCCGGAATGCTCGGTGACATATTGCTCCAACTGGTTCCAGTAGCCCTTATCATCCCTGATCTGCTTGCAGAACGAACAGATGGGCAGAATGCCGCGCAGGGTCTTGATCTGCGCAAGCGCCGCCCGCAGATCGACGATCAACTCCTCGCGCTCCTCCTCCACCCGCTTGCGGTCCGTGATGTCGATGGCATATTCGATCATCTGCACCACCTGACCGTCATCATCGAAGATGGGGGCGGCATGCACCTCCATGATCTGTTCCCGGCCCGCTTCATCGAGATGCACATGTTCGCAGATCATCGACTTGCCGGTCTGGGTGACAAACTGCAAGGGGCAGGTGTAGTCGATTCCGTCGCAGGGCTGGTCCTGGCCATGGGTGAGGGCATGGCAGGTGACGTCTTCTCCCTGCCCCTGACGGGCCGCCGCGGAGTTGGCAAGGATGATGCCATGGGTCCGGGTGTTGACCACGAAAAAAGGGTACGGCAGCGATTCGATGACCGTATGCAGAAACGTGTTCTGCCGCCGGACCGCTTCCTCGGCCTGGACCCGTTCCGCCACCTCGTCGGCCAGTTTTTCGTTGACCTGCTTCAGATCACTGGTCCGGGCCAAGACAAGGTTCTCAAGATGGGCTTGATGGTCCCGCAGATCCTGCTCGGCCCGCCGCCGCAGTTGCGCCGCCTTCAGCGCCTGGGAAACGAGCAGGACGGTCAGCATGCCGACCAGCACCAGGATGCCCAGGGTGCTGAGGAGCAGTTTCCTGGTCAGGCCATGAATCTCCTGTCGCACGTCCTCCAGATAGATGCCGGTGCCGATGATCCAGCCCCACGGAGCAAAGCCTTTGACAAACGACAACTTGGGGACGATCTTCTTCGAATCATCCTTCCACTGCCACAGATACTGCACATACCCCTCGTCTGCCTTCTTGACCGTCTCCACGAAATCAAGGAACAGATGGCCGCCGGCCGGGTCCACAAAGCCGGAGAGGTCCTGGCCCTCCAGATCGGTCCGGTAGGGATGCATGATCATCACGGGCCGCATGTCGTTGATCCAGAAATAGTCCTTGCCCTCGTCGCCGTACCGCAGTTGCCGGATCTGCTCCATGGCGGCCTGCTGGGCGGCCGGTCGATCGAGCTCGCCGCGGGCCTCCTTCTGTTCCATCAGTGCCAGGACATTCCAGGCGGTTATGGTCAGTTCCCGGATCATCTCCTTCTTGTCATCCAGCAGGCTCCGCTGATAATTCGGCAAAAAAACGCCGAACATGGCGACGACAAACAAAAGAACCGCCGCCACGGCGGGCAGGACGACCTTGACATATTCCCGGCGGTCAGGGGAAACCCACATAAAAATTTTGCTCCCTCAGCATAAAATTGACAGACAGCAGGCCGCAGCCCGCAGGGACAAACAAACCCCACGGATACGTTGACAACGCTCTCCATGCCCGAAAATTAGTATTGTTGCTTTTCTCAATAAAGCATAAAATAAAATTATTTACATCAGCAGATTACCAGAAATTCGCTCATGATCTGAAATGCTGTGCCCGCAACCCGTTGACTTTCCAGAACAGCTTTCTGACTCTGCGGCGAGCGGCCAAAAGTCGGGCCATCACCGGCGAGGCATGCCATGACCAAGGAAGGAAAGAAGCGAGGTGGCGACAATCCGCTTCAGCGGTCCGCCCGGCACGCGCCCTCTTCCCTGGCTGCAAAACCCGCAGCAACGATGGCGAAACCGCCCGCCCCCCTCCAAGAAATACTGCACATGCTCCTCAGCCGGACCGGCCACGATTTTTCCCTCTACAAAAAAGCCTCCATCCGCCGGCGTCTGGAAAAGAGAATGCGGACCCTGCAGTTCAGTGATCTGGCCGAGTATGCCCGCCATCTCCAGGACAACGCCGACGAGGCGGAACCGTTATTCAAGGACCTTTTAATCAGCGTCACCAGCTTCTTCCGGGACCCGGCGGCCTTTGAGACGCTCAAGGAAAAGCTTATGCCGAAGCTGCTGCAGGAGTCGCCGGGCAGCTCCACGCTGCGGGTCTGGGTGCCGGGCTGCGCCAACGGCTGCGAGGCCTATTCGATTGCCATGCTGCTCCAGGAGATCATGGCGGACACCAATCGGTTCTTTACTACGGCATTGATCTTTGCCACGGACATTGATCCGAACGCAGTGGCCCTGG
>MGTE01000119.1:32095-35443 GCA_001799275.1 Deltaproteobacteria bacterium RIFOXYD12_FULL_57_12
GATCAGCAAGACGATCCGCGAGATGCTGGTCTTCACGACCCACAACATCATCAAGGACCCGCCGTTCATCAACCTGGACCTGCTCTGCTGCCGGAACCTGCTCATCTACTTTGAAAAAGACCTGCAAAAAAAACTGCTGCCGGCCTTTCACTACAGCCTGAAACCGGACGGCCTGCTTTTCCTTGGCACCTCGGAAAACATTGCCCAGTTCAACGAACACTTCGCCCTGCTGGACAGCCAGTGGAAGATCTTCCGCCGTAAATCGACCAAACAGTCGTTTCCGTCATGGCCGCGCGCGACCAGTTCCGGCCTGGACGGCGTGATCCCGTTGGCCGGGGCGGAAAAAACCAGCAGGAAAACAACAAAGAAAAAAACCCGCCAGGCAAGCGACCAGACCGCCCGACTCAAACAGGAACTGCAGTGCACCAGGGAACAGTTGTTGGCCACCATCGAAGAACTGCAGTCCGCCAACGAAGAACTGGAGTCCGCCAACGAGGAGATGGCGACCTCGAAGGAGGAACTGCAGTCGCTCAACGAGGAGGCGCTCACGGTCAATGTTGAACTGCAGAATCGGGTCGAGGAACTGCGCAAGGCCAATGACGATTTAAAAAACCTGTTCGACAGCACCAGAATCGCCACGATCTTTCTGGATAAAGAGTTCCGCGTCAGATTCTTCACGCCGCCGACCACGGCGATCATCCCGCTGACGCCAACCGATATCGGCCGGCCACTGAGTCATTTTTCCCACAGCCTGCTGGATGTGGATCTGGCAGCGGAAGCGACCCTGGCGCTACGGGACAAGGAACCGCACAGCAAGGAGGTATCGAGCCGGGACGGCCTCTTCTTCCTGATGGGAACACACCTCTATCGGACCACCGGCGGGGCGATCAACGGCGTGGTGCTTACCTTCCTGGATATCACCGAACGCAAGCGGGCCGAGGAGGAAACCAGCCGGGCCAGGGAACAGTGGGAAAGAACCTTTGCCGGACTCGGCGACCTGGCCACCATCCAGGACGTCGACATGCGCATTGTCCGCGCCAACCAGGCCGCCTGCCAGACCTTCGACAGCACTGAGGAAAACCTGCGCGGCCGCCACTGCTACGAGCTGTTCCGGGGCCTCGCGGAACCCTGCCCGGACTGCCCGATCACCGCCTCGCTGCAAGACATGGACGTGCACCGGGCCGAGATCGAGCACGTGAACCTTGGTAAAACCTTTCTGGTCACCGCCTCGCCGATCTTCGATGAACAGGGAAAGATAACCCACATCGCCCATATCGCCCGCGACATAACCGACCAAAAACGGATGGAATCCCAGCTCCGCCAGGCCCAAAAAATGGAGGCCATCGGCGCCCTGGCCGGCGGCATCGCCCACGACTTCAACAACATCCTGATGCCCATCTTCGGTTATGCCGATCTGATCAGAAACGCCCTGCCAACGGACAGCCCGCTGCTGGAGGATATCGCCGCTGTGATCAGCGCGGGCAACCGGGCCCGCGAACTGGTGCAGCAGATTCTCTCCTTCTCGAGGCAGACCGAAAGAAAACGGGTACCGACTCGCCTGCACATCGTGGTCAAGGAGGTACTCAGGCTATTACGCTCCTCCCTGCCGTCGACCATCGACATCCAGCCGGACATCTCCCCGGAGAGCGGCATGGCCCTGGCCGACCCGATCCAGATCCACCAAATCCTCATGAACCTCGGCCTCAATGCTGCCTACGCCATGCGCGGCAAGGGTGGCATTCTGCGAATCAGCCTTGCCGATGCAAAGATCGGCCTAGGCGATTTCAGAAAGACGGAGGGCATGAAGCCGGGAGCCTACCTGCATCTGCAAGTCAGCGACACCGGCTGCGGCATGGACGAATCGACTCTGGAAAGAATCTTCGAGCCCTATTTCACCACCAAGCCGGAAGGCGAGGGCACTGGTTTCGGACTTGCGGTGGTCCATGGCATCGTCACCAGCCATGAGGGCCACATCGAGGTGAGCAGCGAGCCGGGCGTCGGCACCATTTTCGACATCTTCCTGCCACGGCTGCCGTCCGACCATGAAAGCGCGACAAAGGCGCCAAAGGGCCAAACGATCCCGACCGGCAGCGAACGGATCCTGGTGGTGGATGACGACGAGGAGATCGTCCGCATGCTGCAGCACCTGCTCACCGTGCTCGGCTACCGGGTCACGCATTTTGTCAGCAGCCCGCAGGCCCTGCAGGCCTTCCGGAAAAACCCCGGCGAATTCGATCTGGTCATCACCGATCTGACCATGCCGGGTCTGACCGGCAAGGAACTGACGCGAAAACTTCTGGCGGTAAGGCCAGGCCTGCCGATTATTCTCTGCACCGGCTACCACGCGGAGATCAGCCGGGAACAGGCCTTGGCGCTTGGCATCAGGGATCTCGTCATAAAACCGTTCACCATGGAAGAAATCGCGACCACGGTCAGAAAGGTGCTTGAGAACAGGAAACCGCCGACCGGCGTGCCTTTGCCGCCGGCCACCAGGAAGGGTCGAAAAAATTGATCCCCGAACACCTCAGGGCAACAGTTGCCGGCTGCCTGCGAAACATGAATGCCGACCCGCAACAGTGCCGGCAGGTTGAACCGCTGGCCGGCGACGGCTCGGACCGGCGCTTTTATCGCCTGCGGCTGGCCGATAATTCCACCCTGGTGGCGGTGCAGCCGGCCGCCGGCACCCAAGGCCTGGCCGAGGCCCGGGCCGCCGTAGCAATCGGCCGCCACCTGGCCGCGCGCGATGTGCCGGTGCCCATAATTCACGCCTTTGACCAGGAAAGCGGGCTCTTGCTCTGCGAAGACCTGGGAGACACTCTGCTCCATGAGGCCGCCGGCCGAGCCACGCCGGCTGAACGGCTGACCCTTTACCGGCAGGCGGTGGCACTGCTTGCCCACATGCAGGTGGCCGGCGGCCGGGATTTCGAGCCGGCCTGGTGCTGGGACACGCCCCGCTACGACCGGCAGCTCATGCTCAGCCGCGAGTCCGGCTATTTTGTCCGGGCCTTCTGCCAGAACTACCTGGGCATCGACAAAATAGAGGATGCGGTGACCGAGGAATTCGAGGCCCTGGCCGAACAGGCCGCGGCCGAACCCGCCGACTATTTTCTGCACCGGGACTTCCAGTCGCGCAACCTGATGCTGCACCAGGGCCGGCTGCGGGTCATTGATTTTCAGGGCGGCCGGCTCGGACCATTAGCCTATGACCTGGCCTCGTTGCTGCTTGACCCCTATGCCGGTCTGCCCCGGACTCTGCAGGCCGAGCTGCTGGAGCACTATCTCGATTGTCTGACGCCGCTCCTGCCGTTGGACCGCCCGGCCTTCCTGCAGGGTTATTACCGGCTCGCC
>MGTE01000119.1:35453-38239 GCA_001799275.1 Deltaproteobacteria bacterium RIFOXYD12_FULL_57_12
ACCTACAGATCATCGGCGCCTTTGCCTTTCTGTACCGGGAAAAGCAGAAAAAATTCTTCCACGCCTTTCTCCGACCGGCACTCGCCAGCCTCCACGAACAGCTTGCATTGCCGGCCGGCGCCGACTATCCTTGTCTGCGTAAACTTGTTGCCGACTGCCTCAGGCTTATGGAGTACAGGAGTCAGAATCCAGAAGCCAGGCGATGCCGTTAAGTTAAGCGAATTCTGTGTTTTTGAACCGCAGAATATCGAACAAGGAATGTCGAATGTCGAAGTTTAACTACTTCATCATTCAGCGGTTTCTTGTTCGATATTCGATATTCGCTGTTAGATCGCATTAGATTTTTTCGTTAAGTCAACGCCATTGAGAAGCCAGTCGTCAGAATGAGAAAACTGGAGGCGTATTCACGGAGCATTCTGAATTCTGACTCCTGAATCCTGACTTCTGCCCCCCAATACCACAGGATCACACATGACAGACCAGACCCCGGAGCAGAGCCCGGCCACCCCCATCGTCGCCCTGATCGGCCGGCCCAATGTCGGCAAATCCACCTTATTCAACCGTATCACCCGTTCCCGGCGGGCCATTGTCGACCCGACGCCCGGCGTCACCCGGGACCGGCACTACGAACGGGTGCATCTGGTGGACCGCGTCTTCATCCTCGTGGACACCGGCGGCCTGGAGGCCGCGGCCGAAAACACCATGGCCGGCCGCATCCGCGAACAGACCATGCAGGCGATTCAGGAGGCGGACATTCTCTTCCTGCTGCTTGACGCCCGGGAAGGTCTGACGCCGACCGACCTGGAAATCGCCGGCCTGCTGCGCCGAACCGACAAGCCCACCTATTTTCTGGTCAACAAAGTGGATGGCCCCGAACTGGAGCAAAGCCTGCTGCCGCAGTTCTACGAACTGGGGGTGGAAAGACTGTGGCCGGTGGCGGCCGAGCACGGCTACGGCATCCCGACCCTGCTGGAAGACCTGCACGACAGATTGCGGCCCGCCCCTACCCCAGATGCCGCGCCAGCGGACATTATCCGTCTGGCCTGCTTTGGCCGGCCCAATGTCGGCAAGTCATCCCTGGTCAACCGGCTGCTGGGCGAGGAGCGCATGCTGGTTTCTGAAATCCCCGGCACCACCCGAGACGCGGTGGACACCTTACTCACCCTCGACGGCCAGGACTACCTGCTGATCGACACCGCCGGCATCCGCCGCAAGGGCAAGGTCCAGGAAAAAATTGAAAAATTCAGCGTGATCCGGGCGCTGGCCACCCTGGACCGCTGTGACATCGTCCTCATCCTGATCGATGCCGGCGAGGGCATCACCGAGCAGGACACCAAGGTGATCGGCTATGCCCTGGACGAAGGCCGGGCCTGCATGCTGCTTATCAACAAATGGGATCTGCTCAAGGGCGATACCAAACGCCAGAAACAGCTGCTTGAAGAGGTAGCCAGGGCCACGATCTTTGTGGAATATGCCCCGGTCCTGACCATCTCCGCCCTGACCGGCGCCGGTATCAAGCGGATTTTTCCGGTGATCAAGTCGGTGTTCCGGCAGTACACGAGCACCTTTCCAACCAACCGCCTCAACCTGCTGCTGCAGGAGGCTACCGCCGCCCACCCGCCCGCCATGTCCCGCGGCAAGCGGCTGAAATTCTACTTCACCACCCAGCTTACCAGCCGGCCGCCCACCTTTGCCCTGGTGGCCAACTATCCCAAGGACCTCCATTTCTCCTACCAGCGCTACCTGACAAACTTTTTCCGGAAGAACCTCAAACTGGATAAAGCGCCGCTTAGGCTTTTCTTCCGAGAACGCAAGCGGCGTGAACGGGTCGGACCGGCGCCGGACGCGAAATCCGGCGGCCGACCCAAGCGATGACGCCCCCCTGCCCTTCAATGCCTTTGTCTAAAGCGAATTTTGTGTTTTTGAACCGCAGAATATCGAACGCCGCTCCCGCCATTCCTGGCTCCCGCGGCATTAGCCCTTCCCTGGACGTCAAGGAATGTCGAAGGTTAACCACTTCATCATTCTGCGGTTTCTTGTTCGATATTCGATATTCGCTGTTAAATCGCCATAGATTATTTCCTTACGTCAACGACATTGCCCGGCCCCTGACCGATCATTCTCCCCCGCACGCCTGCCGAAGGCTTTCAAAAAACGCCTGATAGAGCACGGGCAGCGTGCGTTTCCGGTGGAAGATCAGATAAAAATCCCGTCGCATCCGCATCCCCTTAATCGGGATCTCCACCAGCTGGCCGCTCGCCAGGTCATCGACAATGGCCAACCGCGAGAGCACTGAAACGCCCAAGCCGGCCCGCATGGCCTCCTTTACCGAGGCGGTGGAGCCAAGCACCGCCACGATCTGCAGTTGGCCGACCTCGATCTGTTGCGCGGCCAGGAAACCTTCCATGATCCGCCGGGTGCCGGACCCCTCTTCCCGGAGAAGAAAGGGCATGGTCAGCAAATCGGCCGCCTGAACCGTCTTTTGAGAAACAAGGCCGGGCGGGGCGGCCAGCACCATTTCGTCCTCGACCAGCGGTTGATACTCCAGACTGCCGGACTCCATCCGAGCGCCGACAATGCCGAGCAGAATCTCATGGTTGAGCACCTTGTCGGTGATCTGTCTGGAATCCTCGATGAGAATGGTAAAGGAGATGTTCGGGTGTTTATTCTTAAAGGCGGCAGCCAGCCGGGGCAGGATATAGGTGCCCGGGATGGTGCTGGCGCCAATGACCAGTTCACCCCGAACCTGAACGGTGGCGGCGGCCATTTCCTCCCGCAGCTTGCCA
>MGTE01000119.1:38251-39686 GCA_001799275.1 Deltaproteobacteria bacterium RIFOXYD12_FULL_57_12
GGCAGAATCGACCGGCCCAGCCGGTCAAAAAGGCTGCAGTTCAACTCCGCCTCCAGGTTCTTGATATGCTCGCTGATGGTGGGCTGACTGATGTTGAGCACGGCCGAAGCCCGGGTAAAACTGCGATGCCGAAAGACCGCGGCAAAAATTTTCAAGTGGTGGATATCCATTTTCTTCCCCTGCCGGCCACCTGGCAGACCAATGCCGTTTGATTTGAGCGAATTTTGTATTATTGAACCGCAGAATATCGAACGCCACTCCCGCCATCCCTGGCTCCCGCAGCATTAGCCCTTCCTTGGACGTTAAGGAATATCGAATGTCGAAGGTTAACTACTTCATCATTCTGCGGTTTCTTGTTCGATATTCGATATTCGCTGTTAGATCGCAAGAGATTGTTTCCTTAAGCCAACAGCATTGCCTGGCAGAGCGGCCTGTTTCCTGGACATCAAGTATCGACACAACCTATCCGATCAATTCTGACTGGCAATATGACAGACCGGCCACCTTTCGTCAATTCCTGATCGCCCGTCGCATGAACTCCCGCCAGATCGGCGCCGCCACATGGCCACCGGTGGCCTCCTGGCCCATGCTTTTCTGGCGGTCGTAGCCGATCCAGACCCCGACAGCCAAACCGGGCGTGTAACCAACGAACCAGGCATCAATGTTGTCGTCGGTAGTGCCGGTCTTGCCGCTGGCTGCCACGGGCAGGCCGCCGGCCTCCCGGCCGGTCCCGTTGGTGATCACCTCGGCCAGGAGCCGGGAAATCTGCCGGGCCGCGGCAACGCTGATTGCCGTGCGGGCGCGCGGTCGGTTTTCCTCAAGAACGACGCCATCGCGGTCCACAACTTTGTCGACGAAAACCGGCGCCAGATAACGGCCGTCATTGGCAAAAACCGCGTAGGCCGCGGTCAGTTCAAGCAGGGAAAGGCCGGAGGAGCCAAGGGCCAGGGAAAGGTCGGCGCTAAGCGGCGAGCTGATGCCGCACCGTTTGGCGAGCGCCACTACCCGGCCAATGCCCACCTGCTGCAGGAGCTTGATGGTGACGATGTTATTTGACTGGACCAGGGCCTCGCGCAGGGTCATGGGCCCGCGGAATCGGCCGTCGAAATTCCGCGGTTCCCAGGCTTGGCCATTCCCCTGCCCCGGCAGAGTGAGCGGGCTATCCTCAATGATTGTCTCGGGTGTAAGGCCGCTTTCCAGCGCCGCCGCATAGACAAACGGCTTCATTGCCGAACCTGGCTGCCGCCGGGCCTGGATGGCCCGGTCGAACTGGCTTGCCGCAAAGCTTCGGCCGCCGGTTACTGCCCGCACGCGGCCGGTACCGGTTTCCATGGCAAGAAGGGCACCCTGCCGTTGCTGGTCACCGCGGCCAGGCTCAGACCGCGCCGTAAGCCCCTCGGCAAGTACGGCGGCTGCCGCGGCCTGCAGCCGGGAA
>MGTE01000119.1:39709-48379 GCA_001799275.1 Deltaproteobacteria bacterium RIFOXYD12_FULL_57_12
TCTGCTGAACAAAATAACCATTAACCTCGATGCGATCCGGCGCGGCCAGACGCAGGGACCGGGCATAGGCCTGTTGGGCCGCAACCGCGCTGATGTAGCCGTCTTCAGCCATGCGGTTTAAGACATACGCCTGCCTTTTTTTCGCCAAGGCCATATTCTTAAAGGGAGAATAGCGGCTCGGCGCCTGGGGCAGACCGGCCAGGACCGCGATTTCGGCCAGGTCCAGCTCGCCGATCTTCTTGCCGAAGTAGGTCTCGGCCGCCGCCGCCACCCCGAAGGCCTGCTCCCCGAGATAGATCTGGTTCAGATAGATATGGAGGATATCGTCCTTGCTGAGATTGGCATCTAGCCGGTAGGCAAGAATCGCCTCCTTGAGCTTGCGGGTGTAAAGCTTCTTGCGGGTAAGTAAAAGGTCACGGGTCACCTGCTGGGTGATGGTGCTGCCGCCCTGAGCCCGGGCGCCGGCCCGGATATTGTGCAACAGCGCCCGGAAAACCGACCAGGCATCCACGCCAGGATGCTGGTAGAAACGGGCATCCTCGGCCGCCACAAAGGCCTTGGGCAAAAGGGGTGGCATCTCCCGCAGGGGCACGACCAGCCGATTCTCCTCGAAAAAACGCTCGACCACCTGGCCGTGCCGGTCAAGCACCAGGCTGGTCATGTTCGGCCGGTAGGCGGCAACCGTTCTGAGATCGGGCAGATCGAGCAGCACGAACAGGAAAAGCACCAGACCGATAAAGGCGGAGAGCAGAACCGCGATACCGAGCAAAAAACGGTTCAACTGGACATGCGTCCAGACCCTGCTGCCGGTCTGCCGGGGCGTGGTCCGCGGCGCGGGCGCCTTGTTACGCGTTGTCGGTCTGTTGTCGGAATCGATGGCCATTACTTCCTGTCTTCAGGTTGTTTTACTGCTTGATCAATGGTAGAGTTCCCTTGCTGCGGCCGGCATCCTGGTTTCCCGGAATCACTCCCGACGCCGCCCCCTATTGTAAGTAACCGTTCACCGTGTGAGCTAAAAGGGCCAATAACCACCGGCATTGTAAGCGTTCAGCAGTGCCCCAGATGCGCGAAAGAGGCCTGCGAACTGTACTGGTGCTACGTAAACGGGCCGATGACAAAGCAGATGGGGTGCTGCTGAACGATTACTTTTGTAACACGAAGCACCAGACCTGAAAACGTAATTCTTCCGGAGTTCGCCTTGTCAAAGATCAGAGTTCTTTCGGAACATCTTGCCAACCAGATCGCGGCCGGCGAGGTCATCGAACGGCCCGCCTCGGTGGTCAAGGAATTCCTTGAAAACGCCATCGACGCCGGGGCGCAGCAGGTGGTGATCGAGGTGGAGGGCGACGGCACCCGCCTGATCCGGGTGATTGACGATGGCGACGGCATGGACCAGGACGACACCCTCCTCTGCCTCGAACGCCACGCCACCAGCAAACTGCAGGAAGGCAAAGGCGAAGAACAGCTTAGCACCATCCGCACCCTGGGATTCAGGGGCGAGGCCATCCCCAGCATTGCCTCGGTATCCAGGCTCTCCATCATCTCCCGGCCACGGCAGGCCGAACTGGGCACCCGGGTCGAGGTGCAGTACGGCCGGATCGCCAAGATCCATGAAACCGGCTGCCGCCAAGGCACGGTCATGGAGATGCGCAATCTGTTCGGCAATTTGCCGGCCAGAAAAAAATTCCTGAAAAGCAGCCGGACCGAACTGGCCCACATCGAGGAGGTGGTTAAAAATTACAGCCTGGCCAACCACCGCCTCGGCCTGACCTATACGGTGGACGGCCAGCCGGTTCTCAGCCTGCCGGCCGAGACCGACACCCTGGAAAGCCGCCTCGGCAAAATCAACGGCAGGCGGCAGTCGTCCGGCCGCCTCGTCAGGATCGAGCACCAGGGAGAAACGACCGCGGATTCCCCCGTCGCGGTCTCCGGCTGGCTTCTGCTGCCGGACGAGACCGGTAGTTCCGCGGGCAGGCTCAGGCTCTTTGTCAACGGCCGGGCGATCCGGGACCGGATGCTTGGCCACGCGGTCGGCGAAGGGCTGACCGGTTACCTGATGAAGGGCATGGCCCCGGCCGGCGCCCTCTTCCTGACCCTGCCGCCGGCTCTCGTTGATGTCAACGTCCACCCTGCCAAGCAGGAGATCCGTTTCCGCAACTCAGAGGCCATCCATGGCCAGGTCGCCCAGGCGGTACGGCAGGCCATGGCCGATTACCAGCACGACCTGAAATTTTCCTTGTTTGGTCCACCAGCGGCCACGCCGCAATCCGGGAAAGATAACAATCCGCCTGCCATGCGCCAATCGCCGCTGCAAGAACAACCAACGGCCCGGCCCTATCCCCTGCCGCTTGCCACACCCCGCCCCCTGGTGGCAACCGGGGAAGAGCCACTCGCCTTTGCAACCGGCGCCGGCCGGATTATTCAGACAGATGCTGCTGCCAGTGCCGACGAAGCTATCGCCGAGATGCCGGCCGCACCACTCGATTGCCATTCGGCCACGCCAGCACCGGCCCCCACCCTCCGGCCAATCGGCCAGTTGCTTAACCTCTACCTGCTCTGCGAAGGCCCGGACGGGCTCGTGGTCATTGACCAACACGCCGCGCATGAGCGCCTTCTCTTTGAAGACCTCAAGAAACAGTTGGCCAATTGCCAGCTCGCCAGCCAGGCGTTACTCTTTTCCCAGATGCTGGAGTTGAGCGCCAGCCAGATCGAGGTGCTGCAAAAATACCGCGATGAAATCGAGCGGCTCGGACTGGTCATCGAGGAGTTCGGCGGCCAGAGTTTTGTGCTCAAGGCAGTACCGGCCCTGCTCGGTCATCTGTCACCAGGAGAAATCGTCGCAGGAGTGCTTGAACAGTTCCACGAGGAAAGCGGCAAAACAAGGGGATCGGCGGCCCGCATAGAGGAGATCCTGGCGGGGCTCGCCTGCAAGGCGGCGATCAAGGCCGGCCACCGGCTGGAGGAGCAGGAGATGGTTGCGCTCATAGCCCAGATGCGGGAAAGTGACGCCTTTTCGCACTGCCCGCACGGCCGACCGACCTATAAGGCATTTTCCATTGCCGACGTCAAAAAATGGTTCCACCGGGGCTGAGGCAGTCCCTTTGCCTCAAACCGGGCTGCAGGTTATTTCACCGGGCTCCCACACATCTCCGACATCGGAGACGACCTGCTCGAACAGCGCCATGAGGAGTTCGAGGTCGCCGTTATTTGCCGCATGAATAGCGGCATGCAGAGCGGATTTGGCCACCTTGGCAAAATCAAGCCGGAAAACCGTACCAATGGCAAGCTGCTCGAAGAATAACCGCTGGGCCAGGCCGTTACCCTCTCGGAAGATGCGCAGCCGACTCACCTCGGCGAAATAATAGGCAAACTTCTCGATAAAGGCCACACGCCCCAATCCCTGGAGAAAATCCTCCTTTTCAAGAAGCGCGAAAACCGCACGAGACCGGGCGGCGATTTCCGCAGCCGGCGCAAACAGTGAGCCGTTTTTTTCCGTGTCGACCAGGCGCAGCTGCCCGGCCCAGGGCAAAACATCCTGAAAAAGATATTCGTGGATGGCGCACAGGTGTTCGAGATCAAACGCGCCGGGCCGCGGCCGCGCCCGAAACATGTCGGCCCGCAACATTGAAAGCGTCGCGGCCACGCGCTCTAGGGCAGGGCCGTTGCGGATGCCGAACTTGTTGATCAGCACCTCGGTCCCCGGATAGACATAAGGCTTGGCCGGGTCCGGCGCGGGAAATGTATTGGCGGATCGTCTGACGGGTTTCTTTTCCATATGCAGCAGCCCAGCGGCTATGCACCGCCCCGGCCTTACCAGTAAGGAACGACCTTGTTGAAATCGGCGCAGTGCGTCTCAATTTCCCGGATCTCCTCCGGGGTCAGAACATCCCGGTGGCGGCCGATCCGGCTGGCGGACAGATCCTTGGTGTAGAGATCGGACCAGAACGCCGCGCTGAGCGGATCCCTGGCCCGGACCTCCGCGTCCAGATTCAACGAGCTTTCCTGTTGCGAGCCGAAATGGCGCAGCAATTCCATGTCAAAACTAAGCCCGCAGAAATCGCCGAGCCGCTGCACGGTCTTCTCGGTCTCGGTCATGATATCCTCATAGCGGACAAAGATCATCCGGTCCTTGATCTGGCGGCCAGCCGGCGAGAACAGGTTGGCGTAGTATTTTTTATAAAAATTGCTCAACTTCTGCATGTTGCGGCCCAGACTGGTCTGCGGCGTGCGCAGCCCATCCTGCCGGTGGCGTTCGCCAACCTCGACAATGGAGGTGATTGTGTCGCGGGGATCGCGGACGTTGATCACAAAGCGGGCCTCCTTGAACCAGTTGCCCAGCAGGGGAAACTGCGACGTTACCTCGGGATTCTTCAAAACCAGGGCCGTGGCCGGCGCATAGCGGACGCGGGTCACGAAAAAATAATTCCGGAGAATATTCCGGGTAAACTCGTCGAAAATGGCCCGCTCCCCGAAGTAGTCCTTATGCCGGACATCGTACCGTTGCAGGCACCACCGGTAAATTCTGAGTTGATCAATCAGATACCAGCTTTCGGTTATATACGGATGCGACTCGTGGGACGCACAGAGCACACGATGCAGGATGGTCGTGCCGCTGCGCATGCAGCCGCCGATAAAGATAAGCTTTTCGTCAATCATGGCAGTCGCTCCGACAGGGTCAGCAAACCGTCGCACTTTTGAAAACAATATCCCTAAACATCGCCCTGAGCGGCTCGAAATCCCCGGCATAGGCGGCATGGCTGGCCGCGTTGTTTTCCCGCTTGGTTGCCTTGGCGAAATCGAGGTGATACTCGGCCCGGGCGGCAAGCAGTTCAAAAAAGGTGCGCTGCGCCCGGCCGTTGCCGTCGCGGAACACGTGAATCCGGTTGAGCTCGGCGTAATAGTAGACAAGCCGCTCGATGAAAGGTTCCAGGTCAAGGCCCTGCAGGAAATTTTCCTCGCGCAGTTGGACAAAAAGGGCGCGGGCCTTGGGGACAATGGCGGTGTGCGCCTCGAAATCCTGGCCGCCCTTGACCGTCTCCACCATGCGCAGTTGCCCGGCCCAGGGGAAGACATCCTGAAAAAGATAGCGGTGGATGGCGCGCAGGTGCTTGAGATCAAAGTCGCCGTCAAGCGGTTGGAAGCTTTTGAGCATCTCGACCCGCAATCCCGCAACCGTGGCTGCTACCCGCTCCAGAACCATGTCGTTGCGGATGCCGAACTTGTTGATCAGCACGTCGGTCCCCGGATAGACGTAGGGTTTTTTCGGGTCCGGCGCCGGAAACCGGTTGCTGTCGGCAGCCCGCGGCTTTGGTTTCTTTGCCGTTTGCATAAGAGCCAGACGAGGGAGATGTACACGCCTCAACTGCAAGGCGCAAAAACGGGGCAGCCCATGGCCTGCCCCGCGTGTCTATCGATTCAGACCTGAGATACCAGGAAATAACCGCGACTGTCAACCACAAACTCGCTATACATCGACACCTGATTTGTTTGACAGAACAATAAACTGGAGCGACAATGGAGTCCTGCGCAGTTGGGAGGCGGCCCGCATGCAATTGTCCATGTACGCACACAACATCGCGGCGATTCATGACCGCGTGGCGGCACGGTGCAGGGTGTTTATTTTACATTTTTTCGGGTATCATCCTGATGGTCATAACCCCGATAAACGGGATAAGTACCTTCACGAAATAATTTTCTGCCAAAAACGCGCAGAATATTATTTCTAAGGTACTAAAAAACACCAAATATTTCAAGAAAACATAGGGTCATGCCTCGCATCCATTCATCCTTTTGAGACATGCCATGCTGGAACCGACTCTCGCCCTTGCCATCCTGCTTACCGTCGGCTTTGCCATGGCAAAACTCGGCCAACTGCTGCGCCTGCCCTCGGTAACAGGTTATATCTGCGCCGGATTCCTGCTGGGGCCGGCCGGCTTCAACCTGATCAGCAGCGATCTTCTGGGCAACCGCCTGGATCACTTCACCCAGATCGCCCTGATGCTGATCGCCTTGGGCATCGGCGAGCATCTGGAAATAAAGCGGCTGCGCAAAAACTTCAGGCTGTTGACCGCCTTCAGCCTGGGTGAGATACTGGGGACGCTGCTCTGCGTTGTCTGCGGGATGCTTCTTCTCTTCCACCTTCTAAATTTCGAAAACGAATATCTGACGGGTAAAGACTACCTGGCGGTCGCCCTGCTGTTCGGCACCGTGTCCATTGCCACGGCGCCCGGCTCCACCTTGCTGGTTATTCGGGAAACAAGGGCGGTCGGGCCGCTGACCACCACACTTCTGCAGGCCGTGGCGGTCAACAACGGCATGGCGATCATGCTGTTCGGGATTTCCAGGGCCATTGCCCGACACATGGCGGGTCCGATGTCCGGCTCCTTTGCCGGCGCCATTCTGCACAGCCTCCTGGTACTTGTTCTCTCCTCGGCGATCGGCATTATCACCGGCCTGCTCATTGACGAACTCATGCACCGCCTGCGCAACCGGGCCGAAATGCTGATCGCCGGGCTCGCCCTGCTGCTGCTCAGCGGCGAACTGGCCCGTTTTCTGGACATCTCACCACTGCTCGTCGGCATGTCGGTCGGCTTCACCATTGTCAATCGCGACCGTAGAGATGTCCGCCTGTTCAGGGTGTTCAACACGTTTGAACCGCCAATTCTGCTCCTGTTCTTCACCTTGGCCGGGGCGCATCTCGAACCGCAATCCCTGGTGGTGGGCGGCTGGATTGGCCTTTTCTATTTTTTCCTGCGCGGGGTCGGCAAAATCGGCGGCTCGATGCTCAGCGGCCGGCTTGTCGGGGCACCAGATGCCCTGCGTCGCTATCTGGGGCCGGCGCTCGTGCCCCAGGCCGGCATCGCCATCGGCCTCATCTTTCTCGTCAGCAGTGACCCGGACATCAGCGCCTATGGGAAGATCCTGACGCCAGCCGTTCTGGCCGGGGTTTTTCTCGCGGAACTGGTCGGCCCGGCCTGCACAAAATTTTCCCTGCAAAAGGCCAATGAAACGGCGGCGGAAACCGTCTCGACCTCATGCCCTCTGCCGGCTGACCTCACGGAAGTTCAACTTGTGCCCTGGAGTTGGGAGAAACTGCAACAGACCCTGCCGCCCAGAGGCACGGTCATCTTCGGCGCCTCGCATGAGAGAACCGTCACCGGCCTGGCCCGGCTCGCCACCCTGCTCTCCCATTTTCTACAGGCCGCACCCCTGGCCGTTAGCATCGTTCCATCGACCACGGATGCTCAACACACCCCGCAACCGTCTCCGTCCGGACCACTCTTCATCCAGGCCGGCCTGGAAGTTCAGGCCATGGGATATCAATTGCAGGCCGCCGCCGTCGTCGCCGACCGGGTGGCGGACGGTCTGGTCGAAATCGCCCGCGATCACGAAGCCCTTGCCCTGGTTCTTGGCTACCCCCTCCGCCACACCCCACAGGAGTTCAAGAACGTCGTGGAAGAGGTGGTGAACAAGGCGCCATGCCAGGTAGTGCTTGTCCGACTGATCGGCATCCTGCATACCGAGCGGATTCTGGTGCCGATCATCCATTCCCGCCATCTTGAAACAATTCAGGCAATGCTCTGTTCGCTGGCCATGATCGGCACCCACCGGGTCAGCCTGTTGCGGCTGCTGCCGCCGGACACTACCCAGGAAGAAATCACCGAGCAGGAAAGACGCCTGCAGAACTGGGCGGCGGCCAACAACCTGCCGTTTGTTCGCTGCCTGGCAATCGCCACCGAGGCGCGCATGGAGACAATCACTCGGGAATCCGCCCAGCACGACCTCATTCTCATGGCCGGCGCCGAAGGATTCACCCTGCCCGGTAAATTGTTCGGCTCCCTGGCCGATGATGTCGCGAATCAGTGCAACCAACCGATGGTGATTGTATATGGCCGCAACGGCAAAGGCGGCTGACCTCAACCTCGTTTTTCATCTTATCCTGATCAGCGGAGCCACTACCCTGCCGACGTTTTCCCGGAACCGTCAAGGACGGCACGAATTTTATTTGCCAGAGCAATGGGCAGCAGCGGCTTGTTGAGGAATATAATCCCGGGGTCCAGAACACCCTGGTGCACTACAACATTGTCCGTATAGCCCGACATGAGGATTGCCTTGATGCCGGGACGGATCTCTGCCAGGGCCTTGATAAATTCCCGGCCGTTGATCCCCGGCATGATCAAGTCACTTAACACCAGGTCTATCTTTTCATCGCTGTTGCCGTACTGCTTCAAGGCGTCTGCCCCGCTTTCCGCCTCAATTGTTTCGTATCCCAATGGTTCCAGGGTATCACAGACCAGTCGCCGAATAGCCGAATCGTCGTCCACCACCAATATCCGCTCAGACCCTCGAGGCATGGTTCTTGTCCGTTTCGAATCCGTCTCTTCGACAGGCTCGCTGATCAGCGGAAAATAGATCTTGAATGTCGTACCTCTGCCCGGTTCGCTGTAAACGTATATATGGCCGTAGTGCTGTTTGACAATACCGTAAACCGTGGCTAGGCCAAGCCCTGTGCCCTTCCCGTGTTCCTTGGTGGTGAAGAAGGGATCAAAAATTTTCTCCTGAATTTCTTGAGACATCCCTGCCCCGTTATCGGTTACGGTCAATACGGCATAGGTCCCCGTGGTCACGTCGCTGTGTCTTCTTGCGTAGTCCTCATCAAGAAAAAGCTCG
>MGTE01000119.1:48412-60100 GCA_001799275.1 Deltaproteobacteria bacterium RIFOXYD12_FULL_57_12
TTCATGAGAATCTGTTCAATCTGACCGACATCCGCCTTGATGTTCCCAATTCTTTTTGCGGGCAGGATACTCATGACAATATTTTCGCCAATCAGCCGACCAAGCATCTTGGCCATGTCCTCGACAACCATGTTCAGGTTGACGATCCGCATTTCCATGACCTGTTTGCTGCTGAAAGCCAGCAATTGCCGGGTCAGTCCCGCCGCCCTCTCGCCGGCACTGTGGATTTCCTCGACCATCTCCCTTGTAGGATCACCTTCAGGGAGCTTCATGGCAATAATCTGGCTGTAACCGAGGATAGTGGTCAGAACATTGTTAAAGTCATGCGCAACACCGCCGGCAAGAATCCCCACCGCCTCCAGCTTCTGAGCATGGACAAGCTGGCCCCAGAGCGCCTCCCTTTCCTTCTCGGATTCTTTCCGACCGGTGACATCAATGTCGTATTCGATAACCTGGCGGATCTCGCCATGTTGGCCAAAGATCGGATAGGCATAAATCTCAAAAGTACGCGGGTCACCGTCCTGATCCATATGAGTGTGCTCAACAATGACCGGCACCCTCTGCCTTTTGACCTCCTGCAACGGACAGGGATGCTCCTGGCCCGAACAGGGCTCTGTTTGGTTGTGGGTCATACCGTAACAGGTCAGCCCTGCAAATGTCTGGCCACCCTGCAAGGCACAGGCGGCCTTGTTGGCTAAAACTATCTCGTAACTTTGAGCGTCGATTACATAAAAAGGATGGGTAAGTGATTCGATGATATTCTGCAGAAATGCCCACTGCTCGTTTATTTTATTTTCGGCTTGAGTCCGATCAATGATCTCCTGTTTCAAGGCGATATTAGCCGCGGCCAGTTCGGTGGTCCGCTGTTCGACCCGTTGCTCCAGTTCATCATGGGCCGCCTGCAGCGCGTCCTTGGCCTGTTGGTTCTCCAGGGCATAGACCTCAAGGCGACCGATCAGGCTGCCGAAGCTGAGATAGAGAACAACAAAAGAAACGATCAGCAGCAGACCGGTTAGCAGCAGGGCACTCTTGATGAAGACATTCTTCTTGAGCAATTCCCCGGAAATGTCCTGGAGGACGAGAACCCTGCCGATCACGCCACCTTGATGATCCTTCAATATTGAACAGGCATGAAGAATATTCTCCTTGCCATCGATGACAAGCCGTTGATCGCCAACATCAAAATCAAACCCAGCAGGGATATGCTCAAAAACCGATTCGCCGTGGGTCAGCAGGATATAATCGCCGAAATTGCGAAACCCCGCGCTGGCGAAGGTCGCCTTCTGCCACTGATTCGCCTTGATAATGGTGGCCACATCCCTCTTGAATCTTTCTTCCAGTGCCTTTTGCAGCTGTTGCACTTCGATGCCGAACTCTACTGCGCCGACATATTCCCCCTGGTAACGGATCGGTTCGGTGACCCAGAAGATAGCCCCATGCTTGCCGATATCAAAACCGGAGAGCTGTTCTTTCTGCTGATGGACAGCGACAACAATCGGCCGTGATTGACTGATATCGTCGCCATACAATTCCGGTTTCTGGACCCGCAAAAAAACCGTGCCATCGGGCAGATTGAAGTCCATGGCATGGAAATAGTTGTTTTCGTCCTGCAGATACCTATACATCGGCAACGCGAGTTCGTAGAGCCGCGCCCTGTCCCTATCGGCAAAGGCCTGCCTGATCTTCTCGTTTGTTGCGATAAAATGCCTGATCTTGAACAAATACGGATGAAAGGAGTACGCGTTGATGTCTCTCGTAATATCGTCGATAACGGTTTCTTCGGCATGAATTGCATTATCAATCTCTTTATTGTACTGGCTTATTCCCTCATAGAGATAAAAGCCGGAGAGGAGTATAATAATCAGGCTGACAAGAAAAAACGTCCTGTTCTTGATATTCATTGACCTTACCCCCAATCGGATTGATCCAGGCTGATCCGTCCACCTCCAGCCGGTATTCCCGCCGCTCGCATCACAACGACTCCTTCATATCAACCGTAGAACCGAAATATCGGGCAGGATCATTCCCCGCCCCGCGGACAATGTGATAGAACACCTCCGCAGGAACCCGCCGGGCTCCCGCCGTCTAGCGAGCCGGCAGGACGGCCCGGCAGGTAGTCAGGTCAACGGTGCCGCCGGCGGCAATCCCCTGATAGATGTCCCAGAGCCGGCCATCGACTCTTTTTTCGCGCGGCGCACTGTCCGGGTTCATGAAACGGCGCGCGGCGCGCGGCCCGGCATTGTACACCGAATAGGTGGCGCGCGGCGCCTGGTTCGGCTCGTTGTTCTTCTCCGCCACCGCGATGCCATACTGTTTCAGATAGCGCATGAGAATCTGCGCCCCGGCCTGAGCGTTATAGGCCACCTCCCAACGCAGGCGTTCGAGATCGTAGAAACCGCGCCAGACATGCTGGTTGACCTGCATGAGTCCGATGCTGCCGGCCTGGGAACGCAGAAAGGAAACCTGGCCGCCGTCACGCACAAACTGTCGCCAGCAGCTCTCGACCAGGCCGGAGGCTAAGACCAGGTGCTGATAGATCTCGGCATAACGTGCATCCAGATTGCCGCGTTTTATTTCCTCGGCGGCAACCGCCTGCAGCAGACCGGTCACCAGCACCCGGTACTCTTCCAACTCTGCCGGGCCGGGCACCCAGCGGTCCAGCCGTTTGCCGAACTCGGCGCCGGGCAGCTCGCCGGATTCCGCGGCGAGCGCCATTGGGATCAGCAGATCAAGGAAACGGCGGCCCAGCGAAGGCTCCGGTGCCAGCAGGGCCGGCTCGGGCGCGAAGCCGAACAGTTCACGCAGCACCGGATCGACCTGCCAGTCAAAATGGAGCGGATCAACCAGCTCACCTGGCTGCAGGGTGCGGGCCAACTGGCGCAGACCGTCGCTGGAAATCTGCAGACCAAGGCCAGGCGCGGCCGCATCCAGGGCCAGCAGGGCATCGCCGGCGCTGACAAAGGTCATGTAGCGCATCACCTGATCCTGCAGCAGACCGCGTTGGCCGGCCTCCTCAAAAATCCGCCGCAGCTGCTGCCAGGAGTCGACAAACAGACGGCGGACCGGATCACCGGCCGCCACCGGCGCCTCCCCGGCCAAAATCGGCAGGAGCTGGTAGCGGCTGGCAATGAGAAAATCAAACAGCTGAGCGCGCATCTGCGCGTCAACCACATCGGCGCCGGCCATTTTAATTGCGAAGACCAGGAAGGCGTCCCACGGCTCGACCGCCTTCTGAAACGTCTCGATCTCCGCGGGGTTGAGCGGCGCTTGCGGCAACGGCGCCGTGGCCGCCACAAGACTGTCGGCCACGGTCATCTTTAAGGGCACGACAAGGCCGGTGGCCGCGGTGCGGATCGGCGCAACCGTCATGGTGCCGAGAGCGGCTTCGAGCTGGGCGACGCCGTCCGCAGGCGCGGAGGTACGCAGCAGGCCGACTATCTCCTGCCGCGGCGGCGCCAGATCAAAGGCAAAACCCTCCAGCCGCGGGTGCAGGAACCGCTTGGTAAAATCCCAGATAAACCCGGTCACCTTGGGCTCCGCCCCCTTCTCGTCAACTATCTTGGAATCGATGATCCGATACCTGAGCCGCCACTGGGGGTCCACATAAGAGGCTAACGCGACTTCAATGGTCCCCTTCCAGGTCAACGAGGCCGGGCAGTTCCCCATTGCTTCGATCCCCAGGCTGGCGCTGCCGTGGGTGGTGAAATAAAGCCGGCCAGCTCGGATCTCCAGGCGCGGGTTGTCGGTGCGCAGATAGCGGCAGGCCCCCTGCTGAAAGAGAACAGCTGTGCGCTCCGGCGGCGGACTCAGATAATCGGCAAGCAGGCGCTGCAAAAGGTCGATGCGCAGATGGAGCGGCAGCTCAACGGTGGCCGCCGCCCCGAGGCGTGGGGCCAGGAGCAGGCAGAGCATGGCGGTACAGAAGACGATGCACCGCCCGACGGCGGACAGTTTTGCAACATTCAGTCGTACGGGTAATGCGGGCATAATGGATTTCCTTGTCCTGGCTGGCAACGGCAATCGCAAAAAAAATCTGCAGAGGCCGTAAATTTTGTGACGACTCAGGTTTCTAGACTGTTAGACTGTAGTCTGTTAGAGAAAAAATGGCCGAATCCGCAGTGCCAAAATAGGCCTCATCTTGTAATTCCCAATCAGTTCACTAATAGGCTAAACACCTACAGACTATCCGCCTGAGTAGGTAAGAATAATTTTAATTTAGTCAACCCAGCGGCCCCTTGTCAATCCTGCTGAAGGCGAAGCCGCCGCCAGCGAAAAGAATGTAACTTTTCATCCCCTATGAAAGGGGGTATGATGCTGGCCTGCGGCACCACTGCCAGTCAACCAATTATCCTCTCCTGCGGACACCAGATGCCTGACCAGCGAACCATCACGATCATCGGCGGCGGCCTGGCCGGTTGCGAAGCGGCCTGGCAGGCCGCCAGCCGCGGCTGCCACGTTGTCCTCTACGAAATGAAGCCGCAGACCTTCAGCCCGGCCCACACCTCGCCGCTCTTGGCCGAACTGGTCTGCAGCAACTCCCTGCGCGCCGAGGCCCGGGATTCGGCGGTAGGCCTGCTGAAGGAGGAGATGCGGCGCCTGGACTCGCTGATCATGCAGGCGGCGATCGCCACCCGGGTGCCGGCTGGCAAGGCCCTGGCCGTTGACCGCCAGCTCTTTGCCCGCTTCATCACCGACCGGATCGAGCAACACGACCTGATCACGGTCAAGCGGCAGGAAGTAAAAAATATCCCGTTGCCGGCCGCGGACGGCTCCATCGTCATCCTGGCCACCGGCCCGCTCTCGGCCCCGGCCCTCACCGAATCGCTTGCCGAGCTGACCGGCCGCGAGCATCTGGCCTTCTACGATGCCATTGCCCCGATCGTCGAGGCCGATTCCCTGGATCGCTCCATCATCTTCCAGGCCTCCCGCTACGACGACGGCGAGGGCGACTACCTCAACTGCCCCATGTCCGAGGAGCAGTACCAGACCTTTATCGCGGCGCTGAAAGCGGCGGACAAGGTGCCGCTCAAGGAATTCGAGGAGCCAAGATATTTCGAGGGCTGCCTGCCTGTCGAGGTCATGCTGGCGCGCGGCGACAACACCCTGCGTTTCGGGCCGATGAAGCCGGTGGGCCTGCTCGACCCGCGTACCGGTGCCGAACCGCATGCCGTGGTGCAACTGCGCAAGGAAAACCTAGGAGGAACCCAGTACAACATGGTCGGCTTCCAGACCAAGCTCACCTACCCCGAACAAAAACGGGTCTTCCGGCTGATCCCGGGCATGGCGCAGGCGGAATTCACGCGGCTGGGCAGTATCCACCGCAATACCTTTGTCTGCGCCCCGGAGGTTCTCACGCCCACCCTGCAGTTAAAAAAACGTCCCGACCTGCTGCTGGCCGGCCAGATCTCCGGGGTGGAAGGCTATGTCGAATCAACCGCCATGGGATTATTAGCCGGCCGCAACGCCGTCGACCTGCTGCAAGGCCGGCAACCGGTCAGCCCGCCGCCAGAGACCGCCCTGGGCTCGCTTATCGCCCATCTGTGCAACTCCGAACCCAAACGCTTTCAGCCATCCAACATCAATTTCGGCCTGTTCCCGCCGCTCGGCAAGAAAATAACCAAAAAATACCGGGGCGAGCACTATGCGGCCCGATCCCTGGCCGCGCTGGAGGAATGGCGCCGGGGATAGACGGCAAGCATAGAAGGAGACGGAGTTAGTTTAATAACTTGTCAGCCGTTAAACGAACGAACCAACTCCCCTTGCCAATCCAAAATCCGACCCCTTTCTCATCAAACAACGGAGGGCACTAATATCCCATGTTCCTGCTCATATTTTACGGGATTTATGTCTTTATCGTTGTTGCCGTCGCCGTCGGCGTCTTCCGATGGCTGAAGAAGAAGGGCATTGGCAAGGCGCTGCTCGCGAGCGGCCTCTGCGTGACGCTCCTTTCGCTCTTCTTTCCCATTCCTATCCACGGTGGGTTCACCTTTCTCGTCGAGATCATGCTGGTCGAACTGCGCTCCGGGTTGGACCGCGTCGAGCAGAATGAAAAGAATGAACGCAAGGAGGCATTCCAGGAAAAGCTGGCGGCCAGGTTCCGGGGGCCGCTCGCGCTGCCAGCCAGGGAGCAGGTGACGGCGCAGCTCTCCTCGTTCATGACGGCCAATGGCACCCGGGGCTGGTATGACGCGCAGTCCGGACTTGCCTGGACAGACATGCTCGCTCTGGAACGCACGGGAGCGCCACCTGATCTTGAGCAAGCCAAGGCCTTTTGCCGGGAGTTCGAGCCGAAAGGTTATTGGGCGCTGCCAACCGAGGCAGAGCTGTCGCTCTTCTGGAAGGCGGGAGGATACCGCTTTTCCCCCCTGGCTGACTTTGGTACTGCCGGCCTGCTCGAAAACGTCGATCTCCAGATCGAGATGCTGTCACTGCGGACCAGCAGGAACGGAACATACGCACTCCGATGCGTGGCACTCGGTCCCGGCGCCCCTGCTGCAGGATATTCGAGCCAGGATATCCCTTTGAAGGAATGGAACACCTACCAGCTCCAAAAGACTACACCGGGGCTTTCAAAACAGTAGTGTGTCTTCATGAGGGCCACAAAGGTCTTTTAAGAGCCAAAACAAACGATCAACAAGGAGGGCCTGATGACCAATGACCGTCGCAAGTCGCAACGGATAGCTGTTACGATGACGGTTGACTTGATGCTGGCCAGCGAGAGCGGCGAGACGTTTGCCGGGCCGGTCAAGGTAGAACTGAATACACTGTCGTTACATGGCGGCAGCGTTGTACTGCCAAGTATGCAAGCGAACGGCATGCACTTTTTTTACGGCTATAACGATCGGGAGGGTTGTTGCATGATGTTGCATTTTGAAGACGATTCGGGCCGGAATTACACGATTTCCTGCAGACCGGCCTGGTTCGACAAGGAACTTGATGAGTCCCCAGTCTACTACAAGCTTGGGTTCGAGTTTCTCAAGGCGGAGGATCGCGACAAAATCAAACTGCTCGATCGGATAGCACGGGGCAAGCCTAAAAAAACCCTGTTTGAGGTCCTTGGTGATCTCTTTACAAGCAGATGATTCGCACGTTTCAAAGAAAGACGAACAGGGAAAAGAAACGACGGGGGGCTAGCGAATTTTGTATTTTTGAACCGCGGAATGTCGAATGTCGAAGTTTAACTACTTCATCATTCTGCGGTTTCTTGTTCGATATTCGATATTCGCTGTTAGATTGCGAAAGACTATTTCCTTAAGTCAACAGCATTGCGCTGGGGGGCTGAGGGGGGCATCCTATATTCCCCGCCATCCCTCCATGCAGCGAGCATCCCCTCCATGCTTCCTATCTTGGCGAGTTTCAATACCGCTGTTAACCGACAGTTTGATCTCCCTGCCATGTTCAGGCGCCTCGTGGCCGCTGCGGCCAGATCTGGAAAAGTTCCAGAACACAAACTACGCCTTGCGGAAGATCAGTGCTAATCAGGAATAAAAATAAGGAGAAACTGCATGGCTGACTATGATTATGACATCGGCATTATCGGTGGAGGAGCTGCTGGACTTACTGTCGCTTCCGGAGCAGCGCAACTTGGCGCTAAAACTTTACTGATTGAGAAAGAAAAAGAGCTTGGTGGTGATTGTCTCCATTACGGCTGCGTCCCAAGTAAAACCCTGATCAAGACCGCTCATGTCTATCATCTCATGAAAAACGGCCCTCAGTTTGGTCTCCCGTCGATATCTCCACCGCCAGTGGATTTCAGTGAGGTCTCCAGTCGTATCAAGTCGGTGATCGGGGTTATCCAAAAACATGATTCAGTGGAACGGTTCTGCAAGCTTGGGGCAAAAGTTACGTTCGGAAATCCTGAATTTCTCGACGAGCATGCCATCTCCTTGGACGGTAAATCCATTTCCGCCCGAACCTGGGTGATCGCTACCGGCTCTTCTCCGGCGGTTCCTCCAGTTGAAGGTCTTGACAAAACGCCCTATCTGACCAATCGCGACATCTTCTATCTTGACAAACTTCCCGGCTCGCTGGTCGTTCTCGGTGCCGGTCCCATCGCCACAGAAATGGCCCAGGCCTTCTGCCGGCTTGGCTCCAAGGTGACGGTGATCCAGCGCAGCGGTCAGATCCTCAGCAAGGAAGACAAGGATATGGCTGAGATCGTCAAACAAGAGCTTGAGAAAGAAGGGGTTGTCTTTCAGATGAACGCTTCAGTCGTCCGGGTTGGCGATCTTGGTCGTGAGCGCGAAGTGGTGATTAAAAATGAGGCTGGCGAGACCCAGACGCTTAAGACCGATGCGATCCTGGTGGCCCTTGGCCGTTCGCCCAATGTGGCGGGGCTGGGGCTCGAAAAAATCGACATCCCTTTCGATCACAAAGGGATCAAGGTGAACAATTATCTCAGAACCTTCCACAAGCATATCTATGCGGCCGGAGATGTGATCGGCGGCTATCAGTTCACCCATGTGGCCGGGTATGAAGGTGGAGTGGTTTTAAGCAACGCCATTTTTCATCTGCCGAAAAAAACCAACTACACCCATGTGCCCTGGTGCACCTATACCCATCCGGAACTGGCGAGCATCGGCATGAATGAAAAAAGCGCTCAGCAAGCCGGTATCGACTACTCGGTCTTTAGCGAAGAGTTCAATGGGAATGATCGGGCGCTTGCCGAAGGCGAGAGTGTCGGCCGGATCAAACTGCTGCTGGACAAAAAGGGAAAACCCCTTGGCATTCAGATTCTGGGGCCTCAAGCCGGGGATCTGTTGAGCGAATGGGTGGCAATCATGAACGGCGGAGTGGGGCTCTCAAAAATTGCCTCGGCCATTCATCCCTACCCAACCCTGGGCGAGATCAACAAAAGAGTAGTGGGCTCGGTTTTTTCGCCAAAGATATTTTCCAGTACGGTCAGGAAAGGCCTGAAGTTTTTCTTCAGCTTCAAGGGCCGGGCCTGCAACTGCGGAGAGGATATCACCTGCGAGGAGGACATGAAATGACAGCTAATCTTACTCCTGGCGGAAAAATACTGGCTGGCCAAACCGCCATTGTGGCCGGATCGAGTTCCGGCATCGGTGCAGGGCCAGATAACCAGATCCCTGGTCTCGGCCTGCTCAGTCTATGATCGTGGCAGACGCACACGACTCTTCGCAAGAATATCCCGGGCCTTGGATACCCTACCGGCCCGCACCGGCAAGCCGAAAAAACACGCACCAAGAAACAACCCAACACTTTATATTTCCATACAAATACCCTTTCACCAAGCAATGGTTTCAGGTTGACGTTACTAGAGTAACACTAGTACCAGTCCTATCATTATTTTACAGTTGCAATCATTTTGAATTTCTGTTTAACAAACAGAGGTGGCATCATGGGGCCTTGTTTTTTGCGGTAAGGGCGTAGCGTGGCCAAGATGTTACCATGACTTTTCGAGGTGTTGATTGGCAACACTCCGGAGAACATGTGCAGTCAACTACATGGACATGGACTAAAAATCCAGGGGGCTTCTGGCTTCCTTTACCGTCCGGCTGGGTACACAATGGGTATAGATCATCGTTGTCCTCACATCGCTGTGGCCAAGCATCAGTTGGATGGTCCGGATATCGTAATTGGCCTGCAGGAGGTGGGTGGCAAAGCTGTGGCGGAAGGTGTGCGCCGAGGCCCGCTTGGTGAGCCTGGCCTTGCCGACCGCATGCTTGATCGCCTTTTGCACATGAGAGTCGTGCAGGTGGTATCTGCGCATTTTGTTCTCATCGGGAACAAAAGTCAGAATCTTGGCCGGAAAAAACCATTGCCAGACCAGTTCCTTGGGCGCGTTTTTATATTTTTTCTCCAGACGGTTGTCCAGAAAGGTACCAGCCCACTCGCTGTTTTTCAGGTCTTGCTGATGGATATCCTTCACCTGTTCAAGCTGGGCCTTCAGTTCAGGGACAATCGATTGCGGCAGTGGCACGGTCCGGTCCTTCTGCCCCTTGCCGTCATGAATGGTCAAAACGCCCGCGTCGAAGTTGAAGTTGTCAACCCGCAGCTTCACGCACTCAAACAACCGCAAGCCGCAGCCATACAGCAGCTTTACCACGAGATCATAAGGGTATGATAAATGTTTCAGAACCGCTTCGATCTCCTCCCTCGACAGAACGACCGGGATATACTTGGTCCGCTTGGCCCTGACATTGTCCGTGTGATCGCCAAAATCTTTTTTGAGAACATGTCGGAAGAAGAACAGCAGGGCATTGAATGCCTGATTCTGCGAAGAGGCGGAAACCTTCTGGGTAACGGCCAGAAATTTCATGTATTCCTTGACGTCGGCGGAGGACACCGCCAGGATTTCCTTGTTGCGGGTGAAGAACTGAAACTTCCTCACCCACACGGAATAGCTCTTGAGGGTCTTGGGCGAATAATGCCGCACCTTTATTTCAGCAGCCAGATCAGCAACCGCCTGGTGCCATAACGCAAGGGGAGGTGCGGCCGCAGCCGTTGCGGGCGGGCGCGGGGATTCAGGAATGGCTTTCAGCCGGCCATTCACTTGCGGGTTCGCCGGGGAGGGTGAAGAGACCTTCCGGCCTTCCCCCGACACAGCAGCGGGCGGTGATGTTTCACTTCCAGCAACGGAAACGGAAGATGACGGAAGTGATGCCACAGGAGCTTGTATCGACACATCCCGCGCGGGTGCCTGGTCTTGAGGTGACTGAGGAGACCCGGAAGGTGAAACGCCCTTGCCCTGATCAATCAGCAATTCATGATAAAGGGCAACGGCATGATTAGCCTGCCGCTGAAATGACTGGGATTGTTTTTTGGCTTGGAGTTTTTCCAAGAAAGGATTAAGACTTTTCGGATCAGAGGGGTTGAAGCTGTATTTATGACAGAAATCCAGATAAAACCGCAGCCATTTCCTGTAGAAATTCCGATTGGAATCGGGGACCTCTCTCTGGGAGAGCTTTCTCTGGTAGCTCTCAGCAAGTTCCGTTGGCAGGTCGATCATTTTGGAGTTAAACGGTTTTCGTTGGGAATCTGGTTGACACCGTTCTTTTTTCTTCGTTCAAATATTAAAATCCAGTATCCGTTGCCTCTGGGCTGTAACCGAAACAGTGATCAATGCTCATGAAAGGAGCTGCCATGAAAAAACATTTCCCGGTCATAATCGAACAAGACGGCGATGGTGTCTATATCGTTGAATGCCCTATCTTAAAGGGGTGCCGGAGTTATGGGCATACTATCGATGAAGCCATGAAAAATATTGGAGAAGCCATCGCAGTTTCCGTGGAAGACGATTTTCAAGAAAGCGATATTTCCTTTATTGGAATGCGGGACTTGGAGTTGGCAGTGTAATGACAACCTTTCCCAGCATAACATTCCAGCAGTTGATTAAAAAAGTCACCGATCTTGGTTTCCAGAAAATTCGGCAAAAGGGGTCCCATATCCGCTTTGCCCATCCGGATGGCCGCAAGACAACCATACCAGGCCATGGCAATAAAGATGTGCCGAAAGGATTGTTGAGCAAAATCATCCGATACGACCTG
Organism: Deltaproteobacteria bacterium RIFOXYD12_FULL_57_12; assembly: GCA_001799275.1. Lineage (GTDB taxonomy): Bacteria > Desulfobacterota > Desulfobulbia > Desulfobulbales > BM004 > YD12-FULL-57-12. The sequence continues at coordinate 59,923 of MGTE01000119.1, forward strand.
GAGATGGATATAGGAGATTTTTTTGATCGATTGCCTGATTGAACGCATGCGGGCTCGATAGCCATGACAGATAGTAATCGGAGCCTTAATCTAAGAGTGCTTTCTCTCGAAGCTCTCCGCAAATTCCGCCGGCAGGTCGATCATCTTGGAGATAAACGGTTTTGTATTCAAGCATTCA
>MGTE01000120.1:0-12236 GCA_001799275.1 Deltaproteobacteria bacterium RIFOXYD12_FULL_57_12
GGTACGGCTTCCATCAACGGCACCGGCAACGTCAGGGACAACCTCATTGTCGGCAACGCCGGCAACAACACCCTTGCCGGCGAAGGCGGTGACGACATTCTCGATGGCGGCCTGGGGGCCGACACCATGATCGGCGGCGAGGGCGACGACACCTACATGGTGGACAACGATGGCGATACCGTGGTCGAAACCGTTGGCAACGGCATCGACACCGTGCTGGCCAGCCTCAGCCACACCCTCGCTGATTACGTCGAGAACCTTGAACTCACCGGCGGGGATAACACCAACGGAACCGGTAACGACCTTGACAACGTCATCACCGGCAACAGTGGCGACAATCTCCTTGCCGGCGGCAGCGGCAACGATCTGCTTGCCGGCGGCCGGGGCGACGACACCCTGCTGGGCGGCGCGGGTGACGACCGCTACATCTTCCGGCCGGGCGACGGCAACGACCGCATCGCGGACGACCAGGGCATCAACACTCTATCATTCGGCGGCGGCCTGGCCGAATCAGACCTGGAGGCGGAACGGATCGGCGACGACATGGTGATCCACGTCATCGACACCCAGGACTTCGTGGTGCTGGAAAACTGGTTCAACCAGACGTCGACGGAGGGGGTCAACGTTGTCGAGTTCGACGACGGCACGGTGCTCGACCGCGCCGGCATCGATTTGCTGAGAAACCGCCCGCCGGTGGCCAAGACCGACCAAGTCACGATCTATGAGGACGGCGGGCCGCTCACTTTCCCGGCAAGCCTGCTCCTCGCCAACGACACCGACCCCAACCCGGGCGACGTGCTTTCGGTGACCGCCATTGGCGAATCACGTCTTAACGCCGAGGTGTCCCTGGTGGATGGCCAGATCACCTACGACATCGGCGACCGCTACCAGGAACTCGCCGGCGGTGAAGTGTTGCGCGACAGCTTCGGGTACACGGTCGGTGATGACAAAGGCGCAACCGCCGAAGGCCTGGTGCAGGTAGATATCGTCGGCACTAACGACGCACCAATGACGAATCCGGATAACGCCATCGTTGTGGAAGACTGGCTAACCTCGGCAAGCGGCAACGTGCTTGCCAACGACCATGACATCGACAACGGCACCGTGCTCACCGTGGCGGCTCCCGGCGATTACGCCGGCGCCCATGGGACCCTGTCCATCGCTGTGGACGGTGGTTTCACCTACAACCTGGACAATGCCGCCTCCACGGTCCAGTCGCTTGGCCGCGACGCCCTGGCCATCGAGCGCTTCGGTTACAAAGCCACGGACGGCGAGATCGAAACCGCCTCGACACTGGATGTATTCCTGCACGGCACCAACGATGCGCCCATTCTGGTCGCGCCGCTGGCCGATCAGGATTTCACCTTCAGCAAGCCCTTCTACTGGCAGATGCCGGCAGGAAGTTTTGCCGACATCGACGCGGGCGATGCCCTGGCCTACTCCGCTTCCTTGGCGGACGGCGCTCCGCTGCCGGATTGGCTGCGCTTCGACACCAAGACCCTGGCCTTTTCGGGAGTTACCCCCAAGGCTGTTATGTCCGTGGACGTCCGGGTAACGGCTACCGACTTTGTGGCCGCCACCGGCAACACCGAAGGCAGCCTGTCTGCCTCCGATGTCTTCCGTCTCTCCATCAGTCACGGAAATGAGGGGGTAGGTAACGGTCTGGATGCAGCCCCGGCAGGACAGGATATCAACTTCAACGACGGGGCGGGTACCGCCCCCGGAGCCCCGGGGGCGAAAAATGACAAAAATGCGACGAATACCGCCGCCGGGACGATAACACCGCCGGTCAGCGGAACATTGTCGAGCGGCACGACCGTCGCGGCCACCGGCACATCGCCGACCGGAGTGGGCGTCCCGAATCCCATGGTTTCTCCCCAGAATGCCGGCAGCACCGGGACAATAACATCGCCGGTCAGTTGGTCATCGGCCGCCGGCACATCACCGACCGGACAAGGCGTCCCGGATAGCGGGGACTCTTCTCGGAGCATGCCCGCCTATCTCGGCGCCAGCCAGTGGGATGCGCAGCTCCCCATGACCGGGGAAAGTGGCAACTCCAGCGATCCGTCCAGCATCTTTGCCCGCTGGCTGGCCATGGATCTTGCCGTGGCCGAGGCCTTGGCCGACAGGCAGACCCTCTCCTGGCTCGACGACAGACTGGGGGCCGACACCTCCGTCCCGGGCAATACCGGCGAAGGCTTTCTCGGCTCCACGACGATTTACGGCAAGGACGTCTTCTCCCTGACGGCAAGTGGCCAGGATCTGCAATCCTTCCAGGGCCTCGACGAGGGACTCCAAAAAATCTCATAACGGCCCTATCGGTACGTTCATCCGGGATCGAAATTTCGATCCCGGATGAGTAACTGATCACAGGGTAGAGCCGCGAGTTGCCGCTCTGCCCCTAAAACCGTAAGCGATTACAGGGTGCCGCAGATGCGCGAAAGAGGCCTGCGAGCTATAGCCCGCCTATGTGAGCAGGCCGATGATCCCCAGCAAGGGGGATAAACTCCGCAGATGCGGTACCCTGTGATCGCTTACCCCGGATAAACGGCCGCGCCGACGGCGGAAACATCCCATGAAACTATTGACCCGACACTTACCCAGAACCGACCCCGACCCACTCGACTTCGCACCGCCCCTGCTGCGCCTGCAGGACGCACCGCCCAACCCCCTGGGGCACACCGTCCTGTGGACGATATTGATCCTCCTTGCCGCACTTTTTCTCTGGACGCTGTTGGGCAGGCTGGACATCGTTGCCGTGGCCGAAGGCAAGCTCATTCCGCAAAGCTACGTCAAGATCGTCCAGCCGGTCGAGGCTGGCATCATCAAGGAGATTCTGGTCAGGGAAGGCGAGACGGTGAAGGCTACTCAGAGCCTGATGCGCATGGATGCTCTCATCACCGATGCCGACGCCAAATCCCTGGCCGCGGAGTATGCAAACAAGCGTCTCGCGTTGCGCAGGATCGATGCCGAGCTTTCCGGCCGCCCGTTCCGTGCCGAGGCGAACGACCCGCCGATGCTGGCCCGGGAAACCGAGGCCCAATACCGCGCCAATCGAGCTGCCCTGGAGGCGGCCTTGGCCGAAGAACGCTCACGTCTGCTCAAGACCAAACAGGACCTCGCCGCCGCCGAACAGATCCTGAACAAACTGACGGACACCCTTCCCCATTACCAGAATCAGGAAAACGCCTTTGCCACGCTCGCCAAGAATGGCTTTGTCGCCCCTCTCGCGGCCAGCGACAAACAGCGGGAACGCATTGAAAAAGAGCAGGAGCTGAAAACTCAGGAACATGTGATCGAATCCGCCCGGGCCGGGGTGCTCCAGTCCGAAAAGACCCTCACCCAGATCGAATCCGACTACCGCCGGCAGCTTTATGCCGAGCGCAACGAGGTGACAATCGCCTTTGACAGACTCACCCAGGAGATCGCCAAGCAGACCCACCGCCAGGAACTGCTCGAACTCAAGGCCCCGCAGGACGGCGTGGTCAAGGATCTGGCCACCCATACCACCGGCACCGTCGTGCAGCCGGGCACGGTGTTGCTCACCCTGGTACCGCGGGATGATACTCTGCGCGCCGAGGTTTGGATCTCCAACGAGGATATCGGCTTTGTTCGCCCGGGGCAGACCGTTAAACTCAAGTTCGCTGCTTTTCCCTTCCAGAAATACGGCATGGCCGAAGGCATCGTGGAACACGTCAGTGCTGATGCGGCGGATTCCAGTGCCAACAACAGCGCCCCGACCAGCGACCGGCAGGGGAAACCGATACCACTCGCCTACAAGGCCTTGGTGGCCTTGAAATCCATGACCATGGAAACGACCGCCGGACGATTCCAGCTCACCGCCGGCATGCAGACCAATGCCGAGATTCTGCTCGGCATCCGCACTGTTGCCGAATATCTCCTATCGCCCGTGCAGAAGGCCTGGCACGAGGCGGGACGGGAGAGATGACTTATTTCCTGGGCGCTGCCTTCTTTATGACCTCCGCCCCGGCGTCGGCCGGCTTGATCGTGCAGTTCATCGGATAGGTATTCTCGGTGCCATCCTGCCGCTTGACCACTTTGTTGTCCGCAGACCGGTGGTTCTCGACGATGTTGCCAGGGGCGCTGCTCTTTGCCGTCTTTAAATCGGGGCTTGGCGCGAAGAAACATGCCCCCAATGTTGCCGAAAATTGCTGTCGGCTCCTGCCTGAAAAAACCGGAGCAGGCACCCTTCATGAACAAGGGGGCCTGCTCCGGTCAATCAGGTGTGTCCGTCATGCGGTTACTTGGCCGGGCCTGTCAGAGTTTCGATGTACATCTTGAGCGACCGAATTTCCGCCGAGCGCCCGTCGATTTTTTCACCGCCAAGCTGATCAGTGACGCACTGGTTGATTGCGGCAACCAGCTTGGGATTCTTGCCTGATTTTTCGAGGCCCTTGCCTTGTGCATGGCAGCTACTGCATGACTTGTCGTTGGTTGAGCCGGCCAGACCCTTGTCGCTGAATAGCTGCTTGCCATATTCAACCGACGTTTTACCTGCCTGCGAGACTCCGACGGCCATGAAGAATACCAAGGTGACGCCAACTGCAACTGCAAAAACATTTTTCATTGCTGTGCCCTCCATGTAGCCAACCCTCTCCTCCCCGGAGGTCCATTAGCCGAAGGTATTGCAATGTAACATTGCATAAATTTCTGGCAAATTCAATACAAAAAATGGCAGGGGAATACCAGCAGCCTTCTATGGTGTTTTGGGATTTTTGACAAGTGATTGAGGCCGTTATGCCTCGGGTGATAACAGGGGACAGTTGAATCGTTGATCACGGGCCGTACGGTAGGTCCGTACGGTAGTAGAGTCCTGCTCGCGAGAGAGATGGCGGCGATAGGAAAATCGTGGCCTGTGGGGCCAATCAGGACACGCAGGGGGATTACATGATGCCCCGCACAGCGGTTGTGGCTATCTCGATGAAACCGGCCGGCGCCACACCAAGGACAATGATGATCGCCATCAGGGCGACGCTGACGAGAATGGTCGTGCCGTCGATGGTAACCGCCCCCCGTTCTTCAGGATCGGAGCAGAAGCTGATTCTGACCACGGAAAGATAGTAATAGATGGAGATGGCGGTGTTAAGGGCCGCCAGGATGACCAGATAGAGATAGCCGTTTTTCAGGGCGTTGGTCAGCAGCATGAATTTACCCATGAAACCGACAAAGGGTGGAATCCCGGCCAGGGCAAACATGCCTACCGCCAGAGTCAGCGCCAAAAGGGGCGCCCGCCGGTGGAGGCCGGCCAGATCGCTGAGCAGCAAATTTTCGCCGGCAACGGAAACCTTGCTGATCACCAGAAAGCAGGCCAGATTCATTACCATGTAACCGCAGATGTAGTAGATCGCGTATGCATAGCCGGTATCCTTCAAGGTAACGATGCCGAGGAGGATATAGCCGGCGTGCGCTATGCCGGAGAAGCCGAGCATTCGTTTGACATCCTTCTGCACCAGGGCGATCAGGTTGCCATAAAACATGGAGCAGACCGACAGCACCATGAGCACCACGGCGATTTTCTCGCCGGCCGGCGCAGCCAGATGGGCAATGCGAATCAACAGAGCCACGGCGCCCAGCTTCGGAATCGAGGCAATAAAGGTCGTGGTTTCGTTGGAAGCTCCCTGGTAGACGTCCGGCATCCAGAAGTGGAAGGGAAAAACGCCGAGTTTGAAGAAAAAACCGCCCATGACCATGACCAGGCCGACAACCGCGGCGGGCGTGGCGGCGACCTTGGCAATGCCGGGGACGAGTGCGGTCAGGTAGGTGGTGCCGGTCAGGCCGAAGAGATAACTCATACCGAACAGCATGACGCCGGTTGCCACCACACCGAACAGGATGTATTTGATGCCGGCCTCCATCTGTACTCGTATGCCGCCATGATCGTCGCGCATGGGCACGAGCAGGTAAAGGGAGAAGGAGGAGAGTTCGAGGGCGATAAGGATGGAGAGCAATTCAACGCAACTCACCAGCATGACCAGGCCGAGTACGCTCAGCAGCAGAAAAAGATAGTACTCAGGCCGGATATCCTCCTTGATGCCTTTCAGGTCGCGGCTCCCCAGCAGCAGCAGGGAGAGGCCCAGCAAAATAAGCAGTTTGAAAATCTGGGAAAACAGATCGATGCGGTAGGCCTGATAAAAGAGTTCCCCTTCCGCCCCGAGGCTGACCACGCAGAGCACCGTATTGATTATGGCCAGGATGGTGGTGATGCCCCAGACCTGCCTGGCACCGGGCCTGCCAAGGCTCAGCAGGAACAGAACGAGGCAGCTGCACAGAAGAAACAATTCGGGGAGGAACAGTGCTATTTTCATCTCTTATCCTTCCAGGATTTCGTTTTCCATAATTGATCAGGTTGAGAATCAGCCGTCATCAGGGAATCAGCAGCTTGGCCATCAGGGAGGCGGACTGGGCGTCCGCCATTTTTACCTGGCCAAGCAGGTGGTTGACGCTGGTATGAATCATGTCCATGAATGGGGCCGGAGCCAAGCCGATCCAGAAGACGAACAGCAGCAGCGGCGCCAGGGTCAGGATCTCGCGTAGATTGATGTCGGTCAGATAGGACTGGTTCGGGTTTTTGGGTCCGCCCCAGACCACTCGCTGGAGCATTCGGAACATATAGGCCGCCGCCAGCACGGCGCCCGGGATGGCGCAGGCGGCGAGGAGCTTGTTGTGTGCAAAAGCTCCGACCAGAACCAGAAACTCGCCGACAAAGCTGTTCGTCCCGGGAAAGGCCAGCGAGGAGAGCGAAAAGAAGGCCAGGAAGGTCACATAGACCGGCATGTACTGCCCGACCCCTGCCGACAGGGCCAGATCTCTGGTATGAGTTCGTTCGTAGATCATGCCCACGCAGAAGAACAGGGCACCGGTGGTGACACCATGGTTAATCATCTGCAGGATGGCACCTTCGATACCTTTTACGTTGAGGACAAAGATGCCCAGGGTCACAAAGCCCATATGGCCGACACTGGAGTAGGCGATCAGTTTCTTCATGTCCTGCTGGGCCAGGGCGGTAAAGCCGCCGTAGAGGATGCCGGCGATGGAGAGCCACAAAACATACGGCATGCAGGTGATGCTGGCCGCCGGGGTGATGGGCAGGCAGAAACGCAGGAAGCCGTAGGTCCCCATCTTCAGGAGCACGCTGGCCAGGATGACTGAGCCGGCGGTGGGGGCCTCCACATGCGCGGCCGGCAACCATGTATGAAAGGGAAACATGGGAACCTTGATGGCAAAGGCCAGGAAGAAGGCGAGGAAGACCCAGATCTGGAAGCCTATTGGGTAATCCTGACCCATCATGAGCGGGATACTGAAGGAACCGTTCTTCAGGTACAGGGCGATGATAGCGACAAGCAGCATCACCGACCCGGCCAGGGTGTAGAGGAAGAACTTGATGGAGGCGTAAACCTTGCGGGGTCCGCCCCAGATGGCGATGAGCAGATACATGGGGATCAGCATCGCCTCCCAGAGGATATAGAAGAGCACGAAATCCAGGGCCACGAAGACCCCCAGCATGGAGGTTTCCATGAGCAGGAGGCAGAACATGAAGGGCCGTACCCGGGTTTTGATATAGCTCCAAGAGCCCAGAACGCAGAGTGGCATGAGCAGGGTGGTCAGGAGCACCAGCAGGACGCTGATCCCATCAAGCCCCAGCGTGTAGTTGATGTCGAGCCCGGGGATCCACGGGTGGTGCTCGCCGAACTGGTAGAGGGCGGTGCCGCGGTCAAAGTCTCGATAAATAATCAATGAAATGAGGGCGTTGACACATGTGACCAGCAGTGTCCAGTACTTGGCGGCCTCGTCGTTGCGGATGAGAAAGAGCAACGCACTTCCCGCAAGCGGCAGAAAAATCAGGACGCTCAGAATAGGAAAACTCAAACTGTTCATTATCAGAAAATCTTGCATTCCCTCAATCCTTGCAAATTGTTAGGCGAATACATAGGCCACAATCACCACGGCGATGATTGAAACCGCATAGTAAATGCTGTACTGCAACTGGCCGCTTTGCAGGCTACGGACTGCGGCGCCGATTGCTCGGACATTGCGGGCGATACCGTCTACGACTCCGTCAATTCCGTGCCAGTCGAACCAGGCCCAGAAACGGGATATGGTCATCAGGGGTTGCAGGCCAATGGTCTGGTAACCCTCGCTGACTTCATTGTCCACCGCCTGAATCGGCCGACTGGCCAGCCACTGGAAGCCACGGCCGCCCATGCGGTAAAACCAGTCCAGATCGATGCTGATGGTCGGCTCCGGGGCCAGTTTCTTGATGAGCAGGAAGAAGCCCAGGGCCGTGAAGAGCAGGATCTGCATGGCCTCCGACAGATGGTAGGATCCATAGACCACTTTGGCATATTCGGCGGCAACCTCCGGGTAGGGCAGCAGATTATAGAGGTACGGCGTATAGCAGCCGATGAAGATACAGAGGAAAGAGGCCACCGCCATGGCGACGTTCATGTTCCAGGGCGGATCAGCAGCCTTTTCCCAGGTTTCCTTGCTGCAGTTGTTTTTACCGAACCAGATGAAATAGGGCACCTTGAGGCCGGTATGGAGAAAGGTTCCGGCCGAGGCTAGGGTCAGCAGAAAGGCGGGCCAGAGCATGTGTTGCTTGAATCCGGCCGCCACGATCATGGACTTACTGACAAACCCGGAGAAGAGCGGAAACGCGGAGATCGAGAGGCCGCCGATCAGCGTGAAGACAAAGGCCCACGGCATTTTTTTGTAGAGGCCGCCCAGTTCACTGAATTTGCTTTTGCCGGTCATGTAGAGGACCGAGCCGCAACCCATGAATAAGAGACCCTTATAGAGGATGTGGGCAAAGGCGTGGGCGCAGGCGCCGTTGATCGCCATTTCAGTGCCGATGCCGACGCCGGTCACCATGTAGCCGACCTGACTGATGATGTGGTAGGCAAGCAGCCGGCGGCAGTCGTTTTCGAGCACTGCGTAAACGACGCCGTAGAGGGCCATGAAGACGCCGAGCGGTACCAGAATATCCATGCCGGCGCAGCCGCGTGCCAGGGCGTAGACCGCGGTCTTGGTGGTAAAGGCGCACATGAAGACGGCGCCGGTGACCGTGGCCTCACCGTATGCATCGGGTAACCAGGCATGCAGCGGCGGGACAGCGGCGTTCAGAATAAAGCCGATCATGATCAGATAGGTGTAGAGTTGCGGGTGCTGGACATCAAGCAGGGTAAAGGAGATGTCGCCGCCTGTCGCCTTGTAGCGCAGGATAAGCCCGGCCAGCAGAGCTAAACCGCCGGCGGTATGGACCAGGAGATAACGGTAGCCGGTCCACAGGGATTCAGGCCGTCGTCGGAACCAGACCAGGAAGACGGAGGTGAAGGCCATCAGCTCCCAGAACAGGAAGAGGACGATATAGTCGCCGCAGAAGATGACGCCCAGGGAGCCGGCCACATAAAGCCAGGCAGCGATGTGCTGTCCGTCCTCTTCGACGTGCAGACCGTAGAATGTGCCGATCACGCACATCAGGGTCATGATGTAGCCGAAGACCAGGGCAAGCCGGTCAACCCGGCCGAAGGTCAGCTTCCAGTCCAGAAACTGGACAATGCCATAGGTGCCTTGATGGTCTTGCATGGCCAGTACCGAGGCAAAGGCCAGAACCGGCACCAGAACGAGATACGGTTTCCTGAGCACCCCACGGAAGAATGGCAGCAGCAGGGCCCCGGCAATCATGATCAGGGCAGGATGCACGAAATTAGTCATAGTAGTCCTCGCGGGTCATGATTCCAAGGTGGCCATACCACTTGGAAGCGATGATGATGACGACACATGAGACAAAGCCGAAGACCGACCAGAAGCCGGGCAGATGTTCCATGGCGGTATGCGCATGGTGCTTGTCCACCAGCGGGGTAGCGTCGATGATCACTAGAAGTGCCAGGACGCCATAGCAGATCCGGATGACCGTTTGCAGTCTATCCCGTAAAAAATCGATTAGTTTCACCAAACCCATCAGAACACCGCCTTGACAAAGTTCATCATGAAATTCGGGTAGATACCGATGATCACCGAAATGATGGCAGCGATCATCAACGGGATCACCATGCTTAGTGGTGCTTCCTTTATACCCTGGTAGGGCTCATTCTCCGGCGGTTTGCCGAAGAAGGCCTTGTAGGTAACCGGCGCGAAGTAGGCGACATTCAGCAGGGTGCTGCATAACAGCACCAGTAGGATGCCCATGTAATGTGGGGAGGGCATCTCCATGGTGCCCACCAGCAGTTTCCATTTGGTGACAAAACCGGCCACCGGTGGCGCGCCGATCATGGAGAGCGAGGCGATGGCAAAGGCGGCAAAGGTAAAGGGCATGGCCCGACCCAGGCCGCTCATCTCGGAGATATTTTTCTTGTGAGTGGCCACATAGATGGCGCCGGCGCAGAAGAACAGCGTGATCTTGGAAAAGGCGTGGTTAGCGATATGGATGATGCCGCCCTGGATGCCGCTCGTGGTCAGAAGGGCGACACCAAGGATAATGTAGGAGAGCTGACTCACCGTGGAGTAGGCGAGCCGGGCCTTGAGGTTGTCCTTGGAAAGCGCAATGATCGAGGCGGTGAGAATGGTGAACGACACGATGTAGGCGGTGGGGATGCCAAGGCCGAGGGCGCTCATCGTGTCGGTGCCGAAGACGTAGAGCATCACCCGGGTGGTGGAGAAGACCCCGACCTTGACAACGGCCACCGCATGGAGAAGGGCGCTGACCGGCGTCGGGGCAACCATGGCGCCCGGCAACCAGTTATGGAACGGCATGACGCCGTTCTTGGCAAAACCGAAGAGGCAGCAAAAGTAGAGTATGGCCACCAGGGTCGGATTGACGCTGGCCGGAATGATGCCGGTATGGATGTTGTCGGCAAAGTCCAGGGTGCCGGTGAGCACATAGATGAGGATCATGGCCGGCAGGACCAGACCCTTGGCCGTAGTGGTCAGATAGACGATGTATTTCTTAGCGCCTTCATACCCTTCCTCATCTTGGTGATGGGCGACCAGCGGGTAGGTGCTGACGCTGACGATTTCGTAGAAAAGATATAACGTAAAGAGGTTGTCCGCAAAGGCGGCGCCGACGGCGCCGAATAATGCCAAGGCAAAGCAGGCGTTGAACCGGGTCTGCGCGTGTTCCTTCAGACCCCGCATGTAGCCCATGGAATAGAAGGCCGCCAGGATCCAGAGAAAGGAGGCCACCAGGGCGAAGATCATGGAGAAGGCATCGGCCCGCAAACGGACGCTAACCCCGTCGACAATGGTGAACAGGGTGTAGACAATCTTGTTGCCCGCCGCATGGGCACCAAGGACATCAGGTACCAGGGAGAAGACAAAGGAGAACATGATGACCGCCGCGATCACGGACCAGGTTTCCCGCAGGTTGGGCCTCTTCCCGGAAAACATTACGAGAATGGAGCCGATCAGCGGCGCTAGCAGGGCATACACCATTATCTTGGATTCGATGACCATGATCTTTTCCTAATCCTTGAAAAAAGTAATACCTATCCGTTCAATTCCACGACGTCGACGGTTTCGATGGACCGGTAATTCCGATACACAACAATAATGATGCTGAGCGCAATGGCGGCCTCGGCCGCCGCAATGCCCATGATGAAAAGGGTGAAGATCTGGCCGACGGTCGGGTCCGGTGCCAGAAAGCGGTTGAAGGCCATGAAGTTGATCGAGGCACCGCTTAAGATAAGTTCCGCGGCGATCAGCATGCCGATGAAGGTCTGGCGTTGGACTATGCCATAGATGCCCATGCCAAAGAGAAGAGCGGCCATGAGCAGATATATATCAAGGCTGTTGCTTATGGTCATAATGCTCATGATTTCCTCCTGCCAAAGCCGCTGCCGGTGCGGGCCAGCACTAAAGAACCGATGATCGCCACCAAGAGTACAAGGGAGATCAACTCGAAGACCATGCTGTAGGTGGTGAGCAGTGACTTGCCGATCGCCACCATGGAGCCGTTGTTCAGCCGGGCGGCCGGAGCTTGCCACATAGTTTTGGCAGCCAGGGCTGAAAGACCCCAGAAGAACAGGGCACCGACCGCTAGACTGGCGGCGCCGGCGAGGGGATTTTTTCTGCCGGCCGCGTCGTCGGGATCAGGATCAGCCAGCATGATTGCAAAAGCGATGGTCACGCATACCGCTCCCACGTAAATCAGCATCTCCATGAGAGCCACAAAGGGGCTGTTCAGGTAATAGTAGATCCCGGCCACCCCGATGAAACAGAGG
>MGTE01000120.1:12272-12505 GCA_001799275.1 Deltaproteobacteria bacterium RIFOXYD12_FULL_57_12
CGTGGCAATCACCCCTCCGGTGACGGTGACCGCGATGATCCCCAGGAACACCAGTTCGGAGAGTCCTTCTGCCGAATACAAAGACACCATCAGCTTCTTTCCTCGAGTCGTTTTTTCAGATCAAAGATGTATGCCTCTTTTCTCGGTCCTGCCAGGTTGTAGTCCTTGGAGAAGGTGATCGCTTCCGGCTTGCAGCTTTCCACGCAGAGTCCACAGAGGCTGCACTTGGTGAA
>MGTE01000120.1:12655-26299 GCA_001799275.1 Deltaproteobacteria bacterium RIFOXYD12_FULL_57_12
GTGGCCCCGGAACCTGGGGGTCATCTTTAAACTTTCGTGGGGATACTGCAGGGTGACCACCGGCTGGAAAAAAGCCTTGATCGTGATCCCCAGGCCAACGGCCAGACTTTTGGTCCCGCCGAATACGTCTTTCCAATATCCGCTCATAATTAAAACACCTTAAGGAATGCCCCGGTCAGAAGCAGGTTGAACAGGGAAAACGGAATCAGCACCTTCCAGGAGAGGTTCAGCAGGCCGTAGATGGTCGTTCTCGGATAGGTCCACCGAATCCAGATTACCGTGAAGATCAGCAGGTAGAGTTTGATCAGAAACCAGTGGACACCGGGGAACAGACCAAAGGGACACTGCCAGCCGCCCAGGAAGAGAATGGTGGACAGGGCGCAACCGACAATGATGTTGGCATACTCGCCCATGAAGAAGACGCCGAAGCCCATGCCCGGATACTCGGTATAGGCGCCAGCGATTAGTTCGCTCTCCGCCTCGGCCATGTCAAAAGGCGCCCGGTTGGTTTCAGCCAGCGAACAGGTGAAGAAGATCAGAAAGGAGATCGGCATGATTACCGCCATCAGCGGGTTGCGGCCCAGCGGCAGAATGTTCCAGTTCCAGAAGCCGCCCGCCTGTTGCCGCACAATTTCGGTGAGGTCCAAGGTATGGGTCATCATGACGACCGTGATTACCGTGATCAGCATGGGAATTTCGTAGGCGACATTCTGGGAGACGGCGCGGGCCGCAGAGATTACCGCATACTTGTTAGCCGAACCCCAGCCGCCGATGAGCAGGCCGAGCACGTTCACCGAGGCAAAGGCAAAGATCATCAGCAGGCCGTAATTGAGGTTGCGGGCCACCAGGAAGTCGCTGAACGGAATCGTCACAAAACTCATGACCGCCGGGATCAGGATGAGCAACGGTGCCACCCGGAAAAGAATGGGGTCAACGTGATCCGGCACGAAGAGTTGCTTGCTCATCAGCTTGATGCCGTCAACCACGGTCTGCAGAAGTCCGAACGGTCCTACTTCCTTGGGGCCTATCCGTCGCTGGAAATGGCCGGCGCCCTTCCTCTCCAGCCAGACCAGAAAGGCGGCGTTGAGCGCGATGAAGGCGATAACAACCACCAGGGATATGATCAGCTGCACAAGAATAGCCATTATGATGCTCCTTACCGATCGATCTCAGGGATAACCAGGTCAAGACTTCCCATGAAGGCGAGGGCATCGGCCAGAATCATGCCCTGCGCAGCTTCGCCGTAGAGGCTGAGGTTGGAAAAGGTCGGCGAGCGCAGCTTCAGCCGGTAGGGCGTTGTACTGCCGTCGCTGATCACCCGTATCCCAAACGAGCCCCGGGCCGCTTCCACGTTGCCGTAGTAATCTCCCTTGGGCGGTTTGATGACCTTGGGAGCCTTTTCGGCCATCACCGGGCCGTCGGGCAGTTTGCCAATGGCCTGCTCAACGATCCGCATGCTCTGCTCCATCTCGTCCATGCGCACCATGTAGCGGGCCATGGAGTCGCCCTTGTCATAGACCGGGATATCGAAATTTAACTCGGGATAGACCGAATAGGGCTCGTGTTTCCGTACGTCGAAATTGACCCCGGAGCCGCGCAGCACCGGGCCGGTTGCCCCGTATTTCCTGGCCATTTCCTTGGAGATGAAGCCGATATCATTCAGTCGTTTCATCAAGATGATGTTCTTGGTAACTAGATTGTGGTACATGGGCATCCGTTCGCGCAGTCGTTTGATGAAGGCCAGGGAGCCGGTAAGGAAGCTTTCGTCCACATCGTTATACACGCCGCCGAACCGGAAGTAGCAGAAGGTGAGCCGGGCACCGGTCACCGATTCCAGCAGGTCAAGGATATGTTCGCGGTCATCAAAGGCGTAAAGCAGGGGGGTGAAGCCGCCCAGGTCGAGGACAAAGGCCCCGAACCAGAGGAGATGGCTGGCAATGCGGTTCAACTCCACGGTGATCACCCGGATATACTCGGCCCGTTCCGGCACTTCGATGCCAGCGGCCCGCTCCACGGTAAGGGCGTAGCCGTGGTTGTAGGACAAGGCCGCGAGGTAGTCCAGTCGGCCGGTGTTGGGCATGAATTGCGCCCAGGTCCGGTTTTCGCCCATTTTTTCGTGCATCCGGTGGATATAGCCGAGGACGGGTTCCGCCTTGACGATGTATTCGCCGTCCATGGTGAGGATAACTCGTAGAACGCCGTGGGTGGCGGGATGCTGGGGCCCGAGGTTGAGTTCGAACGTTTCGAGGGCGTGGTCGTGAGTTGTGATGCTCATGCCTTGAAATCCTTCAGTAGGGGATGAAAATCAGCGTCTTCCGGCAGCAGCAACGGCTTCAGGCATGGGTGCCCGACAAATTTAATCCCGAAAAAATCGTGGGTCTCGCGCTCATGCCAGTCAGCGCCGGCATATATGCTGGAGATGGAGGGAATCTCTGGCGTGGCCCGCGGAATTTTCGACCGGATCAGGACTCGGCAGAGTTCGTCCGTATGGTCGAAGTCGTAGAATACCTCCATCTGCGGTGGAGCTGGTTTGGGTGGCGGTGGCGGCGGCGCGGCGGCTTCACCCGTCTCGGCGTCCGCTGCCTTGGCCTTTTTGGCGGGTTTTTTCTCGGCCGCATCAAAGGTCAGCAGGTCGGCACCGGTGATGGCCTCAATAAAGAACCCTTCCCGGTCCAGCACCTCGACCGCGGCTACCAGTTGTTCCGCTGTCACCTGCACCTCAAGGTGATAGCCCTTGGCAGCATAATCGGTCGAAGCCACGCTTAGCGTGCTGACCCCCGCCAGCGCGGCCTGGGTTTTTGCTTGGATCATGATTATCCGGCCTCCACCCGGGGCCAGCTCTTCCGCCGGTACCCGGTAATTTTTTCTTCCAGCTCCAGGATGCCTTCAATTAATGCCTCGGGGCGCGGCGGGCAACCAGGGATGTAGATATCCACCGGCAGAAATTTGTCGGCCCCCTCGATTATGCCGTACTGGCCCTCAAACACGAACGGCCCGCCCGAAATGGCGCAGTTGCCCATGGCGATGACCCATTTTGGCTCAGGCATCTGATCGTAGAGGGTGGCCACGGCTGGCGCCATTTTTTTGGAAATTGTCCCGGCGACGATCATCACGTCGCATTGTCGGGGCGAGGGTCTGAACACCTCTGCCCCGAAACGGGCGAGATCAAAGCGGGAGGCCCCGGCAGCCATCATCTCAATGGCGCAGCAGGCGAGGCCGAAGGTCATGGGCCACAAGGAATTTGCCCTGCTCAGGGCGAGCAGCTTGTCAAGGGTGGCAAAATTTACTATTGCGGGCTGTACGATTTCCTTTCCCACTTAAACACTCCCTTTATCCATGCATAGATTACCGCCAGGGACAGAATCCCGACAAAGATCACAACCTCAACAAAGTCGCGCATGCCTAATCCGTCGTTATAGGCCATGGCCACCGGAAAAAGGAAAAGCACGTCTACATCAAAGGCCAGAAATATGAGGGCGTAGAGGTAATAGACGATTCCGAAGCGGACCCAGGCGGTGCCGATGGGGTCAATCCCGCATTCGATGAACTGTTTTGTCTTGTCGCTGATGTTGCGGGTGCCACGCGGGGCAAGGAAGTAGGAGATGATAAAGGGACCGATTGCGAAGCCGAGGCCACCCAGGAAAAAAGCGGCCACATAGAGGTGGTCAAGAAGTGGTTGTTGTTCCACAGCCGAGCTCCTTACGGTAAAGGTAGCAAAAAGAACATGCGATAATGCCGCTGATTCATAATGCGATCACGGCACCTTGTCAAGAAAATACTGAATGTCCATTCAGGAAATTGCTGAACGTGGGCTCACTGTAGTTTCACAAACATTGATTAATCGTTTGTGATTACGGTAATATTTTATGAGGAGTGGCGTGGAATGGTTATTGCGCGGCTGGGTGTTTTCTGGAAGAATAGCTGAAAAACAGGGGGCTGTGCACCCCTGTTTTTCAGCAACGGAACAGGAGCGTCTGTCAGGCGGAAAGGTCGGCCAGGGCCTTCTGCAGACGTCGCATGCCCGCCTCGATGGTAGCCATCGAAGTGGCGAACGAAAAACGGATAAAGTTGTCGGCCCCAAAGGCGGCGCCAGGCACGGTGGCGATCAAGGCCTCTTCCAGCAGGTAGTCGGCCAGATCAAGCGAGGAGTTGATGGGCCGGCCGTTGAAGGTGCGGCCATAGTAGGCGGCAACGTTGGGGAAAACGTAAAAAGCGCCTTTCGGCACCACACAGGTGACCCCTGGGATCGAGGTGAGTTCCTTGACTATGAAGTCGCGTCTGGGAAGAAAGGCCTCGCGCATCATGGCAGGAAAATCCTGGGGGCCGGTCAGGGCGGCCAGAGCCGCTTTTTGGGCCACAGAGGAGGGGTTGGAGGTGGACTGACTCTGGACCTTGTTCATGGCGGCGATGATTTTCTGCGGGCCGGTGGTGTAGCCGATCCGCCAGCCGGTCATGGCAAAGGATTTTGACACGCCGTTTAAAATAAGGGTCTGTTCCTTCAGCCGGGGATCGATATCCAGGATATGAGCTAGCGGGTCGCTGCCGTAGGTGATCGTGTCGTAGATGTCGTCACTGATGATGATCCAGCCGTTGGCCAGCGCCAGGCGGGCGACTGCCTCCAGAGCCTTGACCGAGAAGATGGAGCCGATGGGGTTGGAGGGACTGTTGAGGATGATGGCCTTAGTTTTTGGCGAGGCATGTTTTTCCAGCTCAGCCGGGTTCAGGTCGAAATCATTTTTTTCGGACAGGGGGACAAAGATCGGGGTGCCGCCGGCAAGTTGGACAATGGGGGGATAGGAGACCCAGTATGGGGTGGGAATCAGAACCTCGTCGCCGGGATTGATCAGAACCTGGGCCATGTTGTACAGGCCATGCTTGCCGCCGCAGGCAATCTGTACCTGGTCTGGTTCATACTGCCAGCCGTGGTCGGTTGCCAGGCGCTGGACTACGGCTTTCCTGAGTTCCAGGATGCCGGGAACCGGCGTGTAGCGGGTGAAACCGGCATCGATGGCCGCCTTGCCCGCGGCGCAGACATGGGCTGGTGTGTCGAAATCGGGCTCGCCAACGCTGAAATTGAGGATATCGGCCCCGGCGGCCTTCAGGGCCTTGGCTTTGGCATCCACGGCTAGCGTCGGGGATGGTTTGATCTGTGCCACCCTGGCTGCCAGTGAAAAGTTGAAAGACTGCATAGCGGTCACCTGCGTACGATATTGTTGGTGTTGAGGACGAGCCCGGCCAGTCATCGGTGAATGATAGCGAGACCACAAGCCGTCCCGTCAGTAATGCACTTCCTTTAAATAGAGCCCGTGGGCCGGGGCGGTTGGCCCGGCCGCCGATCGATCTCTGCTCTCCATGATTCCTTTGAAATCCGCCACCGACCGTTTGCCTCGGCCCAACGCAAGCAGAGTGCCGACCAGATTGCGGACCATGTGCCGCAGGAAGCCGTTGCCCGTAATCTCAAACCGGCAGCGATTGATACTTTTTTCTTCTATGAACTCCGCATGGTATATTTCGCGGACCGCCCCCTGCCCTCCCGGCGCGTCGGAGTCGCGCGAGCCGCTGGCCTCGAAGCTGGCAAAGTCATGCCGACCCTTCAGCAGACTGGCGCCTGTCTGCATGGCACTGATATCCAGGGGCTCAGGAATATGCGCGCTGTAAAGCCGCTCTGTGGGGAGCTGCACAGGGCAGGTGCTGAGGTGATAGATATAGGTTTTGCTCCTGGCGCTGCGGCGGGCATGGAAATCCACTGCCGTCTCCGCCACAGCCAGCACCCGGATATCAGCCGGCAACATGCTGTTTAAACCCATCTGAAATCCGCTGCAAGGAATAATTGCGCCGGTCAGGAAATTGGCGGTCATGCCGAGGGCGTGGACGCCGGCATCTGTCCGGCCGGCGCCGTGCAGTAAGGCTTTCTCCGAAGTCATGCGGGAGATTGCATCTTCGAGGACACCCTGGATGGTCGGGTCAGACTTCTGCCTTTGCCAGCCAGCATAGTTGGTGCCGTCATAGGCGATAAGCAGCCTGAGATTGCGCAAGGCAGTGCTCACGGAAACAGCGGTACGGTCAGCAGGCCGGTGGTCTCGGGGAAGCCGCACAGGATGTTCATATTCTGTACGGCCTGACCGGCCGCGCCCTTAACCAGATTGTCAATGGCCGACAGGATGACGATCCGGCCGGTGCGGCTGTCGATTTTGAAACCGATGTCGCAGAAATTGCTGCCCCGCACATATTGCGTAGCAGGATAGGAGCCGGCTTTGCAAAGGCGGACAAAGGGTTCGTCCTTGTAGAATTCGCTGTACAATGTTGCAATTTTTTCTTGGGTTAACTGGGGTGCCAGGGAGGCATAGACCGTGCTCAGTATTCCCCGGGAGATGGGCAGCAGATGCGGGGTAAAGGTGATTGTCACCGGCCGGCCGCAAAGTTTGCTGATCTCCTGTTCCATTTCCGGCGTGTGTCGGTGTTCGCCGACCTTGTAAGCCCGGAAGCCATCGGCCACTTCGCAGAACAGCGTGGCGGTCTGGGCGCTGCGCCCGGCCCCGGAGGTCCCGGACTTGGAGTCCGCCACCACCGTGTCCGGATCAACGGCGCCGGCTTTGAGTAAAGGCGCCAGACCCAGGATAACGCTGGTTGGATAACAGCCCGGGTTTGCCACCAGTCGCGCCTGTTGAATCCGGAGCCGGTGGAGTTCCGGCAGCCCGTAAACCGCCTCCGGCAGCAGAGTCGTTGCCGTGTGCGGCTGATACCACTGTTCATAGACGCCGGCATCCGCCAGCCGGAAATCAGCACTCAGATCCACAACCTTTTTGCCGGCGTTCAGCAGGGCGGGAACGATCTCCATGGCGGTCTGGTGCGGGACAGCAGTGAAAAACAGGTCGGCATCACCGGCATAATCGGCGATTTTCCGGTCGGTGCAGACGATTTCGACCAGACCCTTAAGATTGGGAAAGGCATCCGCCAGAGAGCGGCCGCTGAAACTCCGGGAAGTGGCCACGGTCAACTCGACCAGGGGATGGCTGTTCAGAATTCTAGCCAGTTCCACTCCGGTGTAGCCGGAGGCGCCGACGATTCCTACTTTAAGCATAATAGTTGTTGCTCCTTAGCAGAGGCCTGGGTCTACCGGCTTTTGGGCCGTTAACAGCACAGAAGCAGGCTGCCCCAAATAAAACAGGGGAAGACAAATACATTTGTCTTCCCCTGTTTTCCATACCAGAAACCACGGAGTAAGCCGATAGATTGGCCGGCCCGTTATCGTTTGGAGAACTGGAATTTGGCCCTGGCCCCTTTCTGGCCATACTTCTTCCTCTCCTTGGCGCGAGGGTCGCGGGTCAGGAGGCCGGCTTTTTTCAGGGTCAAGCGGTACTCGGGGTTGACAATGAGCAGGGCTCTGGAGATACCATGGCGCAGAGCTTCGGCTTGGGCGGCCTTGCCACCGCCCTTCAGGGTGGCCATCACATCGAACTGGCTCCTGGTGTCGGTGGCGGCAAAAGGCTGCTCTATGGTCTGTCGAACAAAACCGGTCCCGAAATATTCATCCATGGACATATCGTTGACTTTGATCTCGCCTTTGCCTGGCATGACCCAGACACGCGCGATTGCGGTTTTTCTTTTGCCAGTTGCGTATTCCCTGTTATCTGCCATTCTTTTCTCCATCCAGCAGGTGCTGCTGTTATCTGTCAAAATCGAAAATCGTTTGTTTCAATCAAAAGAACCCGTGGCGTTATAGGACCATGGGGGCCGGTTGCTGCGCCTGGTGCGGATGCTCGCTGCCGGCATAGACCTTAAGTTTTTTCAGTTGCGCCCGGCCCAGAGTGTTCTTGGGGAGCATGCCGCGGACTGCGATTCGCACGAGTTCCGTCGGCTTTTTTGTGAGCACTTCCTGGGCGCTCTGGGATTTGAGGCCGCCCATGTAACCGGTGTGGTGGTGATACATCTTGTCGCTCAGCTTGTTGCCGGTCAATTTGACCTTGTCGGCATTGATAACGATAATAAAATCGCCAACGTCCATAAAGGTCGAGTAGTTCGGCTTGTGCTTGCCGCGCAGGCGAGTTGCAATCTCGGAAGCCAGGCGTCCCAGCACCTTGCCCTCGGCATCAACCACATACCAGTTTTTTTCAATTTCATTGACCGGGGTCAAATAGGTTTTCATCGCAGCCATCCTTAAAATATTATGTAAAAAAATAAACGAGAAATCGGCATCGCACCGGTTGGCAAGAGGGTTTTATAAAGCGAACCACTGCGCCTGTCAACAAAAAAAGGTTCGATTGGCTCGAACCTTTGAGAACTATGCATGTAAATGGAGCGGGAAACGAGATTCGAACTCGCGACTTCAACCTTGGCAAGGTTGCACTCTACCACTGAGTTATTCCCGCCCGTGTGTCTTCCAAGGAAGTCTAAAACGTCGCGACTATAACCGAGCCGGTTGAGCATTGTCAACAAAAAATCTTTTTGGCGGCAGGCGAAACCCTGCGGTTCGCCTTAATTTTTTATATTGTCGCAGAAGCCTATTGCCTCGCGGAGTTTCAAATTGTATAGATAGGTATAAGTTGCCTGTAAATATCAGCGGTCCCGGTCGGCGCCATCCGCTGTCGTGGCGTGCCGGCCACGGGAATTTTGCGTGATCCGGGAGGCGTCGATGCCGGCCCGGTTTCCCCTTACAACCGGATGGTCAGGAGTACCATGATGAAGAATGCAGCCACCAGAAAAGGCGTGGTTCACAGGAAGACCAAGGAGACGGATATCCGTCTGGCCATCACCCTGGGCAATGGCGGTGAGGTCTCGGTCAAGACCGGGGTTTCGTTCATGGATCACATGCTGACGCTGTTTGCGGTGCACGGGTTTTTCGGTTTGGAGATCAAGGCCAAAGGCGATGTCGAGGTTGATGACCACCATACCGTTGAGGATCTGGGTATCTGCCTCGGTCAGGCCCTGCGTTCCGCCCTCGGCGATTTCGGCGGCATTCGCCGTTTCGGGCACAGTGTCGTGCCCATGGACGAAACTCTCGCCAGGGTGACGGTGGACATCTCCAACCGGCCGTTCCTGCATTACGCGGTAACCCTTCCAGATCAGAAGGTCGGCACTTTTGACACGGCCCTGGCCAAGGAGTTTTTGCGGGCCTTGTCTGTGCACGGCGGCCTGACTTTGCATGTCGACCTGTTGCACGGGGAGAACTCCCATCATATTATAGAGGCTATTTTCAAGGCGTTGGGCCGGGCGCTTGGCGAGGCGATTGCCGTCGAGCCAAGGGCGGCCGGACCGCTCTCGTCTAAGGGGGCGCTGTAATTCGTCAACGAAATGCAGATGCCTGGGCTGATGCCTGGTTCTGCTGTCAGTCAGTTAGTGAGGCCATTTTATGATACGATTCCGCCTGGACATGAATACCGTGGCCATAACCGGTCTGCTGTTTTTGTTGATCTCCTGTAGCCCTTCGCTACGGCCGCCCGACGTAGGCGACAAAAGCGAAGCGATGCTGCCCGTCAAGACGATCGGCGTCCTGCCAGTGGAGATTCAAGCGGATAGTGGTGGGCGGCCCCCGGCAGTCGTTCGACAATTGGAGGCAGGGGCCGCTGTCCTGGATGGGTTACTCGCGGAATATTTTCAGGAGGGACGTGGCGGCGGCGTGCTGGTGAGCCAGACGCGGCTTGATGGGTTGTCTCTTTCCGGCAGCGGCGAGGTTCTGGCCCGCAACATCGGCAGGCAACTGGGCGTCGATGCCGTGCTGGTCAGTCAGCTCAGTCGCTACCGTCAACGGGTTGGCGGCAGTTATGCCAGCGAGCGACCCGCCTCTGTGGCCTTTGAGTTGACCCTGGTGGCGGCAGCGGATGGCCGGACCTTGTGGCACGGGCTTGTCGATGAAACGCAACGTTCGGTGCTTGAGAATCTTTTGAAGTTGCCCCAGGCGGCCAGTCGCAAGTTTCAGTGGGTTTCCGTTGAAGAGTTGGCCAGGGAAGGGTTGGTCAAAAAGCTGGACAGCTGTCCCTATCTCAAGGGTGATGGGCAAGCGTCGCAGTGATGTCCTGACCAGGGACGTCAATCGCCGGATTGGCCGGGCCATGCATGATTACGCCATGCTGGCCGATGGTGATACGGTGCTGGTGGCGGTTTCCGGCGGCGTGGACAGCCTGGTGCTCGCCTGGCTTCTGCAGGAATGGCGCCGCAAGGCTCCCATCCGATATCAGTTGCTGGCCGTGCATATTGATAACGGCTTTGCCGGCGAGACCGGTCCGGCCGTCGCCCGACAACTGGAACATCTGCGAATTCCCCTCTTAATCGAAAAAACTGAATTCGGGCCGCAGGCCTTTGCTGCCGAGGATGGCAGGAGCATCTGCTTTCACTGTACCCGGCAGCGGCGCAAGCGGCTCTTCGAGATCGCCAGTGAACAGCAGGCGAACAAGATCGCCTTTGGCCATCACCGCGATGATCTGCTGGAGACATTTTTACTCAACCTTTTTTACAGCGGCAATCTCAGCACCATGGTGCCCTGTCTGAAGATTTTTGACGACCGCGTATCGCTTATCCGGCCCATGGCCTACCTGGAGAAAGGGGAGATTCGCGAAATCGCCGCCACCCTCGGCATCCAACCGGTCAAGAATTCCTGCCCCCAGGACAGCAATTCGCGACGACAGGAGGTTCGCGCCCTGCTGCAATCTCTCCATGAAAAAGATCCGGCCATCAAGGCCAATATTTTTCATGCCATGGGCAATGTTCGCGACGGCTATCTCCTGTCGCCAACCATGGGTTGTGGCGTGTGATGTCGCATGCGGACGAGCCCTGATTGCCTTCCCTGTTTTCTCCGCCAGATCGCACATGCGGCCCGGCTTGCCACGGCGGATCCGGACAGGCAGAAGCTTATCCTGGAGCGGGCTGCCGCCCTGCTGCCGGCCTTTGATCTGAGCCGCTCGCCGCCGGAGAATTCCGTGGCGCTTTACCGTCTGGTCGCTGAGTTAGCCGATTGCCCTGACCCGTTTGCCAACCTCAAGCAAAGCAGCAATGCCGCTATGCATGCCCTGCGGCCGCGGCTGCTGCAGAGCATCCGGGCCGCCGCCGATCCTTTGCTTGCCGCCATGAAGTTTGCAGCGGCCGGCAATATTATCGATTACGGCTCCCAGCAGGATTTTGATCTGGAGCAAACCCTGGCCGCCTGCCTGGCCCGTGATTTCGCAATCGATGACGCGACAAAGCTGTCGGCTGCCATTGACCGGCTGGGCCCGGCCGATACCGTTTTGTATCTGGGCGATAACTGCGGCGAACTGGTCATGGACGGGATCCTCATCGAAATGTTGGCGGGCCGAGGTCTGCGGGTCGTGCTGGCACTCAAGGAATATCCGATCATCAATGATGCCACGGTGGTCGACGCGCAGAAGTTGGGGTTGGACCGGTTCTGTGCCGTGATTTCCAATGGCACCGGCTGCCCGGGTACACCGCTTGCCAGCTGCAGTACTTTGTTTCAACGGGAATTCCGTCGGGCCAGCCTGATTATCAGCAAAGGCCAGGGGAATTTCGAAACCCTTTCCGAGGCGGCCGGGCCGCTTTTCTTCCTGCTTGCCGTGAAATGCTCAGTGGTCGGCCAGCATCTGACTGGGTACGCCGAGCGTCAGCAACCGCTGCCCGCGTGCGGGGAAATGGCCCTGGTCCGAGGGCGTTTTTTCCCATAAGAAAAAAAGAGCATTGACAGCGCATTCCCTCGTTCGTATATTTAGAACGAACATTCGTTCTATTTGGAAGGAGTTGATGCATGCGCCAGCGACAATTGACAGAAGAACCCCAGAATCAGGATATCCGGGCGTTGACCCTGGACACAGCCCTGCGGCTGTTTACCGAGAAGGGTTTTTTCAATACCTCGATGCAGGACATTCGCAAGGACGCCGATGTCAGCATCGGGTCGATCTATCATTATTTCAAATCAAAGGAGTCTTTGGCGCAGGCCCTGTATCATGACCTGGTAGGCCGGTTTGAAAAGGCGGTCGAGGAGATCATGCTGCGGCATGGCTCGACCCATGATCGGGCCCGGGCGGTTACCCTGTTCCTGCTGGAGATGGCGGAGAACTCCCCGCAGGGCATCCAGTTTCTCTTTTGTGCAAAACACCGGGAGTTTCTGCCCTGTGAAAAGCCGATCTGCGCTTCGCGTCCCTTTGAGCTGATCCGGGACATTGTGGCAACCGGCATCGAGCGGGGCGAACTCTGCGAACTCAACCCGGTGGTCGCGACGGCCAGTCTTTTTGGCGGCGTCATCCGGCTTATCCATTTGAAACTGGACGGCGCCCTCGAAGGTTCTCTGCCCGATTATTTCGATCAGATATGGCAGTGCGCCTGGGCGTCCGTGACCTGATAATATTGTTGATCGCCAAGAACGAACGTTCGTTCTTGATGGCGTGCCGACGACCACTTCACTCATGACTATTGTAAAGGAGACTAAAATTATGCTTACCGTTACGAATACAGCAGCGAAAAAACTTCAGGCCTATCTTGCCGAAAACCGTATTGCATCCGCGGTGCGGGTCAGTTACAAAAAAGGCGGCTGAGCAGGCCCTTCCCTCAATCTGGCTCTGGATGAGCCGAAAACAAATGATGCGGAGTTCGAATTCAGCGGTGTCCATTTTCTGGTTGATGCCGACGTACTGAGCATGTGTGGTTCGATCAAGGTCGATTACATCGACGAAGGGCGACAATCCGGATTTGCCATTATTCCGGAAACGCCACTTTCCGTTGGGGCGGCCTGTTCGATCTGAGCCCCCCACGATGTTTTGAAAAACGAGATACAACTTAAGGAGGAAGATAATGCCAATTTATGAATTTCGATGTAATGCCTGCCAGTGCAGTTTCGAGACCCTGGTTCTTTCAACTGATGGGATCGACAAGGTGGTCTGCAGCAAGTGCGGCAGCAGGGATATCAAAAAAACCATTTCCGCGACCAGCTTCCGTCTGGCCGGGGGTGGCAGCAACGTGCCGCTCGGTTCCGGCAACGGCGGCTGTTCATCGCGTTCGGGATTTTCCTGAAAATGAGGCGCATGACCCGTGTGGTCATGAATTACGATTCCGTCCATCGTGACGCATTTTTGCGCAGCCGCCCGACAGCCATTTGTCGGGCGGCTGCGTTTCCGGATCGGCGGGCAACATCTTGCCCCGGCGCAGGGCCTCTTCCACTCGCGGCTGGATGGCAGCCAGCAGATCCTCGCGCTCGAGATAGGGGCATGATTCGCCGTAGGGAAAACGGCGGCACTGGTCCGGCCGGGCTTCATGCACGGTGCAGCGCCGGACCATGCGGTCGGTGGCCTGAAAAATACACGATCCGTCCGCCTTCACCTTAAAGGTGTTTTTATGCTCCAGAAAACGCTGCCGGACTTCGCCGTCGGAGATGCCGAAATGGCGGGCCAGCCGATTGATGTCGGCCGCATGCAGGAGCAGCGTTGCCCCCGGCAGCCGATAGCAGCAGTAACCTGGACAGTAATTGCAGTATAGCATTGCATCCCTTGTTGTCGGGTTCAAGCATAGCCGACTCTGGTGTGTAAATTCGGTTTTTTCTCCTGGCATTGCCACTATGCCGATTTTTTCATTTTAACTCAACTTTCTGAGTTGCGCCAACTCAGTGAGATGGCGATATTATTTGCCTTGATTGCCGGAGCGATTTGATGATATCAATTGCCGCGC
>MGTE01000121.1:0-4603 GCA_001799275.1 Deltaproteobacteria bacterium RIFOXYD12_FULL_57_12
GCTTTGCCGGCATTATCATGGATGCAGTCGAGGCGGCGGTCAGGCGTTCCAGGGAGCTTGGCGGCTGAAACCGGCGATACGGACAAGGACATCATGCAGATCAATAAAGCCGGCATCATCACCAAGAAGAGCACCCCGCAACCGCAGCGCATCGGTGTTGAGCTGGTGGCATGGTTTGCCAGACGGGGTATTGCGGCGGTGATCGACGAAGTCTCTCCCGACCTGGACATCCTGGTGATTCTGGGCGGCGACGGCACCCTGCTGCATGTAGCTGATCAGGCGAGCCGCCTCGATATTCCGGTGGTCGGGGTTAATCTTGGCCAACTCGGTTTCCTGACCGAAGTGGCGGCCGAGGAACGGCTCGAAATCCTGGAGGCCATCCTGGCCGGCGACGTGCGAATCGAAGAACGCGCCATGCTCCGGACCAGACTGCTCGGTTGCGGACAGTCGGCCGCCGGCGCCGCAATGTATCAGTATGCCTTGAACGAGGTGGTGATCAGCAAGGACAACATCGAACAGATCGTCAGGCTCAGCACCTGGGCGGATCGGGAATATATCACCACCTACCGGGCGGACGGTTTGATCTTTTCAACTCCCACCGGCTCAACCGCCTACAACCTCTCGGCCGGCGGCCCCATTGTCCACCCGGGCCTGCCCGGCATCCTGGTCACTCCCATCTGCCCGTTCATGCTGGAAAGCCGGCCCGTCCTGCTGCCGGCGCGAATGAAACTCACCACCCGTCTGGCCGGCCCGGTCCAACGCGTCAAGGTCATCGTCGACGGTCGCTTTGCCGGCGATATGTGCGAAAACGATCTCCTCGAGGTGGAAACAGCGGACAAACCCCTGCGCCTGATCTCCTCGTCCAACAAGAGCTATTTCAAAGTCCTCAGAAACAAGCTGAACGGGGGCGGCCGGGAGGAACACACCCCGCCGTTTCCCGACGAAACTATCGACTGACCCACAGTCTTTCAGGCACTCTTCTTCTGCAGCCCGTACTTCTTCATCTTGTACTGCAGCAGACTCTTGGTGATTCCCAGCCGTTCCGCGGCCCGGGTCTGGACACCGGAGGCATTCTCCAGGGCGCGGCGCACCATCCTCTCTTCAATGCTGTCCAGCACGTCGGATAACGCGGCATCCGGCGGGATAAGACGCTCGATATCGATCTCCGGCCCCAGGCGGACCTGGGCCGGCCGGCCACCGCTGTCCGGCTGAACATCCTCCGGCTCGATCCGGTTGCCGCTGCAGAGGATGGCGGCCCGCTCGATGGTGTTTTCAAGCTCGCGGATGTTTCCTTCCCAGGGCAGGGTCATGAGAAAACGCAGGGCCTCGGCGGAAATCTCCAGGTTGGGCCGATCCAAGAGTTTGGCGAACTTGGCGATAAAATGGGCGGTGAGCACCGGGATGTCGTCGATTCGTTCCCGCAGCGGCGGCAGATGGATGTGCACCACGTTCAGCCGGTAGTATAGGTCCTCCCGAAAACGGCCCTTCTCCACTTCGTCGCGCACCTCCCGGTTGGTGGCGGTAATTATCCGGACATCGACGCTGAGCAACCGACTGCCGCCGACCCGCTCAAAGCTGCGCTCCTGTAGAACGCGCAGCAGCTTGGCCTGCAAAGTGAGCGGGATGTCGCCGATTTCATCAAGGAATAACGTACCGGTATCAGCCAGCTCAAAGCGGCCCTTGCGCAGGGAGGCGGCACCGGTGAACGCGCCCTTCTCGTGGCCGAACAGTTCGCTTTCCAGCAAGGTTTCAGGCAAGGCCGCACAGTTTACCGAGATAAAGGGCGCCTTTTCCCGGGGACTGTTGAAATGGATGGCCCTTGCCACCAGTTCCTTGCCAGTGCCGGACTCGCCGGTAATGAGTACCGAGGCCGGGGTCGGCGCCACCTTTTCGATGAGTTGGTATATCTGCCGCATGCGCGGATTCTTGCCCACCATGTTGGCAAAACCGTAGCGGGCCTTGACCTCATCCCGCAGACGCCGGTTTTCGCGAACCAGTGAGTAGTGCTCCACCGCCTTTCTGGCGTTGACCACCAGCTCCTCGTTGTTAAAGGGCTTAGTCAGGTAGGTGTACGCCCCGGTCCGCATGGCAGCCACCGCCTTTCCGACCTCGCCAAAGGCAGTGACCATGATGACCGGCAGATCCCGGTTCATGGCCTTGACCGAGGTCAACAGCGCCAGACCGTCCATGCCGGGCATCTGCATGTCGGTGATCACCAGGTCGATGTCGTTCTCCCGGACAACCCCCAGCCCTTCCCCGCCGCTCCGGGCGGTAAAAACCTCAAAGCCTTCCTCCCGGAGAAGTTCGGAAAGCACAATCAGATAATTCGGCTCATCATCCACAACCAGAACAGTGTTCATGCCGGCTCCTCGCCATTCTGTTTTCGCCACTCATTTTTCAGGCTCTCGTAGAGCTGATAGGGAACACGAAATTTCTTCCCTGTCAAGCCGGGAAATCCCCGGCCGGCAGCCTCGCCGTGAAAATCGCTGCCACCGGTGGCCAGGAGATTCCTGCTGGCCGCCAGATCCCGCAACTGCCTGATGGCCTTGGGGCTGTGGCTGGGATAATACACCTCAATGCCGGCCAGACCCACACCAGCCAGACTGGCCACCAGCGCCGGAATGGTGCGCAGCGACGAATCAAGCAAGGCCGGATGCGCCAGCACGGCCAGTCCGCCAGCTTCGCGGATCATGGCAATCGCCTCGTCAGCCTTATATTTAAACCGCTCCGCATAGGCCACCGCGCCGCGCCGCAGATACAAGGCAAACGCCTGATCCGCATGCCGGACAATTTTTTTAGCAACTAGCAGCCGGGCGATATGGGGTCGGCCGAGCTGGCCGCCTCCGGCCTCTTGCTGCAGCTCTTCCATGCTTATCGCGATCCCGAGCCGTTGCAGATTCTCGACGATGCGTAAATTTCGGACATGCCTGGCTTCCTGCAGGCGGGCCAGCCGCGCTAGAAGCTGCTCGTCATCCGGCCGCAACCAGTAGCCGAGAATGTGCATGGAAACCCCGTCATGCCAGGCGCTCACCTCAATGCCGGGAATCACCTCGATGCCCCGCAGGCGGCCCTGGGCAACCGCCTCGGCCGTACCGGCTACAGTGTCGTGGTCCGTGAGCGCGATCACCTTCAGGCCGGAGTTTCTGGCATGATCGACCAGATTGCTCGGCGTCATGGTGCCGTCTGAACAGGTGGAATGGGTATGCAGGTCGATCAGGTCAGTCTGTGGTTTCATCAGAGTGTGCACTATAGCCCGCCGGTCGGAAAAAAATCCACCAGAAAATGGCGCGGCGGACATCAGACAACCGTAGTTCCAGGCCGCAAAAATCATGGCAATTTGCCACCATATGGTGTATCAGCAGACGCCATACGTTTTGTGGTTCTCATTTAACATCCCGCGCAAAACTGGTATAGTTGCTCAGAATAGACAAAAAATCAGGCGGCCCGATGCCACACCCACCGGGCGGCCCGCCTGAGACATCACAGGAAAACAAATGTTTACCGACACACTTTCCGTCCTTGATACCTTGAGCCATATTTATGAAGATCTCGACATCGACAGTGTCGAGGAAAAATTGGTCGAACTGGTCGACGAGGCGTTTTCCTTTGACCGAATCGCCCTCTTCTTTGTGAAACATCGAAAACATGTCCTCCAGGGAAAACTGGCCAAAGGCTTTCCTGCGCAGCTCATCGAGGATTTCACCATCCCGCTGGAAAGTGACAGTGCCTTCATCACGCCGCTCATCACCGGCATCCCGTACTGGGGGAACGAGCATGAAACCGGCAATCCAGTTGCCGATGCCCTTGGCCTGAAAAACTACGTGCTGATTCCGATCATCAACCGTAAACGAATTTCCTGCTGGGAGGAAAAATCCTGCGCCAACACGGACTGTCCGGCCCATGGAAAAAAGCTGCTGCGCTGCTGGCTGGTGTCCGGCACCAAATGCTGCGAAGGCACGATCAGCCAGGAAGAAAAAATGGCGCGCTGCGAAAAATGTCCGATCTTCTCCAACCAGAACATCGAGGCCATGGAAGGAGTCATCCTGGCCGACAACTCCCTTTCCGACGAGTTAATCAGACGAGAGGTGGTGACCGCCCTCTCCATCATCGCTCATACGGTTGGCCGGGCCATCAACAACTCCAAGCTCTATACCAAGACCTTAAATGATTCGATCCGAGACGTGCTCACCGGTCTCCACAACCGTCGCTTCTTCAACGAACGTGTCCTCGATGAAATTGACCGGAGCCGACGCTACAACGAGGCGATCAGCTTAGTGCTCTGCGACATCGACCATTTCAAGAAGGTGAACGACACCCATGGCCATCCAATGGGCGACGCGGTTCTCGCCTGGCTGGCCAACATCCTCCGGGAGAAACGCCGGAAAAGCGATGTCGTTGCCCGTTACGGCGGCGAGGAATTTGCCATACTGCTCCTCAGCACCGAAAAAAGTGAGGCCGTGGAGATCGCCGAGAAACTTCGCCGCACCATTGAAGACGCCACATTCCGGCACCTGAATGTGGAATTGCCGATAACCCTGAGCTTCGGGGTGGCGACTTTTCCGAATGACACCTCCTCTTCCGAAGGGCTGATGCGCCTGGCTGA
>MGTE01000121.1:4644-16884 GCA_001799275.1 Deltaproteobacteria bacterium RIFOXYD12_FULL_57_12
AATGGACCCTTTAATAAGCCATTGCCTGCGCTGCGGCACGTGTTGCCGAAAGGGTGGGCCCGCCCTGCACCTGGCCGACCTCCCCATTCTGCAAAACGGCTGGCTCCGGCCTGAGCAGTTGATCACTATCCGCAAAGGGGAACTCGCCTATTCCCCCAAGACCGGTCGCGCCGAGCCCCTGAAACGCGAACTGGTCAAAACCGCCAATCGCTCCGGCGAGTGGGCCTGTGTTTTCTATGACGAACTCCGCAAGGAATGCTCAATCTACCAGCACCGCCCCCTGGAATGCCGGCTCCTGCAATGCTGGGCTCCGGAGGAACTCATGGCGGTCAGCGGCCGCGACACTTTAACCCGCGGCGACATTCTCGGACCGGACCACCCGCTTCTGGAGAGCATGACCCAACATGAACGCGACTGTCCCTGCGAACGGCTGCTGGAACTCGTTGCCAGCCTCCAAACTGGCCAACCATTACCTATGGCCGCGGCCGAGCACCTGGCGGAATCAATAAAAAAAGATCTAGCATTCCGAAGCCTGGCAGTACAGCGGTTCAACCTGTCGCTGGCCATGGAACTGTTCCTCTTCGGCAGGCCATTCCTCAAAATTCTGGCCGGCCACGGTCTCCTGGTGCGGGAGAACGGCCACGGCCTCCATCTACAGTGGCAGGATTGACACCGACCCAACCATGCCGTTCTTGACAAACCGGCAAAGAACCCGCATCATAACACGCAGACTTGACAGCGATATTCAACCAAGCCGACTTGACTACCCAGATGCCAAAAATCGCCCTCCCCAATCAGAAGGCCATGCACGCCAGTACCCGAACAACCGCCAGACGATATCTCGCTGTGCTCTCGCTTGCCGTCTGCCTGGTCATCGTCTCCATCTTTGGGGGCTTCCATTATCGGACCGACCATCTGATCAGGGAGCAGTTTCTCCGGCAGGCCCGCGCCTTTTTTCAGGAAATCGTCCTCACCCGGCAATGGGTTTCCGACCATGGCGGCGTCTACGTCCCGCTGCGGGAAGGCATGCAGGCCAACCCCTATCTCGCAAAGATTCCCGGCCTCAAGGTGGTGATCAAAGACGAGGCGGGCGAGCCGTACACCCTGAAGAATCCGGCCCTGGTCACCAGGGAGATATCCGAACTCGGCCTGAAGGAGCGCCTCTTCACCTTTCACATCACCAGTCTCAAGCCAGTAAACCCGGCCAACCGGCCGGATTCCTTCGAGCAGGATGCCCTTGCCGCCTTTGAGGCGGGAAACGCCGAAGTCTTCCGATTTGAGGAAACCGGCAACAGCACGGTCATGCGCTATATGGCCCCGCTTATCACCCAAAAAAGCTGCCTGGGATGCCATGCCAGCCAGGGCTACAAGGAAGGCGACGTGCGCGGCGGGATCAGCGTCGCCATTCCGGCCAAGGAGATATTCGACCAGCTTCGCTTGGAACGGACATATCAGTGGTTCTCCATGGCCGGCATCATCGCCTTGATTATTGCCCTGATGTTCTTGATCGCCCACTATTTTGTCAAAGATCTCAAAAAGGCCGAACAACAACTCCGCAACATGGCGACCACAGATTTCCTTACCGGCCTGCTCAACCGCCGCGAGGGGTTGCGTCGATTCAAGGAGGAGATATCCAAGGGCCTCAGAAGCAACCAGCCGTTATCGGTGATCATTTTGGATGTTGATTATTTCAAGAAAATCAACGACGACCTCGGCCATCTGGTCGGCGACTGGGTGCTGATCGACCTGGCCAATACCCTTGTTGCCCTCCTGCGGAACTACGACATCGTCTGCCGGTACGGCGGCGAGGAGTTTCTGCTGATCCTGCCGGCGACCGTGCTTGAACAGGCACTCGACACGGCGGATCGTCTGCGGCAGCGGGTGGCGAAACAAGCCATCGCCCTGCAGGATGGCCGGACCGTTCCCGTCACCATCAGCCTGGGGGTGGCCCAGCTCAGAGCCCACGAAAGTCTCGACGGTTTTATCTCACGGGCCGACACCGCCCTGTACCTGGCCAAGGAAAACGGCCGTAATCAGGTCAGGGCGGCACAGGAGAAAAGTGACGGCGGAGGTTCGCCTCGATGAAGATCCAGACCGTCGGCATTAAGGACATCAAATACCCGATAAAGGTCAGGGAAAAGGCCGGCCCCCTGCAGGAGACCGTGGCCACCATCAACCTGCACGCCAATATGCCCAGGCGGTACCGCGGCTCCTGCGTTTCCACCTTCATCCGGGTGTTGAACAAATACCAGGACGAAATGAACGTTGCCATCCTCCGCACCCTGCTCTCCGAGGTCAGAGTCGAACTGGAGGCCGAGGCCGCCCGCCTGGAAATGACTTTTCCCTACTTCATCGAAAAGAAAGCGCCGGTTTCCTTAACCCCGAGCCTCATGGAATATACCTGCCGCTTCACCGGCGTAGTCGGCCACGGCGAGGATTTCATCCTCTCGGTATGGGTACCGGTTACCACCCTCTGCCCCTGCTCCAAGGAAATCAGTGATCTCGGCGCCCATAACCAGCGGGCCGAGGTCAACCTGAACGTCAAATACAAAAAATTCATCTGGATGGAGGATCTCATCACCCTGGTTGAGGCCAGCGCCTCCAGCGAGGTCTTTGCCCTGCTCAAACGGCCGGACGAAAAACATCTGACCGAGCAGGCGTACAACAACCCGATGTTTGTCGAGGATGTGGTCCGCAAGGTGGCGGAAACGGCCCGAACCCATCCCGATATCACCTGGTTCTCCGTTGGCGTGGAAAGTTTTGAGTCAATCCACAAACACAGTGCCTATGCCTATGTGGACAGCACGGATATCTAATACAGTATTCTGGCGGCGACCATTACCAATGTCGCTGGGGTTTGCAACCAGCTCTCCGTTGCGCCCCGGCCGCCGCGAGGGAAACGGACCATGACCGAAACACCGACCTACGAAGACCTGCAGCGGCGCATCCGGGAGCTGGAGGGAAAAACCCTGCGTTTGAACCAGGAAAAAAGGCGGCTGAAGAAAACAGCCGCGGAACTGGAAAGCAAACTGAAAACCCTCCACGGCGACGACGTCGACAGTCAGACGCCGCTCACGCAGGACAACGCTGAATGGCGAGAAATCTTTGACATTCTAAACGACATGATCACCGTGCATGACCGGGATTTCAACATCATTCGGGCCAACAAGGCGGCGGAACGCATGCTCGGCCTTTCCCTGCCCCGAATTCTGGCCAACAAATGCCATGTCGTCTACCATGGCGAGAACGAACCACCCGGTCGCTGCCCGAGCTGCCAGACGGCCAGAACCGGCCAGGCCAGCACCACGGAATTCCATGAACCGCATCTGCAAAAATTTCTGGAGATCAAGGCGCTCCCCAGATTTGACAAGGCAGGACAACTTATCGGCGTGGTCCATATCGCCCGGGATATCTCCGACCGCAAGCACGCGGAACAGGAGATCGCCCACCAGTTGGAATTTACCAGGTTACTGGGCAGCATCTCCACCAAGTTCATCAACCTCGGACTCGAATGCATCGACGAAGAGATCAGCCGGGCGCTCGGTGAAATCGCCGCCTTTGTCGGCGTGGACCGCGGCTGGGTCTTCCGGTTCTCTGCGGACGGCAGCCGTTTTGCAAGCACCCACGAATGGTGCGGCCCCGGCCTGAAGTCGCAACGTGCTATTCTGCAGAACATCTTTCCAGCCCGCCTGGCCTGGCTGTCAGCCCGTCTGTTCAACGCCGAGGCCATAAACATCCCGGCGGTGGCCGACCTGCCGGCCGAGGCCGACGAAGAAAAAAGACTTTTCCGGCAGCTGCGTCTCAAATCCCTGCTATTAGTTCCAAAAATCCACAATGGCAGACTCGTGGGTCTGGTCGGCTACGGGGCTGTCCGCCAGAGGAAGGAATGGCGCGAATCCGATGTCACGAATCTCAACGTACTCACCGACATCTTCACCCATGCCCTTGAAAGAAAACGAGCTGAAGAGGCGCTCCGGGAAAGCGAGGAACGCTTCCGCCAGCTAACCGACAATATCGAGGCGGTTTTCTGGATCTATTCGCCGGACGAGTCAAAGATGCTCTACGTCAGCCCGGCCTACGAAACCATCTGGGGCCGGACCTGCCAGAGCCTCTATGAACGGCCGACCTCCTGGCAGGAGGCGATCCTCCGCCAGGACTGCACCCGCATCAAGACCTCCTTCCGCAGCCGCCGCCGACAGTCCGAAGATATCTACCGGATCGCCCGCCCCGACAATACCATCCGCTGGATCAGGGACCGGGCCTTTCCGCTCCGCAGCAGTGCCACCGGCGAGATCTACCGGGTGGTCGGCATTGCCGAGGACATCACCCGGCTCAAGGAGACGGAGAGCCAGTTGAAGCAACAGTACCAGCAGTTGATGCAGGCCGACAAGATGATTGCCCTGGGCACGCTGGTCAGCGGCGTGGCCCACGAGATCAACAACCCGAACAACTTTATCATGCTGAACACCCCGTTACTCAAGGAGGCATGGGAAAGCGCCCTGCCGATTCTGGACAGCTATCACCGGGAATACGGCGATTTTTTGTTGGGTGGCGTCGACTATACCGAAATGCGCGAAGCGGTGCCGATGCTGATCAACGGCATCAAGGAAGGGGCGAACCGGATAAAAACCATTGTCTCCGACCTCAAGGACTTTTCCAGAAAGGATACCGCGCAGGAATTCCGGCCGGTGGAAATCAACACGGTAATCCGGGCCGCCACCACGTTAGTCAGCAATCTGACCAAACATTCCACCCGGAGATTCTCCATTGCCTACGGCCCGGAGCTGCCGCCGATTTCCGGCAATGCCCAGCAACTCGAACAGGTGGTCATCAACCTGATCCAGAACGCCTGCCAGGCATTGACCGACATGGAGCAGGCCGTGCGGGTCCGCACCGCCTTTGATGCGCAATCCGGCCAAATCATAATTGCTGTAAGCGACGAAGGCGTCGGCATCGCCCCGGAGATCCTGCCGGCTATCGGCGATCCTTTCTTCACCACCAAACGAGACACCGGCGGCACCGGCCTCGGCCTTTCGATCTCCGCACGGATCGTGCATGAACACCGCGGCGTCCTGAATTTCACTTCCCTCCCCGGCAAAGGCACGACCGCCACCGTGCGACTGCCGGTCATGATTAACGGAAACAACCGCTGATAGTTCCAAATCAAAACACATGAAATAAGGTGAAACATGACCAAACCCCTTTATCCGGCCCGGCCGATTCTCCTGGTCGATGACGAACCGTTCATTCTTGAAACCATCTCTTTAACCCTGCGTGCCAGCGGGCTCACCAATGTCCTGACCTGCCAGGACAGCCGCGAGGTCCTCCCCCTGCTTGCCGGGCAGGAGATCGAGGCGGTGCTGCACGATCTCTCCATGCCGCATCTCCCCGGCCTGGAACTGCTTGCCGAAATCAGCCGGGGTTTTCCAGAGGTGCCGGTGATCATCATTACAGGCTTAAACGAACTGGAAACCGCGGTGACCTGCATGCGGCAGGGCGCCTTCGACTACCTGGTGAAACCGGTGGAAGCAAGCCGTCTGGTCTCGGGAGTACAGCGGGCCCTGGACATGAAGAGCCTGCGCCGGGAGAACGCTTTACTCCGGGAACGGATGTTCTCGGCCAGGGAGCTGGGCCGACCAGAGGCCTGTACCGCGATCATCACCAACAACGAACGGATGTTGTCCATCTTCCACTACATGGAGGCCATTGCGTCCAGCCCGCAGCCGGTTTTAATCACCGGTGAAACCGGGGTCGGCAAGGAATTGGTCGCCCGCGCCCTGCATACCCTTGGCAACCGCCCGGGAAAATTCGTGGCGGTCAATGTCGCCGGTCTGGACGATACGGTTTTTGCCGACACCCTGTTCGGCCACCGGAAAGGCGCTTTCACCGGTGCGGATCAGGCCCGCCAGGGCCTGGTGGATCTGGCCACGGCCGGCACCCTCTTTCTTGACGAGATCGGCGACCTGAGCCCTGCCTCCCAGATCAAACTGCTGCGCCTCCTGCAGGAAAGGGAATATCTGCCGCTCGGCTCGGATACGGCAAAACGCGCCGATGCCCGCATTCTGCTCGCCACCAACCACGATCTGCAGGCCGGTCAAACCGCCGGCACCTTTCGCAAGGATCTCTACTACCGGCTCATGGCCCACCAGATCCACATCCCGCCCCTGCGCGAACGGCTTGAAGACCTGCCGCTCCTCCTGGATCATTTCCTGGCCGAGGCAGCTGCCACGCTCGGCAAAAAAAAACCGACACCGCCCCCCGAACTGGCCATGTTGCTCGCCACCCACCATTTCCCTGGCAACATCCGAGAACTGCAGGCCATGGTCTTCGATGCGGTCAGTTCCCATAAGGCCGGGGTGCTGTCCATGACCAAATTCCGCGAGATCATTGGCAAGGGAAATGAAGCGGCCGGGGCGATCGGATCGATCGGATCGGGCACCGCCGACCAGACCACCGGCCCACAGGGACCGGTAATTTTTGGCGACCGGCTGCCGAGCCTGAAACAGGCCGAGGAGATACTGATCGCCTCCGCCCTGCGTCAGGCAAACGGCAACCAGCGCATTGCGGCCGGCTTACTGGGCATAACCCGGCAGGCCCTGAACCGGCGTCTGAAATACGCTGAGAAGAAATAACCCGGCAATCTCCAGTTGTATCGCTGTACCGTAATGTTGGAAGAACCTTGTTTTTTCTTCGTTGTAATTACATCCGGAGATCATCCAGAAACTCCGGTGCCGGTTCCACGCTGGTCACCAGAAGATGGTCCCGCGCCCGGGTACAGGCGACGTAGAGCAGGTGGCGTTCGGTATTGTAGACCTCCTCCAAGTCCGTGCCGTCGGCCACTGTTTCGATCCGCGTCTGCAAGGGGATAATCTCATCATCGCAGGCCATCACGACCACGGCGCGGAACTCCAGGCCCTTGGCAAGGTGCATGGTACAGATGGAAACGTGGCCGCTGGCTGTCTCGACTTTGTCGTCGAGTACCTTGAAGGGTATCCCTGCATTCTGAACTGCTGTTTCAGCCCTATCCAGTTCATCCTCGGAACGGACGAAGACACCTATCTCGTGCGGCATCACGCCCTCGGCCTTCCGGTCTGAAAGCCACCCGCCCACCGCCTTTCCTTCCTCTTCCTGGTTGTCCAAAGTCATGATGACGGGTTGAGGGCCATTGAATACCGAAATCGTGCCGCGTCGCTCTTCGGTGTTGCCGTCAACGTCGGACAGTTCGGGGGCCAGCAGGCGGTCGGTCTGAAGTCTGATCTGGTGAGAGGTCCGGTAATTAATCCGGAGTGTCCGTGATCGGCCACGGATATCGATGCCGAGTGCCTTCCAGGAAAAGGGCTGCTGGAATATCCGCTGGCCAAGGTCTCCCCGGCAAGGAAGAGGCTGTTCGGCCTGCCACCGGCAAGGGCGGCGAGAAAGCGTAACTGGGCAATGCTTACGTCCTGCGCCTCGTCGACCACAACAAAGTCAAAAGGCAGGTGTTTGTTCTCAGAAATCTTTGCCGCCAACTGGTTGAACAGGTCGGAATATGTGACCAGGCCCTGAGCTTTCAGGCCAGCGCGGACCCGATCGAAAATCGACCAGAGAACCGCGCGCTGTTTCTCTGGTAGTCGCGTTTTCCGACCCAGCCGGGTGACATCGCGATACGCCTCCCAGGAATCAAGCTGCCAGGCGTCAACCACATCCGCCCATTCCGTTTGCAGAAAATGCCGGGTAAACTTATGGCCCTCCACCTCTCCGGCCGCCTCATCAAGCAATTGCTGGATCACCTTTTGGGATGCAAGAACTGGGCGACCAAAATTCAACTCATAGAGCCGACGGCCAATCGCATTCATGGCATGCACATCCAGACGTTCGCCAATTCGCGGAACATTGACGATCAGCCGTCGCAGTTTCGTTTTTAAAACGTTTGCCAGGGTATCGGAAAAGGTAGTGAGCAGAACTCTGATGTCGGGGTTTGTACGGGCGAGATAGACGGCCCGGTGAAGCGCGACGATGGTCTTGCCCGTGCCCGCCGAGCCGGAAACCCGCGCCGGCCCGCTGTATTCCTTTTCAACCAACTGGCGCTGGGCCGGATGGAGAAAAATTGTCCACTTCTCCCAAGGGTATTCCAGTGCACGTTCCAGCTCCTCGACATCATGCATGGTCCGGAAACGGCGCTGGGCATCGGGGTGGTCAAAAGGCCCGACGTCGGCGGCAATTGGTTGAGCGAGCTGTGGTTTCCCGCCGGTGGCCAGTTCCAGCAGCGCTTCCGAAGCTTCGCGCGGGAGATGCTCGACAATCTCCAGGACAGTATCTTCGTTGGCCTTGCGTACATCATCGAGCCACTCATCCGGCACCCCGTAGCCGAGAAGAACTTCACTGGTCACGCTGGCAAACAAAGGCGGCTTGGGAGAAGCCGCCTGTTCCACTTCAATATATCTCTGGATAGTGATCTCTTCGACCCGCTCCCGTATTTCCACCAACTGCGCTGCGCCGGTCCTGGGGTGGATTTCCAGTTTGCGCCGTGCCGCCCACTGATAGGCGTCGTCGTGGTGGCCAACATAGCAGAGAAGCAGGCTCTCCTGGGTCTTGTGGACAATCATCCGCAAATCGCTTGAAACCCGCACCGACCAGAAATTCTTGTCCTTGGCCTTGTCGAGCTTGTGGAACTGCATACCCGGACTGGCCGGATTCAGTTGCAGATCAAAGGCCGTGGTCTTCACGGCCTTCTGCTCTTCGCCGGTCAGTTTGGCCAAGCTGTCGGTAAAGGTGTCGGCGATGCGGAATTCCATCAGGCTGTTCCCAGCATAGCCGTCAGCTTGCCAATAAATTGATGCACATCCTCGTGCAGTTCGTCGGCAGTCATACTCATGGCTACCTGTTCACGGATGAGTTGCAGAGACGGCGAGCCATTTCTGAGCTGATGAAAAAGCGAATCATTGTTCTCAAACAGAATGCGCTTGCCATCCACCACGCTGAATACATTGGCGGTGACATTCCGCCATGTCTTGCCGGGCGGCAAGGTGAGATTTTGGCCGACAAAGAAGTCGTCGATCACCGGCAAGACCGGCAGTGCGAAGAGATTACCCCCGAGCCGCTGTGCAGTCCGTTTCCAAGCCTCCGGCACCAGGAGGTAGTTTTCGATATTTTTGCGCTTCCACTCGGCTAAGGTTGGGTTGTCCGGCTCAGGATGAAAGACGTTGTCTCTCTCGTCATAATCAAAGAGCATTAATCGTGAGACCTGAGGGATGACTTGTTGCAGTGCCTTGAAGTGTTCATCTGCCCTTTCCTTCATGTTCTCCTTGCCGCCACCGCCCATGGTCCTGAAATAAACCTTGTCCATGGCCGTCTGGGCGCCGCATCGATCGGCCCAGGCCCGCAGGATACGCTCGTCGCTTTCCCCCTCGACATAAAGAATATAGGGTGAGGTGAGCAGACGGGTGAGTTCCTCGTTGGACACCTCGGCCATGGCCCGCAGCACTTCAGGGGTGGACTGGATGCGGGTTGGTGTGTGGCCAAGCAGAGAAACAATCTGGCTGGCATCGACGCCGCGAACGAATTCCTCGGCGTGGGTGGCGATGAGGAATTGCGTCTTCCTCTCTGCCGAGTTGCGTTTGAAATAATCGAGGATTTCGCGTTGCAGGTTGACATGCAGGTGGGCATCCGGCTCGTCCAGGAGGATGGTCGTAGG
The DNA here is from genome assembly GCA_001799275.1 of Deltaproteobacteria bacterium RIFOXYD12_FULL_57_12. Taxonomy (GTDB): domain Bacteria; phylum Desulfobacterota; class Desulfobulbia; order Desulfobulbales; family BM004; genus YD12-FULL-57-12. The sequence continues at coordinate 14,318 of MGTE01000121.1, forward strand.
CCTGTAACCATAGAGAAAGGCCAATAAAGTCAATGCTTGGTGGAAACCGCTCCCCCCGGCGATGATGTCGTAATCCTTGTCCTTCTCACGGTACTCGACGGTGATGTAAACATCCTTGCCTGTTTCGTATTTCGGTGCACTGATCGTAACCGAGAACCAACGCTCGATCATGCGCACCAACTCCAGCCAGTCGGCGGGCGGAGTATAGTCCTTGCTGACGCGCCCATCAGGCCCGAGGGGTGGCGAAGGACATACCCATAAAAGAAGATTGCGCAACACGCTGCCGGGTTGCGCCTTGCCGACCTGCTGGCGGATGGGCGAAACATCCAGCCATTTCTCACCAGGCTCAAGGCCTGAGAACGGCGGCACATAGGCGATCCTTGGCAGGTCGCCCAGTTGCTCGTATTCGCGGAATGTTGTCCAGCCATCACTGGGGATGGCATAGATGGTCTGCGGTGAATGATAACGCAAATTTACACCAAAGGAAGCGGTCTCGCCTGTAGCCCGCTGCCATTCCACCACTATCTCGATCAGGATAAATTCCTGCTTCTTCTTGCCATCCTTCACAGGGTATGCACGGTCGGTCCGATCCTTCCACAGCAGGTTGAATTCCGGCACCGGCAAGGCCGTAAAGTTAGGCAGCACCACCTGGATACCCGTTTTACCAGTTCGTTTGGTGCGATGGAACTCGTCCACGCAGAACTGCCAGATGGCCAGAGCCTGAAGCACCGTGCCTTTGCCGCTGTTGTTGCGCCCGACCAGCAGGTCGAACTGCCCGAAATCGTAGATCTGTTCGCCCACGCTTTTTTTGAAGTTGCGCAGGGTTAATCGAGTAATCATGCGGACCTTCCTTTATGGCTGCGTTGTATCGTCAATGGCGACTTTCCTTCGTGGTGACTTTGTCGCCCGTCATCCCACCCGAAACACCTTCATCACCTCATCGCCCAGGTGATTTATGACCTTCACCGCAATCCGTCCGGTCATTGGTTTGTCGAACGGCCGAGAAGTGTCGCTGTTCAAGGTGGCCCAGGCATCTTCGTTGATTTCGGCCTTGAGAGTGGTTTGAGGGATTTGTACGGATCGCCAGCGCCAAGAAAGTAGGCGTGGCGGACGAAGAAGCTTTCCTCGTTGTAATCAGTGTCGATGAACCAGCAGGCGATGCCTTCTGCCCCGTCGCTTCTGACCTCGCCGGTATTGGGATGGAAGACGTCCACGCCGTTGATCTTGACTCGGATTTGGTTATCTTGTGCTTCGAGAATGTCGATGTCAGGCTCTCCGAATATTACGAAGAGGTTGCCCTTGCCGGTGTTCTTGAGGTCGTCGGCCATGTGAAGGTCGGCGTTCATCCGGGCCTTGAGTACGGGAATGCGGCCGAGCTTGTCGAACTCCGAGGAATGGGCATCGTAGTTGAAGGCGCAGGCGATAAGGGCGTCGAACCCGGCGTCGCCGGCCTCACGGGCAGCTTCCACCAGATCGGGCCGGGAAACGGTGCCGAACTCAGGGCCAATGAAAATGGCAGCGCGTTTTTCGACGCCTGATTCTTCTGTCCCTTTAAAATAGCGGCCCTCGGCACAGACCCGATCACCCGGCCAGGGGGTGAGGGAGGTGAAGGTAATCTTGTCTTCCTTGTGGGCCTGCTGGACACCTGCCGTCTTCAGGTTCTCCAGGATAATTTGAACGAAGGCGGTCTCGTCGCCGGTTTCTTTGGTGCCAGCCTGTTGGGGGTCGATGAGTTCATCATTTTCGTCAACGGCCAGCACGCGGTGGGGAGAGAGGCTCTCGACAGTGAACGGCCCGGCTACCCGGACCTTCTTCTTGTCGTCGTAGGGCTTGTCGTAGAGGTATTCGCTTTCGGCCTTGGCGGCGATAGAGGCGTCAATGGCCTTCTGCCGGGCGATGCGCTGCTGCCACCACTGGGCGTGCAGCTTTTTCGTCTCGCCTGGCCATTTGTCGTCTGCGTCGCGTGGTATCTCCCACTCCTCCCATTTCTTGGCCAAAGTCTGATTAAGTTGCTGGCGAAGGGGTTCAAGGGTTTGCTGGAACTTATCCCAAATGACGTCGATCTCGGCGTTGTTGGCGATGGATTTCAGGGTGATATGCGGCACCCGCTCATAGACAAAGCCCTGTCGGATGTCGCTGCGGGTGGGCTGGCTCGATGGCAGGGTGCGGGTGACCTCGGCTTCCTTGAGCTGCCCGTCGCGGCTGTCGGCCAGCAGATAAAAAGGGTAGCGGGCGCCCATGATCCGTGCGCGGGCCAGGGCCAGGGCGACGCGGGAGGTGTCGATAGTAATCCAGCGGCGGCCCCACTGCTCGGCGACATAGGCGGTGGTACCGGAGCCGCAGGTGGGGTCGAGAACGAGGTCGCCGGGGTCGGAGGACATGAGGATGCAGCGTTCGATAACCTTGGGAAGCGTCTGAACGACATAGATCCGGTCAGAACCGAACCCGCTAATTTGAGTGTCGGTCCAAAGGTTGATGATAGGGGTAACCGAGTAGTCTTCGAGATAGTTTACGAATCGTAGAGTCTTGCCCTGTGCAACGAATCGATCACACCGGGCTATCTTCTG
>MGTE01000121.1:16904-29918 GCA_001799275.1 Deltaproteobacteria bacterium RIFOXYD12_FULL_57_12
TCCTCGCCACTCAAACGGAAGGTCTCTGGCAGATGGGCCGTCCGAGAACATTGGGTACGGCTGCATGATTCTCGCGCCAACAGGTTTAGGTGCATCACTTGATTTTTCGGATGCTGTCAACGGACGGCGACTCCCATTTTCCTCTTCAATCCATGAATAGTTCGTTGCCCCCTCGTCACCTGGGCTTTTCTGCACGAACAACGATCGGAATTTGCAGTTACGAATATCCTTGGCAAAGAAAAGGATGTAGTCCGACACCGCAGCTATTTGCGCTGAACTTTGACCGCCTGTTTTCTTGAACGTGATGGTTGCAACACAGTTCCCATCCCCAAACACCTCATCCATCACCGCCCGCACCCGGTGCACATTCTCATCCCCAATCTGCACAAAGATCGACCCGCTCTCGGTCAACAGATCCCGTGCCACGGTCAACCGGTCGCGCAGATACGTCAGATACGAATGGATCCCATCCCGCCAGGTATCCCGGAAGGCCTTGACCTGCTCCGGCTCGCGGGTGATGTGGCTGGTGTTGCCGTCCTTGACGTCGCGGCTGGTGGTGCTCCACTGAAAGTTGGAGTTAAACTTGATGCCGTAGGGCGGGTCGAAATAGATGCACTGCACCTTGCCACGCAGACCTTCCCTCTCGGCCAGCGAGGCCATCACCTGCAAACTGTCGCCCAGAATCATGCGGTTGGTCCAGTTGGCGTCGTGCTGGTAGAACTCGGTCTTGTCCACGCCCCTGGCGATGCCGTTAAAGTCGGAGAAAAGGTCAAGTTGTCTAGCCACTGGCCGCTGACCACTGACCACTGATTGCCGAAGCAGATCGTCAATCAAGACCTTGGGGTGAACCTTTTCCTGAATATAAAGCGGTGGAGCTTGGACCACCAGGTCCGACCAGTCCTGCTCATCCTTGCCGCGCCAGACCAGTTGCGGGTCGAGGTCGCGGTTGCGGCGCTCGTAGGCCAGCCGGATGGGCGCCTCCTCGTCCTTGCGCATCACCGACTGGTATTCGGCCGTGGGGATGTTTTTGCGGGTTGCCTCGTCGTGGGTGATGGTCTCGACGGTGAGTTTCGATGCTGGTTTTTTTGTCATGTTTTTATGTTACCTACCCTTCACTCTTTTCAATAACTTCCCAATGTCCGCCTTTGGCTGGTCCTATACGTTCCAAGCGCTTCATTTGACGAAGCTTACGAATTGCCCGTTCCACAGCACGTTCGGATTTCTCCATTTTCGCGGCTAATTCAGGTATTGATAATTTTGGATACTCTTTGAGCAGCAGCAAAATCATGTCCGGCGTTTTCCCCGGCGTTTTCCCCGGCGTTTTCCCCGGCGTTTTTAGCAAGACAGCTTGCGCTAGCTCTTTTCGGTGCACCGTTGCCGTGAACAAGCAACCTTCTCTGTCATCAACAAAATCGATATCCCGCCAATCATCGAGCGCCCTCTTAATCCCTGAACCAAGGCCGTGGTAAGGCAGTAGCCCCTTGGCGACATAGGACACAAGAATCGGATTACGGATATTGGAATTGCCGGCCCGGATTTTTTCCACGGTCAGATTGTTGGGCAGATGGCCGGGGCTGATGATTTCGATACGGTTGTCGAAGATGAAGAGCCGGATGGGTGCGCTCACAAGATAATCCCGGTGGACCAGGGCGTTAACCAGCAGTTCTTCAAAGACTGCTTCCGGAATCTCTGGGGTTCCCGGCGCGTTGACGCCTCTTCCAGCCTGCACCTTATGCAGGTTGCGCATCACAAAGGCCAGGGAATCATCAAATATCTTGCGCAATGAGCCGGAAAAATCTTCGGTATCCACATAGTCACTGACATGGATTACATTGCCCGGATAACGAATCGCCTTTACCACAAACTGTGGCTTGATCCATTCCGGGCGTTCTGCAAACAGAAGCACTCCCGCCAGATTCAGCAATCCCTCATCCGTGGCCAGGTTCATGTTCTGGAGCAGCCGGGTCAATTTAGCGGGAGAGTCTGGATAATCGAGTTTATAGGCATCCCGCAAAAAATCACGAAAGCGCAGCTTGTCGAGTTTGTCGATTCCGGCCTTGGTGGGCAGCTCGTCCGCATGAAACTGATTGGAAATCTGGAAGAATCGGCGCAGCTCTTCCTTGGAATTCACTCGCCGTTTATCTGCCCCGCATTTCAACCAGATCAACCCGTTTTTATCAAAGTAGGGCTTGTCCATCCCCTTGGGCACGGTCAGCACGATGACAATTCGCCCCTCGGGAAGCGGAACGTTTCGTGTCTGCACTGCTAGTGGACTGCGGACAAGATGACTCGCGGCGTTACTGATAAGTTGGTTTATTCGTGCCACATCCTCCCCGGACAACCCTGGCGTGGCACCATCATCCGCCACGCCGATGAAGATCGTCCCGCCCTCCGAATTGGCAAACGCCGCCATCTCCGAGGCCAGGGAATCGCTGTTCTTCACATTGGCCTTGAACTGGCGGGTGCTGTCCTCGCCAAGAGTGATAGCGGACAGCAGATCTTCGTCACTCTTCATTTCATTCATCTTGCTTCACAATTCTCTTCTTCCGCACCACCACTTCCGGGATCTCTTTAAAATTCTCCCGGCTCGACACCCGCCTCCCTGACTTCTTCTCCAAATCCCGCCGAGCATTGCCGGCAACAGCTCCCCCTTCGATGGCGGCGCCAAGATTCTCGTTGTAGCCCAGAGCATCCTTGTTGCGGGCGATTTCCGTGGTGGAAGCCTCACCCAGCATGGTGAAGATCAACTCCAAGTCGGTCATGTGATCACGGAGGTTATCCGCCGACTGGCCAAGGTTTTTGAATTTCTTGTATTCCGATGGTGTCATACCAAAGGTGGCTCGGCTAATCTCGGCGGTTAGAATGGCATATTCAAGCTGCTCTTTCACCCCGCGCTTCTTCCACTCATTGGTCAGTTCATCGCGAACGGCAATGCCGCGTACTCGTTTTTCAATCCATTCATCGCTATAACCCTTAGCCTTATACAACTCCCGCATGCGGTTAGCGGCCAACTCAGGATTCTCGATCTCCTCCAACCGCTCATAGCCGATCTTTGCCAGCCAGCGTTTGAAGGGCTCGGCCTTGGGTGAGGGAATGGACTGAATGATGCGGAGCAAGCCTTCGGCATGAGAGCAATCGGTTTCGCGAAATTTGCCATCCGGCGCTTCGAGTTTGAACTGTCGACAAAATGTCGACAGTTCACCCCCGCTGATTTTCTCCCGTTGTTTGATTCGGTACCAATAATCCCTTGGATTCTCGCTATCGGTCAGCACAGCAACCACATCAATAACCGAGAAGTACCACCTGCTCTCCTCTTCATTCCAGATAGAGCGTATCTTCTTGGACTCAAACAATTTAATGCTGCTCATGCATCACCATTCACAAACCGTTCAACCATCTTATTAAATTCTGCTTCGACTTTCTTCTCAAACTCCGTCTCGATCCGGTACACCTCGGTGAACTCGGCAAAGGCCCAGCGGCCATGACTCTTCAGGTTATTGACGCCGGGCACCCAGTAGGTCTCCATGGTGGCCTTCTTCTCCTTGGCGTCCTCGCGGCGATAGCCCTTGATTTCGACGATCAGGCGGAGCGGGTCGTCCTCGCCAGAATCATCGTCAATAGTCACGATGAAGTCGGGAATATATTTCCGCGTCTCCGAGCCGTAACGGTACGGAACCTCCAGGCCGAGATTGTGGTTCTTCACATAGGCTTTGACCTGTGGATGGGACTCGGCCACCCGGCAGAATTCGGCCTCCCAGTCGCTGTCGAGGATCACCCAGTTGATGTGGCAGCGGCGGGCATCGGTCTCCCAGCGATCTTTCTTGGAGGTATTAAAGTTTACATGATTTGTGGAGCCAGTGGGGTTGTAGGGATCGAGCACGGCCTTGATCGGGCGTTCGCCCTGCAGGGAGCGGGTAATGCCGGCCGTGATCCGTTCGCAGGCAATATCGGCCAGTTCCTGGTACATGAGCTGGGCCGGGTATGTACCACCATTGCAGACCAGGCAGGTGTCGAGCCACTCCTTGGTGATCCGCTTGAGCTGACCGAACAGATGGAGCTTGGGCTCATCGCCGGGATCGCGCCATTTGGTGTAAAGCAGACGCTTGGCAACGTGGAACAGTACAGAGGAGCGCCGCATGTCTTCCAGGTGCTTGAGACTCAGATCGACGTCTTCACCAATAATCCCGGCGTTCTTGGTGATCGAGGGGCCGACAAGGTCCGGGGTCAATTCCAGGATGGAATCCTCATTGAACTCTGCGGTGAGACGATCCTCGGGAAGTTCCACCCGGTAGCCCGCCACGCGGGGAAAACGAATTTCAAGGTGATCGCGGTCGGGACGGACAGCTCTGACGTGGATCGTTTCACGGGGCGGTTGCGGCGGGGCCACCACCGGCTTGGCCGTAAAGTCGAAGGGAATGCCCAGAACATCGGCGTATTCCACATTGAACAGGCCTTGTTCGTTGAGGTCATACGACTGCCGGCGCAGCGCCCGGCCAATGACCTGTTCGCAGAGCAATTGGGTGCCGAAGGCGCGCACCCCGAGAACGTGGGTCACGGTATTAGCATCCCAGCCCTCGGTAAGCATGGAAACCGAAACCACGCAGCGGATCGAATCGCCAAGCCGGCCTTTTTTGCCGACGGTGTTCATGACCTCGCGGAGCAGATCCTGATCGGTGATGTTCTCTGCCTGGCGGCGGTCACCGGTCCGCTCGATGATCTCGCGGCGAAAGCGATCGATTTCATCGGCGGCCATGCCCCGAAAGTTATCGTCCAGCGCATCGCCGGATTCAAGTTGCTCGCTGTCGATAAGAAGCGTATAAGGACGGGCCAACTGGTTGCCGAACTCGTCGAAATTACGGAACAACGGCAGGCGGCCATTCTCAAGGGAGGTTGAGCCGTCTTCGTTCTGCCGGTGAAAGCCCGAGATGTAGTCGTAGACCAGCTTTGATGTCGAGGTGTTGTTGCAAACGACAATGAAGCAGGGTGGAACACTAATGCCGTTTTCCTTCCACAGGTTGAAGGTCTTTTCATAGTGCCCATAAAGGGCTTCGAGAGCGGTTTGCAGCTCAACCGGCAGGCTGAGCGGGTCGAGGGTCTTGGCTTTTCCCCGGCCTTTCTTGGGCATCCGGGTACGGATATGCTCCCACAGGTTGCGGAACTTGGGCATTTCCCCACCTGGAATGTTATCCGCCACGGGTACGCGCGGCAGTTTGACGATGCCGCACTCGATGGCGTCCATGAGGGAAAAGTCGCTCATGGTCCAGGGGAACAAGGTGCCCTCGGCATAGCCGGAGCCGCGCAGAAAGAACGGCGTGGCCGAAAGGTCAAGGACCCGGGTAAGGCCGAGTTTGCGGTTTACCGCTTCGAGGCCGGAGATCCAGAGGCGGGCAGCCTCGTTGTTTTTCTCAGCCTCCTTTTTGTCGTCGCCTTTCAATTCATCCCCAACCTCTTCCCCCGGTTTTTCACGATAGCAGTGGTGGGCCTCGTCGTTGATCACCAGAATATTCTTCATACCCATGAGATCGGGCATCACCCGCTGGATCATCTGCCCTTCTGTTTCCAGAGTATTGAGTTCTTCCCCGCCGCGCCCTTGCAGCAGCAGGCGGCCCCCCTTGGACAACTCCAGCCGTTCACGGAGCTTAAAGGCGTGAAAGTTGGTGACGACGATCTTGGCTCGTTCGAGGTCACCCAGCATGTCGGCGGGAATGAGTTCCCGGCTTTGGTAGTAGCTGTCCGGGTCGTTGGGAAAAAGCACACGGAGGCGGTCGCGGATGGTGATGCCAGGAGTCACGACCAGGAACCCCCGGGTGAATTTCTTGGCTCCGGGCCGACGCACGGCATTGACAGTCTGCCAGGCGATAAGCATCGCCATGACCGTGGTCTTGCCGGCGCCGGTGGCAAGTTTCAGAGCCAGACGCATGAGTTCGGGGTTGGCGTCGTTATTGGCGTTGGCAAGGTGATCGAGGAAACCCTTGCCGATTTTGCTGTTGGGGGCGACTTCGGTCAACCAGATGGCGGTTTCGACCGCCTCAACCTGGCAAAAAAATGGCCGAATATTGTTAAATGGGTGATGACGCCAGTGCTGGAGCAGACGGGCGGTCTCCGGGGTGACCTGCCAGTCGTTGGGGTTTAACAAGGCACGCCACTTGTCTACATGCTGGCGAATCGCATTGATATGGGGAAGGGAGATGTACTGCTGTTCCGCGGTTGATATCTCTTTATCGGCAAAAAGTTGCTGCTGATATTCTTTCCCTTTGCGTTTTCTGGGTTTTGGAATGGGGGTGATGAACTTCGCGGTGCGACGGTCTTCGATAATCTTCTGCGTTGGCTGACCCTGGTCATCGAGTTCCCAGTGTCGTCCCGGATAAGCGTACGGGAAGTTAAGGATAGGTTGTTCGAAGAATCGATTATCCATAGCCACCTTCTCTTCTGATGGTCACTGTTCGGCATCACCCCCTTGCTATCGCTATTAGTGTTTAATATGAGAGTCGATTCAGGTCAATGCAAATCGCGTAATCTAAACCTGTTATGCATGTCCAACCGAGGTCTTCGTCTGAACACGGACAGGAATCTCAACAGGCGGAAACACCCTTTTTCCGGTAATACACCGTCAGCCCGGTCTGTTGGGAGTCGAAGCCGTCCGACAGGCCGTAGAGGTTCTCCGAGGAGCCGAGGAAGAGAATTCCGGGCTCCGTGAGAACAGCCCGGAATTTCTCGATTATTTTCCGCTTGGTTTCCAGATTGAAATAAATCAGCACATTCCGGCAGAAAACCACTTCAAAGGTCCCTAGAAAACCAAAGGCCTCGATGAGGTTCACCCGCCGGTATTCCACCAGGGTACGGAGATAATCATGGATCTTCCAGACCTCTCCCAGCCGGGTGAAATACTTCTTCTTCCTCTCTACGGACAACCCCCGCGCCAGTTCAGCCTCGGTGAATTCACCGGCCTTGGCCTTAAGCAGCACGGGCGGCGAGATATCCGAGGCCAGGATTCCGAAATCCTCAACATCAATATTCTGAAAGGCGTTGGCACGCGCATACTCATAAACAAGCATTGCCAGAGTGTACGGTTCCTGGCCGGTTGACGAGGCGGCGCACCAGATCCTGACCAGCGGCCGTTTGAGGACACCGCCTTTTGCCTTCTTCTGCTTAATCAAAGCACCCAGCATTGGCAGCACGGTTTTTTCAAAGGCGACAAACGGATGGCCGTCCCGGAAGAAAAAGGTCTCATTGGTGGTGATCGCCGTGATTAAGGAATCCCGGTAAAGACTGCCCCGGTCGCTGATCACCTTCTGATAGAACTCGGTAAAAGTCGAACTACCGCTGGCTTTGACAAGCGGCTCAAGCCGCTGCTGGACCAGGTAGCTCTTTGTATCCGGGATCGCGACCCCGCAGATATTGCGAATATATATCCGCAGCCCGTCAAATTCTTTCTGAGTAAGTTCCAGCATCAGCTTTTCCCGTTGCCGACAAGCTCTTTGATACTGGAAGCGATGCGTTCAAGCGGCAGCACCTCGTCCACGCAACCGGAGGTAACGGCCGAGCCCGGCATCCCCCATACCACGCTGGAGGCCTCATCCTGCGCAATGATATGGGCGCCGGCCTTTTTCAGCGGCCCAAGCCCGCGGGTGCCGTCCGAACCCATGCCGGTCAGCACAACGGCAATCTGGTCGCCGCCGTAGATAGCCGCTGCCGACCGGAAAAGGACATCCACCGAGGGCCGGCAGCCCTTTTCCGGCGGCTGATCGTTCAAGGCCGTGACCACCTGGCCTATGGCCCCGCGGCGAATAACCATATGCCGACCGCCGGGAGCAATATAGATATGTCCGGGCCGGATGACATCGTTATCCTTGGCCTCGATCACCGTATGGCGGCATTTCTTGTCAAGATTATCGGCCAGCGACTGGGTAAAAGTGGGCGGCATATGCTGAACAATGAGAACCGGCAAATCGATGAACCCGGAAAGCATCGGCAGTAAAACGGCCAAGGCCTTGGGGCCGCCGGTCGAGACCCCGATCAGCACCGCCCGGTAAGGAGTAACCCGGAGCGGTCTGGCGGCCGGCCTGGGCACTGGTGGCCGCAGTGGCGCGACCACAGGCTTCGGGCGGCCGGCCGTAAGGCGCTTTAATGCAACATGCCTGATCTTGACGATGATCTGCCGGTGCAGCATCACAATACTTTCCCGTAGATTATCCCCTTCCGGCTTGGTAACAAAATCAAACGCGCCCTGCTCCAGGGCGCTGATCGTGACATCCGCCCCCCGGCGGGTATGGGCGCTCACCATGATAACGCCCACATCGGGCAGTTCCGGATGTTCGGCGTTGAACTGTTGGATCGCCTGCAGGGTCGCGAGGCCGTCCATCTCCGGCATCTCCATATCCAGGGTCACCAGATCAGGCAGCCGCCCTCCTCTGATGAACTCCATGGCCTTGACCCCGTTAAAGGCCACCCCCAAAACCTGGATATCTTCATCACCACGCAGTGACTCCTCAAGGACATTGCGAAACACCCGGGAATCATCAACGATAAGTATTTTTATCTTCTCAGCCATAAAATCCGTGTTATCTCACCGGTTACTCACCCGGCTGATTGTTTCCGACAACCGCACAGTCCGCTGCCGCCAGCGATGGCTGCAGCGGACTCATGACAAAAATCCCCCCATCCTCAAGGAGTCGAGGAAAGGGGGATTTTCACCTATTTTTTACCACCTGCGGAATCGTTTGTCTACACCTTGAATCTGCTGACCATCTGTTGAAGTTCGCCAGCGACTTTCGCCAGTTCCCCGGCCGAGGTATTGATCTGCGCGGCACCGCCGCTGGTTTCCTCTGCGGCCTGCTTGACACCGTGAATGTTCTGCGCCACGTCGTTGGCCGCCTTGGCCGCTTCGCCGGCATTCTTCGACATATCGTTGGTCCCGACTGAAATCTCGGCAATACCCGCGGCCACGCTGGCTGCAGCCTTGTCAGCCTCGCCGACGTTGGCCGCAATCTCATTCACCGTCCGGGTCTGTTCGGCCACCGACTTGGCAATATCGTCCACTGCGGCGTTGATCGAGGTGATGATCTCCGACACCGACGAGATCACCTTTACAGCTTCCTTGGTGTTGCCCTGCACCCCTTCGATCTTGTCGGCGATATCCTCGGCAGCCTGGGCGCTCTGGTTGGCCAACTCCTTGATCTCGTTGGCCACCACCGCAAAACCCTTGCCCGCCTCGCCGGCCGAGGCTGCCTCGATCGTGGCGTTCAAAGCCAGAAGATTCGTCTGCTCGGCGATCCGTTTAATCACCTCCGTCACCTTGCCGATGGCCTGCGCCGCCTTGCCCAGGGTGTTCATGGTCTCGGTCGCCGCCTGCGAGCGCGTCATCGCCGTGCCAGCCACCTCAAACGCCTCCTTGGCGTTGGATGCCACCCCACCGATCGACGTGCTCATCTCCTCAATAGCCGAGGCCACCGTACTCATGTTATGCGACATCTGCTCGGCACCCGAGGAGATCGAGGCGACATTCATGCTCATTTCCTCGGCGGCGCTGGCAATGGTGTTGATGTTGGTGGACATCTGCTCAGTGGCGCCGGCCACCGTATTTGACTGCATGGTCATCTCCTCGGCGTTGCCAGACATCTGATTGGCCACTGCCGACAGCTCCTCGGAGGAACTGGCCAGCATACCGGAACGGGCCTTGATCTCCTCGATCATCGAGCCAAGCATGTTGGTGGAGGTATTCAGGGCCGCGGACAGCCGACCGACCTCATCCTTACCAGTCACGGCAAGCTGCGCGGTCAAATCCCCTTCCGCCATCTGGTTCGCCATCTCCACGGCCGCATGCAGCGGGCCGGTGATGCTTTTCGTGATAAAGAGCGACAGAAAAACCCCCAACACCAATGCCAAAGCGCTGCTGACCAGAAGAATCATTTGGGTCCTGGCGCCGGCAGTCTCGATGTTCTTGGTCATCTTATTGGCCTCCGCCACCTGCCCTTCCTTGAAATGCCCCATCTTCTCGCCAAGGTCGGCGGCGTCCTCGTCAAAGCCCTTCATAAGCTTACTACCAGCCTCAATACCCTGCTTGACAAAAACATCCGCCATCATTATACCGTCATCGAAAAATTTCTTGAACGCCTTCTCCAAGTCGTCAATCTCCTTGATACCGGCGGTGTCGTTCTCCTTTTCAAACATCTGCCGCAGGGTCTTCAGGTCCCCGGCGAACTCCGCGGCTACAGCTTCAGCCTCCTTGAGCCCGGCCAGGTTGTGGGTGGCGGCGACATCGGTCAGGTTATTCTGGGCCTGACTAATATTCAGGGCCATTTCCTCGGCGAGAAGGGCAAAAGGCAGGCTCTCGGTCTCCACCTGTCTGCCGTACTCAACGACCTGCCGCAAGGAAAAAATCGTTACCAGGACCGCGATTGCGAAACAGCCGATCACCAGCCCGAAACTCAGTCCCAGACGCTTGCCGATCCCCATGTTTGAAATCTTCATTTTTTCTTACCTCACGCTAGTAGATTATCTTCCTGCCCGCACCGCACATTAAACCTGAACAGCCTCCAGAAAGCGTTTCGCATTCAAGGCGATCAGCAACCCGCTGTCCAACTTGCAGACACCGCACACCAGATTTCCCCCTTCATTGCGCCGATCGCCGGAATCAGGGGGGGCCTCGTCGGTTTTGCGACGATCCTCGATTTCATCCTCGGCAATCTCCACCACATCGCCGATCCTGTCGATCAGCACTCCGAACGATTCGCCGACCACCGGTTTAAAAATCACCAGCAGGCTCCGGCCGCCCGCTTCCGCTTCCACTTCTTGTTCCTGGCCCAGCAGCATCTGCAGATCAAGTACCAGATGGATCTGCCCCCGGATATTGACAAAGCCCATCACCTCGCGAGGAGCATGGTATATCGGCGTAAACCGCACCACGGAACTGATTTCCTTGACGTGCAGGATATCCACCCCGTACAGCCTGCCGGCCAGATAAAAAGTGCAGAATTTTCTAGTTGGCCCTGCTGACCGCTCATCTATTTTTTTTGCCTGCATACCAATCTCCTGGCCGTTTTTTTATTCATGATTTCTCGTGCAGCAAATTGTCCACCGCTTCCAGCAGCCGCAACCGGTCGATCTTCACCTCATAGCGGTTGAAACCCACTTGCAGAGCCCGATCCCGATGCTTGCCGGATTCCAGGGAGGTGAGCGCCAGGGAAGGAATGTCCCGCTGGTTCGAGCCACTCCGCACCTCCTGCATGAACTCCCAGCCGTTCATCTCCGGCATTTCCAGGTCCGAGACAATGAGATCGAATTGGTTCTCGTTCAGGAAATTCAGGGCAATCTTGCCATTTTCAGCAACGGTCACCTGATAACCATTGTCTTCCAGATACCCCCTGATCATCTGTCGAAAAAACGGCGAGTCCTCGGCCAGAAGAATATGGACCGCCTTGCCGCCGCTGTTTTTCTGTGCCGGGGTGCCGAACCAGCCAGGCTCCGCCTTTTCGATGAGACGATACATGTCGATGAACAGGGTAATGTGGTCGCGGATAATGGCCGTCCCCAGGAGACCGGGCTCCTGATAGCTCTCGATGTTCAGTTCCAGCGGCGCCTCGGCGATATCCAGCAGGGTCGACACCAGGATACCGAACGGCCGCTTGGTGTGCTTGGGCAGCAGCAGAAACATCTCATCCCGCATGACACCGGACGAGACATTGAGATGCTTGTCAAGCCGCAGAATTAAAGTTGACTGACCATCGATGGAGATAAACTCCTTATCGCCCACCGGCTCGATGCCGGCCGGGTCAATCCGTTCGATCCGCCGGATAAGCGGCAGGGCGAGTGCAAACTGCTCCTCGGCGCCGTTTTTGAACAGCAGCACGGCCTGGGTTCCTTCATCGCTCCGCCCCTCGATCGCCTGGTCATCGCTGCCGCCGATTGCCTTGTAGCGAAGCCCGGCATAGGCGGAGATCCCTTCGATGTCAAGGATTAAGGCCACCTGCCCGTCGCCCATGACCGTGGCGCCGGAATAACAGGGCAACGCTTTGAGGGCCGGATGCATGGGTTTGACCACGATTTCCTCGGTACCCAGAACCCGGTCGACGATCAGCCCGAAACGGTCGGCCCCGACCTTGAGCACCACAAAATTAAGCGAAGTGCTGACAATACTTTCAGCATCGGCCGCGCCCTTCTTCTTGGCAGCCTGATAGTCGGCCAGTTTTATTTCCTTCAGTTTTCTGTACTTTTCCGTTACCTGGGCGCAGGCCTTGTCCGTGAACGGTTTAGACCGCGCCAGAACCTCCTGCAACCGGATCATGGGCAGCAACCGCTTGCGGAGGCGGTATACCTCCCGGTCGCCGGTGTATTCAAGCTTGGTTAAAACATCCTGGTCGTACAGGGCCACCAGTTCCTCAAGATTGACCTGCGGAATGGCATAGCGGTAATTGCCGACCATGACGATCAGGCAGGGGATGATGGCCAGGGTCAGAGGCAGCCGCAGATGGACAATGGTGCCCTCGCCGAGCCTGGATTCGATGTCAACGGCCCCGCCCAGTTTTTCCAGGTTGGTCTTCACCACATCCATGCCCACGCCCCGGCCAGAAACATCACTCACCTTGCGGGCCATGGAAAATCCGGGCAGCATGATCAGGGAAATCGCTTCCTTGTCGTTCAACTGGGCCACCTCGGCCTCGGTCTTCAGCCCCTTTTTCACGGCCGCCTCTTTCAAGGCCTCCGGATCAATGCCCCGGCCGTCGTCTTTAATCTCGATATTGATCAAACCGCCCTCGTGATAGGCGCTGAGCCATACCCTGCCGATTGCGGGTTTGCCAAGAGCGGTTCGGACCTCGGCCTCTTCCAGGCCGTGGTCGCAGCAGTTGCGGATCAGATGGGTCAAAGGATCGGCCAGGGATTCGAGAATGGTCTTGTCCAGTTCCACCTCGTTGCCCTTCATGGTGAGCTCGATCTGTTTGCCGAGTTTCTTGGCCAGCTCGCGCACCACCCGCGGGAACTTGCCAAAGACATTGTCGATCGGCTGCATCCTGGTCC
>MGTE01000121.1:29995-30462 GCA_001799275.1 Deltaproteobacteria bacterium RIFOXYD12_FULL_57_12
TGACTGAGGGCCTGTAGGAGTTGATTTCTGGCCAGCACCAACTCGCCGGCCCGGTTCATCAACTCGTCGAGGACGCCGACGCTGACCCGGAGCGAATCGGCCTGGGCCTCGGTAGTAGCCTTGGCCTTGGCGCTTGTTTTCTTTTTTTCCGGGCCGGTACCGGCAGTATCGGCTGCCGCTTTGGAGCCGCCCTTTGCCTGGTGCTCAGGGCCGGACGCCTCTTGATCTTCTCCCGCCTTATCTACCGAGTCGCTGACTGTAGCCTTGATGACCGGCACAGGTTGCGGCGCTGCCGGCAAAGCCGCCTCCTCCTTTTTCGGGACCAGACGGATGTCGCCCTGCTCCAAGGCAATCACCGTGCCGATCAGATCCTGCTCAATGACCGTGGCATAGAGGACATACATCGGGATGACCGAGGAGATCTCCTCGGAGTCGAGATCCCCTACCGAGGCGATGCCGACCTTGAC
>MGTE01000121.1:30474-30710 GCA_001799275.1 Deltaproteobacteria bacterium RIFOXYD12_FULL_57_12
CCCGAGCTCGTCCAAGTGCCGCATCAGGGAGAAGGGGGTCTTCTCCTTGCGCTGCACGTCGCGGATCAGGTCGAACTTGAGGACATAGACATTCTTGCCGCCCCGGCGGGCCTGGTTCAGATCGAACTCGGTCTGGGAGAAGGTGGTCATGAGGTCGTCGGTCAGGATCTCCTCGGTCTGCGTAGTCAGGATCTTCTCCTCCTGATTCAGGCTGGCGGTGGCCAAGCCTTGCAGGA
>MGTE01000122.1 GCA_001799275.1 Deltaproteobacteria bacterium RIFOXYD12_FULL_57_12
AGCTGGTTCCGCAGAAATCCCCGCGTCCGCCTCACCCAGGACCGAGCAGCGGCGGACTTCCATCTGCGAGGCCAGATCCTCGCCATCACTCTGCCGGGCTCGGCATACACCCGTTATGACCAGGCCCAGGAGGTCGAGGCCACGCTCACCGTCCGCTTCACCCTGCGAAAAAACAACCCGGATGCGGTGGTCTGTCAGAAGGACGGGCTCACTCTCAGTAAATTCTTCACCCTGACCAACGACGCCGCCTCTACCAGGGGCAACAAGGAAAAGGCCCTGGCTGCCATGGCCGACGATCTGGCCGAGCAGATCTACGATCAGGTCCTGGATTCGACCATTGCCCGCTGACCGGCGCCAATTTATTCTACGTTGCAAACCGTGCAAATCGGCCCCCTCACCCTGACCAGCCCCTTTCTGCTGGCACCGTTGGCCGGTTACACCGACCTGGCCTGCCGTCTTTTGTGCCGGGAATACGGCGCCGGCCTCTGCTTTTCTGAGATGATCAGCTGCCACGGCCTGGTCTTCCGTCAGAAGAACACCCTAGCCATGCTGGCCACGGTTGCGGCCGAACGGCCGGTTGCCTTCCAGCTCTTCGGCGCCGAGCCGGAGATCATGGGCGAAGCCGCCGCCATCCTCACGGAGCTGCCCATCGATTTAATCGACATCAACATGGGCTGCCCGGTCAAGAAGGTGACCCGCAAGGGCGCCGGCGCCGCCCTCATGGGAGAACCGCGCCTGGCGGCGCGGATCATCGAGGCGGTCTGTCGCCAGGCAAAAATACCGGTGAGCGTCAAATTTCGCAGCGGCTTAAACGAGACGACGAAAAATGCGCCGGAATTCGCCCGTATGGCGCAAGAATCCGGCGCCGCCATGGTGACCGTGCACGGCCGCACCTGGTCCCAGGGCTTTAGCGGCCGGGCCGACTGGCGGATGATCGCCGAGGTGAAGAAATCCGTCGCCATCCCGGTGGTTGGCAACGGCGATGTCGCAAGTTATCAGGACGGGCTGGCCATGATGGAGCAGACCGGCTGCGACGGGGTGATGGTCGGCCGGGCCGCCCTGGGCAACCCCTGGGTTTTTCAAGCGTCAGGCAGGCCGGAAACAGTGGCCGGCCGGCTGGTTGGCTTGCAACGCCATCTGGATCTGATTGCGACCCATCTCGAAACCATAAAAAATCTGCCCAGAATCAAAAACCAGGTAGGCCGCTACCTGAAGGGGCTGGCCGGCGGCAGCGCAATCCGGGCGCGGATCTACAACTGCCGGACATTTTCCGAACTCTCCGACTTGGTCAACGAGTCGATTGGCCATGCCGCAGGATAATCGGATTTACACCGACACGACGGAACCGGCGTTGCTTTTTCTCGTAAGGCCATATACCATAACGGCAGGTATCAGCTGAATGTCTTGACAAATAATGACGGCTCTCAACCCTGGGAACACGCGATATGCCATGAAACAGCAGGTGATCACCACAATACGCCGCCCTTGCTTTTCTCTCTGCGTACTGTTAGCGATACTGCTGTTATACGCGCCGCTGGCACGGGCCGCCATCTCCCTGGTCGGATCAAGTACCGCCACCCAAAAAAACTCCTTTGATCTTACCCTTGCCGTGCCGGTCGGCGTGACTACCGGCCACGTGCTGCTAGCCCAGGTCATCTTGCGGGCCACTGACAGCATCACCGCCCCGGCTGGCTGGACCTTGATCGACAGCAAGTCAAGTGGTGCCACACTGACCCAGGCCATCTATTACCGGGTGGCTACCGCAACCGAGCCGGCCAGTTACGCATGGACCTCATTACGAAATGACTGGGCTGGCGGCATGGTTGCCTATCGCGGCGTCGACACCGCGGCCAACCCGATCAATGTCGCCAGCGGCCAAGCCAACGGTTCCTCCACCTCGGTGACGGCGCCCACGGTCACCACCACGGTCAGCAACGCCCTGCTGGTCGGTTTTTTTGTGACCGCCAACAAGAATGATTTTTCCGGCACGGCTGGCATGGCCGAGAGATACCGGCAGTCATATGCCAACACAACCACCTCCCTCCTGGCCACGGATGAAACGAAAGCCGCGGCCGGCGCCACCGGCACCCGGACCGCGACCGCGAATGCCGCCGACGTAAACATCGGCCATCTGATCGCGCTCAAGCCGACGATCTTCGATCATTTTCTGGTGGAGGCGTCGGCCGGCGGTACTATCCCCGCCCAGACCTCCGGCCTGCCGTTTTCCATAAAAATCACGGCGCAGACCGTTGCCAATCTCACGGATACCGGCTTTACCGGCACGGTCAATATCACGGCCAGCGGCGCGCTGGCTGCCGGCGGTGGCACCACGGCCGCCTTTGTCAACGGCGTACTGGCCAGCCACAGCATCACCATTGTCAATCTCGGCTCCTACTCCATTACCGCCACCAACAGCGCCGGCGCCCAGACCGGCACCAGCAACGCATTTCTCGTCGTGGCCGGCGCGGCGGCCAAGCTGCAGATCCTGGTGCCCGGCGAAACCGCGGCGTCCGGCACCCCGACCGGCAAGACCGGCACGCCCACTGCCCAGGATGAGGGTGTGGCCTTCACGGTCCGGGTCAATGCGGTGGATGCCTTCTGGAACGTGATCACCACCCGCGTTGACACGGTCGGACTCACCGCAAGCGATGGCGCCGCCATCCTGCCGGCCAACGCACCGCTTGTGGCCGGCACCAGAACCTTCAGCATCACCCTGAACACGCCGCCCTCGGCCACCATCACCGCCTCCGACATAACCGCCCCGGCGATTACCGCCGACACCAGCCCGAGTATCCCAATCAACGCCGGCGGCGGCAACTTCAATGCCTACGAGACCAGCACCGGCGCCGGCGCCGTTACCGGGGTGATCAAGACAAAGGTTGCCGGCACTGCCTTTACGCTTGATATCATCGCCATCAAGGGAGGCGCCATCGACCCTGTTTACGCGAGCCAGGTTCGTATCGAACTGCTCGACAGCAGCAACAACAGCGCCGCACTCGACGCGGACGGCTGCCGCAGCAGCTGGGCCACCATCCAGACCCTGCCGCTCATGCAATTCGTGGCCGGCGACTTGGGCCGCAAGGCGGCAACTTTTACGGAAAACAACGCCTGGCCCGATGCGCGGATCAAGGTGACCAGCGTGACCGGCGGTGCACGTCGGGGCTGCTCCAACAACAACTTCGCCATCCGGCCGGCCAGCTTTACCGGAGTCAGCGTCCAGGACAGCAACTGGCAGACCGCCGGCACCTCGCGAACGCTCAACAACACCGCGGCAACCGGCGGCGTGGTCCACAAGGCCGGCCAACCATTCCGGGTCAATGCCACCGCGGTCAACTCTGCGGCCGGTATCACAACCAACTATAGCGGTACCCCCACTGCCAATCTGACCGCCTGCCTATTGCCCACCGGCTGCCTGAACGGCAACCTGGGTGCCCTCTCCATCGGAACCGCTGCGGTCAGCGGCGTGCTGACCGCCACCAACGCCACCTATTCCGAAACCGGCGCCTTTACCATGCAGCTCGAGGACCAGACCTTTGCCGCGGTCGATGCCGCCGACTCCACAGCAGCCGAGCGCTCTATCATCTCGGCTGCGCTCAATGTCGGCCGCTTCGTGCCGGACCACTTTGATCTGACTGCCAACAACACGCCCAGCTTTAAAACCTTCAACGATACCGCCTGCGCCAGCCGATCGTTCACCTATATCGGTCAGCCGTTCGGCTATGCCACCGCCCCCCAGACCCTGGTGACCGCAAAAAACCTGGCCAACAACACCACGGTCAACTACGCCGGCAACCTCTGGAAAATCGCGGCCGTTGATGTCTCGCAGGTGTACGCCAACGCCCAGGCCGCCTATACCACCGCCATCAACCCGGCAACCGTCACGCCGAACAATAACGGCACCGGCACTGTCACCCCGGCCGCGGCCGACACCCTGACCTTCACCCGCGACGACCCGACCACGGTAACGCCGGAGATTCCGTTCAACGCCGCGATCTCCCTGTCCGTCAACCTGGCTGACAACAGCGAGACTGCCACCCCGGGCAACGGCGTCATTGCCACGACCGCTGCCTTTACATTCAACGGCTCCGGCAGCGGCATCGCCTTTGACGCGGGCAGCGAATTCCGCTTCGGCCGCTTGCAGCTCTTAAACGGTTTCGGCCCGGAGACCGTACCGCTTGTCCTGCCGTCTTCTGCGGAATACTTTGACAGCACCTCGACCTGGAAAACCAATAGTGCCGACTCCTGCACCGCGTTTCTGTTCAACAGCAAGATTGAAACCGGGATAACCGTCTCGTCGATTCCACCGGCCACCCTGCAGCTTAGCGCCGGCCAGGGCAGACTTACCCTGACGCCAGCCACCGACAGCGGCGATCCCGGCGGCACTGTAGCGATCGACTACGCGAACATCCCGGTCTGGCTGCTGCCGGCCGGCAGCGCGACAGTGGAGGCCGTCTTCGGCATCTATCGTGGCAATGACCGGATCATCAACTGGCGGGAGATATTGAAGTGAAGGCAAAAGAGAATATCGAATATCGAACGCCGAACCGCAGAATATCGAAGGACGGCACTTCATCATTCGACATTCCTTGTTCGATATTCGATATTTTCTTTACCCTGCCGAGAACACAGGAAAAGATGTTGCGCCCCCAAGCGGGATTCACCCTGACCGAACTGATCATGGTAATCGTCATCATCGGCCTGCTAGGCGTCAGCGTGGCGGTCAGATGGCCGCGCGGCATGCAGCAGGAAGCAGCGGCCCTGGAGTTCATCCGGGTGGCGCGCTTTGCCCAGCACACGGCGATGACCCGGCGTTTCGCTACGCCGGCCATGGCCTGGGGCCTCAACGTCCAGGCGAACAGATATACGATCCAGCGGGCCGACGGCTCGGAAAAGGCCGAAGTCCCGGGCAACGACGACCCGACCGGCAGCCGGCGTTATGCACTGATCAAACAGGCGCCCATGACAGCCGGCGCGGTCTACTTCAACGGCTACGGCGAGCCCATCGACACGGCCACCGGCAATCCCCTAGCCGCCAGCATCACCTTTCAGGTCGGTAGCGACTCGCTTCCAATAACAATCTGCCCGGAAACCGGCTATGCGCGGCGAGGCCCGGCGTGTCCATGATCCGGCGAACCATGCGAACAAAAGCAGCGACGGGGTTTTCCCTGCTCGAACTGATCATGACCATCATCATCCTCGGCCTCTCCCTCCTGGTGCTCGTGCCTTTTTTCACCAGCATCACCCGCAGCCCCGACCCCATGATCCGCCAGCAGGCCGTGGCCTTGGGCCAGGCCCTGATGGATGAAATCCTTGCCAAGAAATGGGACCAGAATACGCCGTTGGGCGGCGGACCCCTGAACACCACGGAAAGCAGCCGGGTGGCGGCTAATGGCCCGGTCAGCAACGCAATCGGCCTTGACGGCGAAGCGACTACTGACCGAACCGGCTGGAACGATGTGGACGACTACGCTTATATAAACTTTGGCGGCGGCGCCTTTGAAAACGGTAATTTCATTGACCAGGCCGGCGTCGCCTTTACACTGCCCGGCTTCAAACGCTGGGTGGAGGTCGACTATATCGCCAGCAACTCCGCGACCATCACCGCCACCGTCCCGGCGAGCGCCGGCAAATTCCTGGCCGGGGCCACCGATAGCAAACGGATCGTGGTCACGGTTGAAACTCCGAAGGGCGAACGCTTCGTGTTCGTGGCTGTTGTCTGCAATATATGAAAAAATGAGAACTACTCAGGTGGATAGTCTGTAGGTGTTTAGTCTATTAGCAACTGAAAAATGCTGGAGATTGTACGGTTAGCACCCTTATTCCCAATCGTTTTTGGCTAACAGACTACAGTCTAACCATCTAACAAACCTGATTAGTTACAAAAAATGAACCAACCGTGCCGCAAAACAACATGCCGCCGTCCAGACGGCTTCACCCTGATCGAGCTGATCATCGTCCTGGTCCTTCTGGGTATTCTGGGGACCATGGGCGCGGATTTCATCGCCCTGGCCTTCAAGGGTTTCAGCAACACCAACGCCCGCACCGCGATCTACGAAGAGGGCAGCCTCGCCCTGCTCCGCCTGGAGCGTGATTTGCACAACGCCGTGCCCAACGCGGTTATGCCGACCGCGGCCGCCGGCGCCGCGGAACTCCGTTTCGGCATGATCGACGAGGCGGCCATGGGAGCGGGCGCTGACCGGGTCTTCGGCCTCTACACCCAGCCCGCCAGCGAGTTCCCCACTTGGACCCTTACCGATGCCGAGCCAACCGCCACCCCAGCCGCCAACCGGGTCATCTCGGTCTACAACCGGAACTGGACCGATTTTGCCGGCGGTAGCCGTTTATTCAAAACCACCGCCCCGGCTGGCCCCGGCCCGATTATGACCTTTAGCGAGCCAATCACCGATCCGTCGCCCCGCCAGCGATACTACATGACCGACCGGGTGGTCCGCTTCCGCTGGGACAGCGGCAGCAAGGTGCTGTTCCGTTCCAGGGATCAGGTGACGGAAAGCGGCGCCGGCGATTTTTCCACGGCAACCGAAATCCCTCTGGCCACCGACGTGTCAAGCCTCGTCTTCTACTATGCACCCGGCACGTTAACCCGCAACGGGGTCGTCTCCGTCAACTTCGCCATCAGCCGCAACAACGAAACGGTCAACTTCCACAAGGAGATCAATATCCGCAATGCCCCCTGAAAGGTCTTTTTCGACGCTGCTGAGCAACCGGGCCGGCTTCGGGCTGATCACCGCCATGTTCGTCGTGGTCGTTCTGGGCATGATCGGCCTGCTGATTGCCCGCTACGTTGCCATCAGTTCCACCGCCGCCACCGAGGACTATCTTGCGGCCCAGGCCCTCTATGCGGCCGAGTCCGCGGCCCAACTCAAAATCATGTGCTACGACGGCGGCGGAACCTTTGGCGGAGTCGCCAACTGCGCCCCTTTCAACCCGTTGATCAGCAGCTTCACCACCACTGCTACCCAGGACGATTTCGCCACGGCCGCCAACTTCAAAACCTTGGCTGTGGCGGCGCAGCGGCAGGAGATCTACCGGGAAATCGAGGTCAAATACCGGCTGCAGTAGTTTTGTTTTGATTTTGCCAGGTAAATGGTGTAGCTATGTTGCAGGAATTCATTGGATTTAACCTGAACTCGCCAGCCAGACGTCAGGAGAGAGGAATTTATTCTTGAGTAAACTGTTCGACACGCTGGAGCAGATCCGGGAAAACGAGGCTCAGCAACCCAGCCGGCCGTCCGGAAAATCCACCCAGGCGGACGGGCGTTCGAAACGACGGGTTGTTGTGGCCGGGAGTCTTTTTCTCGTTGTTATATCGCTGATCCTGCTCTTCCGGTTAATCGATTTTTCCTCTTTTGTTTCGCACCCTTCCCCTGCAACACCCGGCGGCGAAACCAAGTCCGGTGACTCTACCCAAGCGTCACCCGCGGCCGTCCTTACTTCCCCGGGAATGTTGACCGGCTCTGACACAGGCCAGAACTACTCCATTACGGCGGCAGATTTGCAGCGCTGGCAGACCGCGCTGCAAGATGAAAAACTGCCGATAGCCGAGCAGGAAGGGCTTCTGAACAATATCGCGGTCTATTATATCAACAACCAGCAGCACTGGCAGGGTCTTTCCTTTCTGGATAGGGCGCTGCAGTTGCGTGCCGATTCGGCGGAGGCGCTCATCAATTATGCCGTGGCCCTCACCGAACTCGGCCTTTACGGTGTAGCCGCCGACTATTTTGAAAGGGCCTACCGGGCCAACCCGGCCCACCCCGCTTTAATCAGAAACATTGCCCTGCTCAGGCAGCACGATATTCTCGGGGAGCGACTGCTCTCCCTGTACGATCAAAAACAACGGCCATAATCATGAACTGGTTTGCCCGGAAAAAAAAGCGCTACTTCGCCATCGCCGGCGACGCAACCGGTGCGCTGCTGGCGGAAATAAGCAAAGGCCCGCAGAAACAGCCCGTGATTTCGGCACTGGCCAGCGCCGAAGGTGTCGCGGTCATTGACAAGACCTGCGTCCACCGGCTTCTCTCCCAGGTTCCCGAAACACTGCAGGGCCAGGTATCCCTGGCCCTGCCCTTGAGTTATTTCGCCACCAGGAACATCACCCTGCCGATCATGCCCAAAGAGGCCATCGGCCTGGCCCTGCCCTACCATCTTGCCAAGGCCATTGACCAGCCGTTGCGGGATGTGGTCTACGACTGGCAGACCACCCAGCGCCAGAAAAACCAGCAGATCATCACCGCCTATGTTTTCTCGCGCTCGACATTTGAGATGCTCCGCCAGGAACTGGCAAAAAAACAGCTTGAGCTCACCTGGTTCGAAAGCGATGTCTCTGCCGCCTGCGCCCTGCTTGATCGACAAAACCGGCTGCGGGACGGCGAAGCGGCCCTCTGTCTGTCAATCTGGGCAAACGGCATATCCATTGGCGTGCATGAGGATCGCGTCCTCACCGTTGTGCGCGCGGTGTCCTTGAAACAGCCGGGTACCCCCTACACGGAAACGATCACCAGGGATGAACTCGCCACCGCGGCCACCGCACCACAGAAACCTCCGCCCCCCGACCAGGGATACATTGACGACCGCGAAGCAGAGGCGATCCTCCTCAACTTCGATATTCTGAAGCAGACAGAGAAGACAGGGGGGCGACAATCGCTTAATCTGGCTGCCAGCCCGGCGCTGACCATGGAAAAATTACCGGAACATCCCCCTGGCCCCACTGCCGAGGCCAGTCCAGTTGCCTGGTCCGATTATCTCAACCAGATCAACCTGGAGATCATCAGGACCAGGGACTACTACGCATCGGTGGTGAAAGGCGCCCCCATCCGCCAGGTGTTTGTCGGCGGCGCCGGAGACTTCCTCGCCGAGTTGCAGGAAATCGCCAGAATTTCCATCGAGATGAACCTTGAGCCTCTGCTGCGCGACGAGATTCTGCCGGATAAATGTCCGCCATCCTACGGTGCGATCTGTCTCGGCACCGGAGCGCGCTGGTGAGCCATATGCTTGATCGGATCAACCTTGTTCCCCAAAAGCCTCTTGCCGGCAAGATAAAAAGAAAGCTGCCGCTGGTGCTGGGGCTCACCCTGACGCTGATCGTGCTGGCCATTCAGGGGCAGAGCCATTTGCTTAGCCAGCGAATCAATCGATTGCAGAAGGATATCCACACCCTGGAGGCGGCCGTTGCCAGTCATTCCCAGATCATGACCAGGTTAACCATAAAAAAGACGGAATTCACGGAACTGACCAACCAGAACAGTGAGCTTGAAACCCGGGTCAATCGCCTGGAGGGAATGCAGCAGCACAAACAAAGATTTTCAGGGTTGCTGGCCGCCATTGCCGATGCCCTGCCGCCGTCGATGATCTGCCGGCGGATCGCCTTTACCCGGCAGACCGGCGAGATAGCTGGCGAGGCTCGGGGTTATGAGGACCTGCCCGACTTTGTTGAGAGGTTGAAAAATTCCGGCCGGTTCGCGGAGGTCTCTTTAGCCGCCATCAACCGGACGACCCGGGATAGTGAAATGGTCTTCGAATTCAATATCACCGGCAGGCTCAGCGAGCAGAACTGAAACCTGAGGCCGGACCCCGCTGAAGGTCCGGGTGGGTAAGGGAAACAACAAAAGATGCCGCTCAAAGAGGCGCTGAACATCATCAGGGGCTGGACCCTGGCCATCCGCAACGACCCGGAAGGGGTCTCCGTGCTCCGAACATTGCTGCTCGGCCTTGTTCTCTGCGCGTGCGCCTACCTGGCAGGCACCTCGCTTCTGGTGACGCCGAAGCAGAAGGAATATGAGGAACTGCATGCCGCCAGACAAAAGCTGCTGCAATCAACGCCGGATCTGAACGGCAACAGACCCGATGCAACCCTGGCCCAGCTTGATGTTAATATCCGAAGCCTGCGGGAGAAGATCACCATCAACCGGCTGAAGGAAAAACTGTATACCGAGCAATGGCGGACGATCAGCGATCCGGAACAGTTCACGAAAAGCGTCTTCACCCTCTATCCCTCAGCGCCGATCAAAATGGGCGACAGCCTGCGCAAGGCGAACACTATGGAGCCAAGGAAACTGGCCACCTATAGTATTTATCCGATCCTCATCGAGGGAACCGCAAGCTTTGCCCGGCTGTTCGATTATCTGCGCTACCTGGAAAGCAATTCCAGCGTCAGCCTGATCGATGATCTGACCATCGAAAGCAAGCCAGCCGGGGAAAATCAACCAGCCGGATCGCTCCATTTTCTCTTCCAGGTGGGCAGAATCGGCCTGGCCGAAACCATGCAGCCCGCGCCGCAAACCACCGGCGCCGGGCATTGAGACAGCAATGCGGAGCAAAAACAAAACGATCATCGGCCTGTTACTCGCCATGTTTTTTCTCCGGCCGACCTGCCGGGCCTGGGCCGAGGAAACCCTGGTGCTGACCGTCCGGCCGGAGCTGCTGCGAAAGACGACGAGCGCGCCGCAGACATCCGCCAGCGTCAAAGACATCTTCAACTGGCCCGTTGAAACGCCAAAACCGGGAAGCCAGGAACAGCGACAGATCGAAGAGTTAACCCGCCAGGCCCTGGCAGCGCTCAAGCTGGAAGCGATCCTCTGGAGCCAGACCAGACCGCAGGCCATTATCAGTGGTTGTTTGCTCGGTGTCGGCGACGAACTTGAAGGCATCAAGGTGAGCAGGATCGACAAGGAATCTGTTACATTGAGCAAGGACAATCAGAGCCAGACCCTGGCGTTTGATTCAATGGATATCACTCTGGATACCGAAACCAGGCCTTCGGCACGCCCGGGGGTCGGCAACCGCACCCCCTGAACAATCTGCGCCGAGGGCGAAACGCTAGCCTATGGGAAATAAAGTGAAAGTACTGCCGAAAATCACGGAAAAAATGGTTGAAATCCTGGGCATGGCGCTTCTCTGCTTGCTGCTGATCGCACCGTTATCCTTTGCGGCCGACCCCATCGTCGAAGGCCTCAAAAAATATCCCGTCTCCGTCCGCGGCGAGAACCTGGATGTCCCCCTGCTGTTTCGGGCCATTGCCCGGCAGGCCGGCATCACCATCTATGTGGCGGACAACATCACGGACAAGATTTCCATCGAAATGAACGGCCGCACGCTCTACGATGTCTTCCGGCTGATCGTCGAGGCCAAACGGCTCAGATATTTCGAAAAAGACGGCTTTATCTTCATCCAGAAGGAGGAAGACTTCCGGAGCGGCACGATCAATGTCGGCACGGAACGGCTCTGCGCCAAATTTGGCCGGGCCGGGGATCACCTGGAGCAGTTGACCCCGCTTTTGAGCAAATCCGGCTCGATCACCGTGGCCGACCGGGGCAACTGCCTGATCGTCATCGACCTGCAGGAGCATCTGGACAAGGTCAAAAACATGCTCGGCGAACTGGACAAACCCGTGCCGCAGGTCTATATCGAGGCGCGGATCGTGGTAGTCAGTGAGGAGGCCAAACGCCGCCTGGGCGTCAAGTGGGGCTTTTCCGACCAGTATAGCGACGGACTTGGCAAGATCACGGCCGACTCGGCTATCGACCTCTCGGTCAAGAACAACGCCAACCTGGTGGTGGGCTATCTCCGCAAGAATCTGGACCTGAACCTGGAACTGCAGGCCCTGCAGGAAGATAAGCTGGCGCATATCCTCTCCTCGCCGCGCATCCTGGTGCTGGACGGCAAGGAGGCGGAGATCAAGCAGGGCAAGGAAATCGCCTACGTTACCCAGACCGACAACACCATCAACACCTCCTTCCGGGAGGCCAACCTGGGCCTCAAGGTCACTCCGAAGGTCTTGAAGAACCGCTATGTCGTTCTGGAGCTTGCCGTGACCAACGACAGCGTTTCCTCAACCGCCACCGGTAACCAGCCGACCATCGATACCCAGGAAATCTCCTCGACCCTTTTTCTCGAAGATAAGCAGACCGTGGTCATCGGCGGCATCCTCCTGCAAAACAAAGACAACACAAAACAGCGGGTGCCGCTGCTTGCCGACATCCCGCTGCTCGGCAACCTGTTTAAGAATAAAGATGACGCCAGCACCCGCTACGAGCTGCAGGTCTTCATCACCCCGACCATCGTTTCCATGGCCAACGACACCCCTGCCACGCCGGTAGCGGAAGTCGCCGCACCAGCGCCGGCCGCAGCCCCGCTTGCCGCGCCAGCGGAAAAAACAGTGCCGCCAGCGGCGCCGTCCGCAGCCACCGAGTCCAACGCTGAAAAGAGCAAAGAGACCGTGCCGCCCGCCCCGGCTGCCGCTCCGCCTCCAACTCCGGAAACAGCGCCAGCCGTAGCTAAAAAGACAGCGACACCTGAAAAAAAATTCTACTATACCGTACAGGTGGCCGGGTTCCGCGATAAGGCCAACGCCAACAAACTATTGGGCCAGCTCCGCAGCAAAGGATACACGCCGTTCATCGCCGAGCAGACCAGTAAAAAAGGCCAGATATCGTACGCAGTCCGGCTCGGCACTTACGAAGGCTGGAGCGTCGCCTCAAAAGTAGCGGCGGAATTCGACAAAAACTGGGCAAAGCCGTCCGCCCTTGTCCTGCCGACTGACGGCCCGTAAAACAATGGAAGCGGTACTCTATACTCCCGAAACAGCTGCTGACACCTGGCAGCGGTCGCGGCATCTGGCCTTTTTCGGGCTGACCGAGGAACCCTTTCAACTCACCCCGGACCGGCGCTTTTTTTTCGGTACATCCGGCCACAACACGATTCTTGAGGTGGTTCGCTACGGCATCCGCCAGGGCGACGGGTTCATCATTGTCACCGGCGAGGTGGGTACCGGCAAAACCCTTTTGCTCCGAATGCTGCTGGCCGAATTCAAGGATGAGTACGAAACTGCCCTCATCCTCTCGCCGCTGCTTTCTCCAACCGAGCTGCTGCAGGCGATATTAACCGATATCGGGCGTGAACCGGAAACAAGCGCCAAACTCGAGCCCCTGCTCCGGGAGTTGAACAGCTATCTGTTTTCCCTGGCCACCCAGGGAAAACGACTGGCCGTTATCATCGACGAGGCGCAGAACCTGCCCAACGAAACCATCGAACAGGTGCGGCTGCTCTCCAATTTCGAATCTGACCGGCAGAAGTGGATCCAGATCATTCTGGTCGGTCAGCCCGAGTTGCGGACCAAGTTGCTGCGGCCCGACCTGCGGCAGCTTCTCCAGAGGGTGACGATCATGGAGACCCTGATGCCGCTCAATCCCTGCGAAACAGCCGCCTATGTCAACTTCCGGCTGGCCCAGGCTGGCAGGGAGGACATGCGCTTGAACCGCCGGGCTCGCAACTACCTGGTGCGGCAGACCGCGGGCGTACCGCGCCGGATCAACCGACTCATGGGGCGCGCCCTCCTGGTGGCCTATGCCCGCCATTCGCCGGCCCTGACCACGTCCATCCTCAAGGAGGCAAACGCCTCCCTTGCCCTGGATCGGCCGGCCGCAACGACCTCGCCGCGGCGCCGGCGACTCGGCTGGCTGCTGGCCGGCCTGGCCTGTTCAATGGCCTTTGCCCTACTGCACTATCTGCGGCCCGACTTGTTGTGGACCATTGAGGAAGCGCTGACCCGCCTTGTCGGCC
Organism: Deltaproteobacteria bacterium RIFOXYD12_FULL_57_12; assembly: GCA_001799275.1. Lineage (GTDB taxonomy): Bacteria > Desulfobacterota > Desulfobulbia > Desulfobulbales > BM004 > YD12-FULL-57-12. The sequence goes on from MGTE01000122.1 coordinate 13,576, forward strand.
GGACAGGATGACAGACGCTGCCGCACTAACTCCTCAGGTTGTTGAGACTGTTAGACTGTAGTCTGTTAGCAAACAGATAAAGGAAGTAAGGGTGCAACACGTACAATCTCTGAAATGTTTCAGGGACTCGGAAATTACTAATGTACCTGGATCGCGCCCGGATTGGGGTCAGATTTGGCTGGGCCGATTGAGCACCCCAAGAGTATTTGCTGCGCGGCACAAAACCGCAGGCGTAGCAGCGCTACGTCGAGGATTTTGTGATTGAGGCACAGTCAAAGATGGCCCGAAGACGGGATGCGTTATGGTATATTGGTAATTTCCGAGTCCCTTAGTAGCTAAAAGACTAAACAACTACAGACTATCCACCTGAGTTGTTACCTGCAAACAGACTGTTATTTATGACACTCAAATCATGACAATCCAGGCCCCCCCGAAAAAACGGTTCGGCGACATTCTGGTGGATGGCGGGCTGATCTCCGTCGACCAGCTCCAGCAGGCCCTGGCCTTTGGCCGGGAAAGAAACACCAAGCTGGGCGAATCGCTGCAACAGCTCGGTTTCGCCACCGAGGAGACTGTCGCAAAAACCATTGCCAAGCAGCTGAACATTCCCTTTGTCAATTTCGACATGATCATCGTCGATCCGGAGGTGATCAGGGTTCTACCGGAGATGGTGGCCCGCAAACACAAAATGCTGGCGGTAGGCAGGAGACCCGGCGAAACCCTGGTCGCCTTTGCCGACCCCCTGAACATCTTTGCGCTGGACGATGTCTCCCGCTATATCAAGGACCAGGTCGTCATCTGCGTGGCCGAGGAGTCGAAAATCATCGCCGCCATCGACCGCTATCACGACGCGCCGCTCGCGCCGACCGTCGATGCCGGCTCCACCAAGAAGGACGAATCCAAGGATTTCGACGCGGTGATGGCGGTGGATAAGATCATACTGCAGGCCGCCCGCAGCAAGTCGAGCGATATCCACATCGAGCCCACCCCGAAAAATATCCGGATCCGGTTCCGGGTGGACGGCATCCTGCGCGAGACAATGACCCTGCCCCTCGAAACCCATCCCAGCATCATCTCCCGGATCAAGATTCTGGCCCAGATGGATATCGGCGAGAAACGCAAGCCCCTGGACGGCCGCTTCGAGATCCCGGTTTCCGGCCGCAACTTCGATATCCGCGTCTCCACCCTGCCGCTCAAGCTGGGCGAGAAAGTCGTCATGCGTCTGCTGGACAAGGCCAAGGTCAGAATCAGTCTTCACGACCTCGGCTTTGAACCGCAGCAGCAGGCGACTTTTGAAAAACATCTGCTCAACCCCCACGAGATCCTGCTGGTGACCGGCCCCACCGGCAGCGGTAAGACCACCACCCTGTACGGTGCGTTAAACTTCATCAACTCGGTGGACAAAAACATCATCACCGTCGAAGACCCGCTTGAATACGAACTGCTGGGCATCAACCAGGTGCAGGTCAACCCCAAGGCCGATCTGACCTTTGCCACGGCCCTGCGCTCGATCCTGCGCCAGGACCCGGACGTGATCATGATCGGCGAAATCCGCGACCTGGAAACCGCCGAGATCGCCATCCAGGCGGCGCTGACCGGCCACCTGGTGCTGTCGACCCTCCATACCAACGATGCCTGCGGCGCCGTGGCCCGGCTCGTGGATATGGACATCCCGCCCTTTCTGATCGCCTCCGCCCTTGGCCTGGTCCTGGCCCAGCGGTTGGTCCGCATCCTCTGCCCGCAGTGCAAGAAACCGTTTTCGCCGCCGACCGCCCTGCTGGAGGATATGAAACTGCCGTTCCGGGAAGACCGGGTTTTCTACCAGCCGAACGGTTGCCCGGCCTGCGAGGCCACCGGCTATCGGGGCCGGCTGGCCATCTACGAAATCATGCCGGTATCCAATGCAATCAAAGGGTTGATCATGACCAAGTCGGCAAGCCACGATATCTTTCATCAGGCAATCGCCGATGGTCTTGAACCGCTACGCCAGGCCGGTATCAAGAAAATTCTGGCCGGCATTACCTCGCTGGACGAAGTGCTGCGGGTTTCCCTCGACACCCAGGAGTAAGCAATGCCACTCTTCCGCTACGAGGCGATCAACCCCGCCGGCCAGAAAATATCCGGAACCCATACGGCCGACATCCTCAGCCAGGTGGAAACCTGGCTGGCCCAGAAGGGCCTCACGCCGGTTCGCATCGAGATCGCCGCGGAAACCGACCTGGCGCCAACCGGCGCCGCACGGTATCTCAAAGATCTCCGCCTGGCCATTACCGACCGGTTCATCGGCGTCACGATTGAGGATCTGATCCTTTTCTGCCGGCAGCTCAGCACCATGCTGTCGGCCGGCATCGCCGTGCTGCCGGCCCTGGAAATCATCGTCAGGCAGATGGACAACCCGCGGTTCAAAAAGATCGCCCTCGCGGTTGCCGATGATATTGAAAGCGGCGTCACCATGAGTGACTCATTCGCCGTCTTCCCGCGCACATTCAACAAACTGTTCCTGAACATCGTACGGATCGGCGAGGAAACCGGCAGCCTGAACAGCTCGTTCGAATATCTTGCCGATCTCTATGAAAACGAAAAGGATATCAAGGAACGGATCAACGCTGCGACCCGCTACCCGAAGCTGGTCCTTATCGCCATTCTCGGGGCGGTAACCTTCCTGATGACCTTTGTCGTCCCCAAATTCGTGGGCCTGTTTTCCAAGTCCAGCGCCACCCTGCCGCTGCCCACCCGGCTGTTGATCGCGATCAGTGATTTTTTCTCGCACAACCTGCTGCTGCTCGGCATCGGCGTGGTGCTTTTAGCCACCGCCTGGCGGCTGGCCATGCAGTACGACGGCGTCGTCCTGGCCTGGGACCGCTGGCTGCTGCGCGTCCCCATCCTGGGCGAACTTTCCGTCAAGATCTACATGTCCCGCTTCTGCCGGGTCCTGGCCGTGCTGTCTAAAAGCGGCATCGACATTATCACCGGCCTGCGGCTGTCGGCCAGTGCCCTGGAGAACCTGGTGTTATTCCGCATGGCCGAGGATGTCCTGGGCGAGGTGGAGGAAGGGGTGCCGCTCAACACCGCCATGGCCAAACATCCCCTGTTTCCGCCCCTGGTGGTGCAGATGGTGGCGGTCGGCGAGGAAACCGGGGAAGTCGACCAGATGCTGAATAAGGTGGCGGATTACTACGACAAGGAAACCAATTACACGATCAAGAACCCGGCAACCCTGATCGAGCCGCTTCTGCTGCTGGTCATGGGCACCATGGTGGGCTTCATCGC
>MGTE01000123.1 GCA_001799275.1 Deltaproteobacteria bacterium RIFOXYD12_FULL_57_12
GTCACGGCGAAGGCCGAACCAGCCGACATCGATGCTGTCATTCTGCTTCCATCGGATTTCCAACGCCAGATTGAGCTGGGAGTCGAGGCGGCATTAGAGCTGGAGGAAATGATTCTGACTCGTCGTCCCGAGGAAATTTTTGCCGCGGAAGACGAAACAGACTGGAATGAGTGGGTTGATTTTTTCAGCCGTACACGCGAAGCTGATGGACGGCGAAAAGGGCTTGTGGAGGTTAAGCTATGATTTCTAGTACAACGGAATATGAGAAGACCCAGGAGGAAATACGTATCCTTGAAGAACGATTGAAACGATTGCAGCAGACTCACCCAATCGGTTCAAAGGGATTCACCAAGGCTGGCATTCGAAAAATGATCGCTCGTCTCCACGAAGAATTGGCTGTCTATGAAGGGAGCGAAGAGGCAAGGCAACCCATGTGACGGATGCACGAAAAAGACAGGAGGAAGCCAAGGGGTCACATCTTATTCAAAGTTGCAATCAAGATGATTCTAATATCCACTGCCAGCCGGTCAGCGATTGAAGCGCGGCAGACTGGATGTGACAGGGGCGGAAAAACGCGATGGAAGATAGGACAGGACGGCTAACCTGTCAATGCTCACTTCGGATTTTTGGGGTTTCCGCAACCTATCGTTTGACAATCTGTTTCCTAAAAGATACACTAACAACATGAAATACAAACTGGAGCGCACGGAGCAGTACGACAAGTGGTTCGCCAGGCTGAAAGACCGAACGATCAAGCTCAAGGTCCTGGCCCGACTGGCCAGGGTTGAAAATGGCAACTTTGGCGACTTCTCCCAGCTCGGCGAGAACCTCTTCGAGCTTCGTTTCTTTTTCGCTGGCGGCCTGCGCATCTATTACACCATCCAGGACGGCGCGGTGGTGCTTCTGCAGGCTGGCGGCGACAAATCGACCCAAGCCAGAGACATTGCAAAGGCCGTTGATATTCTGCATGGAGGGCTCACTCATGACCACTAAGACGAAACCGTTTGACATTGCTGAGCACCTTGAAACGCAGGAAGACATCCGCCTGTTTCTCCAGGAGGTAGCTGCAACCGGCACGGAGTCCGACTTTATCCACGCACTTGGCATCGCAGCCAAGGCGCGCGGCATGACCGAGGTCGCCAGGCAGGCGGGCGTTACCCGTGCCAGCCTGTATAAATCCCTTGCCGATGGCGGGAACCCCAGGTTTGAAACCGTCAGCAAAATCGTGGCCGCGTTGGGCTGCAAGCTGGCTGTGGTCTAGCATTATCGTCAGATTACGGCAAAAACCACCTAACCCGGCCGAACTGCAATCCCCGCACCATACCAACCAGCCACTCAAGCGGACCAAAGTTAATCTGCGGCAGCCGACAGGTCCTTGACCATGCCGTCTAACTCATCATTCGCCGAAGATAAGATGAAAGCCGCAATCTTCTGCGTATGTCTCTTCGCAGTGGGGGTTGTAATACTCAGTAATGGAATTAGCAGTCTGATGATGGCCAACAGGGCTAAGTCATGGGCAACCACAGAGGGAACAATCATTTCCAGCAAGTGCGTTGACTATTCCGACTTGGATAACGGCTCGTCATACTTCACTCATGTAAATTACTGTTACACCGTGGCAGGAAAAAGTTACCAGGGGGATCGTATCGCCTTCGGTTACTCAGGTAGTTGGTGGCGAAGGCCCAATCAGAAAATAGCGGACAGGCTATCGTCTGCCAAGACAGTCCTAGTGCGATATGATCCCGACAAACCCTCAATGGCTGTTCTTTCCTATGGCTTGGACGGTTCCTCCGTCAGGACGCTGTTTATCGGGACCTGGCTCCTGCTGGTGGCGGCGGTTGTCTTGTTACGCGCTGTACGTTCTCGGGGCACTACCGGCAAGATCATCCTGTTTTGGGGCCCCAGTGGCCCAAAAATCATTCCGCAAGGGGTTGGAAGCATTGTGCTGCTTGTCGTGACCGGGGTGGTCATTGGGTCGTTTCTGAACTTAATGATTGACTGCGGCATTCACATTGCCATGGTGACGCGTTGATTTCACAGCAGTGGAGCGGCTAACCTTAACAACAGGGTGAAAGCCGAATTGTTCATCACGAAGACTATTTTCAATTGGTCGTAAAGGAGGCGGGATTATGAAGACCCCATCCCCGGAACACCAGAAGATGCTGGAGAGTTTGAAAGCCGCCGCGCAGAAAGCACAGGAAAAGAAAAACGCCTCGGCCAATATGCGGTGGTCTGGGTCGACAATAAACCGGTCTTTATCGGCGATGACAAGCCACCAGAAGCCGGCAGCGTTCCGCATCAATAGCCGAGACCGCGGACCAGACCACCCTCCGTTCCCCTCCTGCTACATACCCGCCGCAACCATGACCTGCGCAAGTTGACCTTGAGTTAATCATGGACTGCAAGGATTTTCCCCTTTTTAACGGGAAAAATCCTTGCCTGAGCAAAAATAAATGGTACACTGCAACGAATAATAAGAAAAAATCCCTCTATACGGGGAGAATCATGCAATACAAACTGGCTGACATCATCCTCTTTCATCGCCGGCAAAGCGGCCTGACCCAGCAGGCGCTTGCCGAACTGGCCGGGGTTGGGAAAAACCTGGTGTATGAGCTGGAAAGCGGCAAGGAAGGCGTCCGAATGGAAAACCTGCTCAAGGTCTTGCGGGTGCTCAATATCGACCTCGACTTCAACAGCCCGCTCCGGCAGGCCTTTCTGAAGGAGATGGCCAATGCGGACCGCTAGGGTTTTCTTTCAGGACATCCTGGCCGGCCTGCTCAGCGAGTCGGCAGATGGGCGGCGTTGTCACTTTCAATATGACAATTCCTATGCCGGCCCACCCATTTCGCTCACCATGCCGGTGCGGCCGGAACTCTATGTGTTTGAAGACTTCCCGCCCTTTTTCGACGGCCTGCTGCCGGAAGGCGCCCAGCTTGAGGCCCTGCTGCGGCAAAAAAAACTCGACCGGCACGACAGGTTTGGGCAACTGCTGACCATCGGCGCCGATACGGTCGGCGCCGTCACGATCGTGCCTGCGCCATGAACCGCTGCCCGATCAGCTACGAGCCATGTGACGGCTTGTATTCCGCCAGCGGTTTAAAACTGCTCGCACGGCAGCTCACCGCCCTGCAGACGCTGCCCTTTTCCGCCCGGGAATTAAGGCAGGAAGCCGCGGCCCGAGCCGGCAAGATGTCGATCCAGGGGGTGCAGCCCAAACTCTCGGCGCGGCTGCTTATCAAGGAACAGCGGTTCGATATTGTTGACCTGGGCGGCAGGTACATCCTCAAACCGCAGACCGCAGACTACCCCGAGGTGCCGGAAAACGAGGATCTCACCATGCGGCTGGCCGCCCTTGTTGGCATCGAGGTTCCCCTGCACGGGCTGCTGCATGGCAAAGACGGGGCCAAGACGTACTTCATCCAGCGTTTTGACCGGCGGGCCGGCCGCCAAGGCAAGCTGCACGTTGAGGATTTTGCCCAGTTGGCCGGCCAGACCAGGGAGACCAAATACCGCAGCAGCATGGAGCAGGTGGTCAGCCTGGTGGAAAACTACTGCACCTTCCCGGCGATTGAAAAGTTGAAACTTTTCCGCCTGACCCTGTTCAGTTTCCTGTGCGGCAACGAGGACATGCACCTGAAGAATTTTTCCGTTATCCGCAAAAATGATGTGATCAGCCTGACCCCTGCCTACGATCTGCTGAACACCACGATCATTCTGCCTCGGCCGACCGAGGAGATGGCCCTGCCGCTGAATGGAAAGAAAAACCGCCTTACACGGCAGGACCTGGTGGAGTACTTCGCCCGAGAACGGCTGGGACTCGCGACACGGATGGTCGACAGGGTGCTCGCAACGTTCAGGCAGGCGCTACCAGCCTGGGAGGCGCTGGTGGCGATCAGCTTTCTCTCTCCTGCCATGCAGAAAAAATACCGGAATATTCTCGCGGACCGTCATGCCAGAATTTTTGGATAGCCCGCCGCAACCATAGCCCGCTTGAAACCGGCGGCCGAGCGTTCGATCACCGCATCCTCCACGCAGAAGGCCAGCCGGAAATAGCCGGGCGCGCCGAAGCCACGGCCCGGCACCCCCAGAATCTTCTCGGCCAGGAGCAGCTTCACGAACTCCACGTCGTCCGGCAAGGGCGACTTCGGAAAAATATAAAAGGCCCCCTTGGGCGGCACGAATTCAAGACCGGCATCAGCAAGAATCCGGCAGAAGAGTTCGCGGCGGCGGGCATAGATCGCGCTGTCCACCGTCACGTCCTGCAACTCGGCCACCACCCGCTGCATGAGGGCCGGGGCATTGACAAAGCCCAGGATGCGGTTGGCCAGGGTCATGGCGTCCAGCAGGGCCAGTTTGTCCTCAATCTCCGGATGCACGGCAATGTAGCCGATCCGCTCGCCGGGCAGGGACAGATCCTTGGAATAGGACGACACCACAATGCTGTTGCGACAGGCCGCGAAGACGGAAGGCACCTCGTGGTTGTCATAGACGATCTTCCGATAGGGCTCGTCGGCCAGCAGATAGATGGTGGTGCCATGCTGGCGGTCAGCGTCGGCCAGGAGCGCGCCCAGGTCGGCCAGGGCTTTGGCCGGGTATATCTGGCCGGTGGGGTTGTTGGGGCTGTTGATGAGGATGGCCTTGGTCCTGGCGTTGATTGCAGCAGCAATGGCATCCAGGTCCAGGTTAAATTCCTGGTCGGTGGCCACGATCTTTGTCACGCCGCCGTGATTGTCCACGTAGAAATTATACTCGACAAAAAACGGGGCGAGAATGATCACCTCGTCGCCCGGGTCCAGCAGGGCCTTCAGTACAACATTCAGGGCACCGGCCGCACCGCAGGTCATGAGCACCTCGTTCTCGGAAACGGCAATGCCCTGTTCCACGGCAAGCCGGCCGGCCACTGCCCGCCGGACGTGCGGATAGCCGCTGTTCGGCATATAGGCGTGCATGCCGGACTCCTCGCGGGCGGCCAACTGCCGCAGCACCTCCCCGAATTTCGCCGGCGGCGCCAGATCGGGATTGCCGAGACTGAAGTCACAGACATTATCCTTGCCGTACTGGGACTTCAGGCGGGCGCCTTCCTCGAACATTTTGCGGATCCACGAGGACCGCTGGCCAAACTCGTTCATCTTCTTAGAAACAGCCATAGAATAAACTCCTTTTAAAACGAATTAGCCTGTTAGACTGTAGGCTTTTAGTCTATAGGGAAAAGAGTAAAACTGAACAAGTGAAACTCAAAACATTAAACTGGCCGCTCGACTGCGTCAATGCACAACGGCTAACAAGCTAACAGCCTACAGCCTATCCACCTGCAGTCTGATACTTCTTGCGCAGATACTCGTAGGCGACGTTCAAATCCTTCATCTTTTCCTCGGCCACCTTCCTGAATTCCTCGCCCAGATGACCGACCTTGTCCGGATGGTACTGCATGCTCAACCGGCGATAGCTGGCCTTGATCTCATCGAAGCTAGCGCCGGACTCCAGGCCGAGCACCTTGAAATACTGCTCCTCCAGACGCTTCTCAGTGCCGGCGGCCGTGGCATAGCCGGCCCGGTACTTATTCTCGATGGACCGCAGGTCGTAGGCGGAAATCTCCAGGTATTCGGCGATATTCCTGGCCAGTTGCAGTTCGGCGTCCGGCACCCGGCTCTTGGTGTAGAGTACCTGAAAGATGAGTTCCAGGAGGATGATCCTGGGTTCGTAGGCGAATTTTTGCCGAAAATCCGCGAGCAGCGTCTCCAGTTCCACGGTGGAACGCATGGCCTCCCGCACCAGTTCCTTGACCCAGTACATCTGGCTCTGGGAATAATGCAGGTTCTGCCGGAAAAACCGATGAATGGTGTTGATCTCCTCCCGAGTCACCGTGCCGTCCAGTCGGGCTATCCAGACTAAAATATGGATCAGCAGATGGACAAAGGTGTTGTGGCTCTCGGTCTGGGATTTCTCATAGGTGCTGATCTGGCGCTTGATGTAGTGGGAAAACCCGAAAAAAGCGGCAAGTCCGGCAAAAACCAGAAAGAGACCGACAAAAAGCAGCACGCCAAGAAACTGCAGCAGCAGCGGCGCGCCGCCGGTCAGAAAGAGCAAAAGGGCCAGGAGCAGCAGACAGCCGCCGCAGCCTGGCCGATCATGTTGCCGATATTCCATCACAGGTACCTTGCAGGATTGTAGTCATGGTTCGGTGCCGTTGTTGCCGGCGCCGGCGAACAGGGCCTTGACGAATTCCTCGGGCTCGAAATCACGCAGGTCCTCCATCTTCTCGCCAATGCCGATAAACCGGATGGGCATGTTGAACTCATGACAGATGTTGACCACAATGCCACCCTTGGCCGTACCGTCCAGCTTGGTTAAAGCCAGACCGGTGACGCCGACCGACTCGTGAAACTGGCGGGCCTGGGAGATGCTGTTCTGGCCGGTGGTGGCGTCCAGCACCAGGAGGATTTCGTGGGGCGCGGTCTCGAGTTTCTTGGCGACAACCCGCTTGATCTTCTTGAGTTCCTCCATGAGGTTGACCTTGGTGTGCAAACGGCCGGCCGTATCGATGATCACCACGTCGATCTCCCGAGCCCGGGCATAGTCCAGGGCGTCGTAGGCCACGGACGAGGGATCGGCGCCGCTTTTCTGCGCCACCACCTCGACGGCGTTTCGCTCGCCCCAGATCTTGAGCTGCTCGATGGCCGCGGCTCGGAAGGTGTCGGCCGCCACCAGCAGGACGCTCTGACCGGCCTGCTTGAATTTGTGCGCCATCTTGCCGATGGTCGTGGTCTTACCTACGCCGTTGACACCGACCACCATGATCACGAAGGGTCCGCTCTCGGGCATAACCATGTGTGACTCGAGTTCCGGCCGCCGGAGATAGTAAAGAATCCTGTCCATGAGCGCCTGGCGGAGCGCCGCCGGGTCCTGCAACGCCTCCCGCTTGACCTGCTGTTGGACATGGGTCAGAAGGTCCTGGGTGGTGCCAACCCCCAGATCAGCGGTAATTAAAATCTCCTCAAGCTCATCGAACAGTTCCTGATCGATCTGCTTTTTGCCCCGGAAAAGGGTGTCCAGCCGGGAGACCAGGGAATCTCTGGTCTTGGCGAGTCGCTCCTGCAGCCGTTGAAACAGGCTGCGGCCAACGGCTGGTTCGGGTGGCGTTGGTGCTGCGACCGGGACGACCGGGACGACTTGGGGGGCGCCGGTTTCCGGCTGGTCGGCCCGCGTCTCCGCGGGTGGCGTCTCCGCGGGTGGGACGCCGGTTCCCTTACCTAATTTCTTCTTAAACCAGTTCAGCATGCGATTCTCCGTTTTTGTAACTTCAGGAGTCAGGATTCAGGAGCCAGAATACAGAATTCATCAACGCCCGGAAAAGCCAAACACCGGTCAGACTCTGCCGGCAAAGGAAGCCAGCCAGGCAAGGGCGGCCATCAGAAAAAAAACACCTTCCAACCAGAACTCCAGCCTGGGACCCTGGCTGACGTATTTCTTTTCATAACAGTATAACAGCACCACGAGATAACAGACCCCCGGCACCAACCAGAAACCGACGGCCGTCATCAGGCCCAGTACCGGAAAGAGCACGAGCAGGACGAGCAAGAGCCCCATGATCAGTTGCAGGAGCATAATGGTCTTCTTCTCGCCGATCCAGACCGGCAGGGTCTCCTTGCCGACAATCCGGTCGCCCTGCACCTCGAAGACGTCGAACAGGGCGTTGCGCACAAAGGCCAGGAAAAAAACAAAGACCAGCACCCCCATGGTCATCTGGTTTGATGCGGCACCGCTGCCCCAGGCCGGCACCAGGGTGGTGACAAAGGACCAGGCCGCCGCCACCAGAAAGGTCTTGGAACCGGGAATCTCCTTGAGGCCCCTGACCTTGATAACCGGCAGCATGAACTGCGGCACGAACCGGACGCTGTAGAGAATGCCGAGCAGTCCCATGCCGGCCAGCAGCAGAAACGGCCGACTGCCCAACTCCCTGGCCAAGGCCAGGGCCAGGACCAGGGCCAAGGCCGAAGCGACCAGCAGGGGCCAACGGTAGCGCCGATAAAAAAGGGCGCGAACCGGATCGTTGAACTTCTGCGTCTTCTGATCGGTAAACCGATTGATATTGTGCATGGCAAAGAGATAGCCAAAGCTGATCAGAAAATGCGCGGGCTGGGGAGCCAGCCCCTGCAGCAAGCCGCAGGTATAGGCCAGAAAACCGCCAGCCACGCTGACGCAGAGGTTGGTGGCTAAAAAGAACCAGCAGAATTTATAGAAAATAATATGGGATACCCCTTCGCCGCGACCCGGAATGGCCTCCAGGGTGCGGACCACCCGGCTGATCATCCAGTTGGGGGTGGAGGCGCCGGCCGTCACCCCGACGCAATCGTACTGCCCCAGGGCCGCGCTGTCCAGCTCCTCCTCGGTCTCCACCATGAAGGCCCGGCAGCCCATGCCCTCGATAATCTCGCCGAGCCGCTGGGTATTAGCGCTGTTCTTGCCGCCCACCACCACCACCGCCGGCACCCGGCCGCAGAGTTCGCGGACCTCGTCCTGGCGCTTATGGGTGGAATCGCAGATGGTGTTGAACACGGCACCGCCCGGAAACCGCGCCAGGATCATCCGGCTTAATGAATCAAACGCCTTATGGTCCTGGGTGGTCTGGCTGACGATGATATAGGGGCCGGATAATTCCATGGCAGCCACGTCCGCCTCATTGCTCACCACCTGTCCCAGTGGGCCGGAATAGCCCATCAGTCCCTCCACCTCGGCATGATTGCGGTCGCCGACAATAACGGTGGCATGGCCCTGTTTCCGGTATTTCTTGATAATAACCTGCACCTTGACCACGTGCGGACAGGTGGCATCCTCGACCCGGGCGCCGGTGGCCTTCAGTTTCTCCTTTTGTTCGGGCGGCACCCCGTGGGCACGGATGACCACGGTGCCCGATTCCTGTTCGGGAATCTCCTTGATGATGCGGACTCCCCGCTCCGCCAGCAGATCCAGCACCTGGGGGTTGTGGATCAGAGGGCCGTAGGTGGCCACTCCCCGATCTTCGCGATGGATGATGTCCAGTGTGGTTTCCACAGCCCGGCGGACCCCCATGCAGAAACCGGCGTTTTTGGCAAGAATGACTTTCATGAACAGCTATCGACCAGGTTATCAACCATAAAAAAATACCCGGCCAAACCGGGTTCAACCGAAACATCCGGCACATGATATAATACAAAACAAGCAAAATTGAAACAAAGGCGCCCCGGCCCGGCCACTTTTCCCTGAGGCAGACCCTAACAACGGCTCTGCTGAAAACCGACTCTCCTTGACTAACGCCCTTTACTGATTATGTTTGTCATATAAGATATTATTTCCAACCGATCGCCGGCTGTCTACCCGGAAAATCAAAAATCAAGGAGGAGACACCATGCATGACAAAAAAAAGCTGTGCGAAAAAATCGCCTCGTTATATCCTGATCTGGGCGCCTGCGGCATCAACCTTGCGGTTGACTTTGACGCGGACAAAAAGGCGTGGGTGGTCGATCTGAAAAAAGAAAGCCACCAGTTGAAACACTTTCTTGAGCCGGCCGACGCCGACACCTGCATGGCCGGCAAGCAGTGCGTGGCCCTGGGCCTTGAAATCGCCCAGCTCAGAAAAAATATCGAGGGAAAACAGTTCTGACGGGCTGCTTGCCCGAAAATAACCCGCAGGGCCTGGATACATGCCGGACAACCATCTCCTGACCCAGGATGCTAGACCGCTGGTGAACGCCTATCTGGCGGCCCGGCCGCCGGAGATCTCCGAGCACACCTTCACCAATCTCTTTGTCTGGCGGCACGGCCGGCCGGTGTTTTACCGGGAGATTGGCGACTCGCTCGTCTTTCTGGTTCAAGACGCGGCCGGCGGTACACTGCTCTTCGGGCCGCCAGTCGGGACGCTCACTATCAGGGAAGCTGCCACGGCGCTCGGTGAAAAATTCGCCGGCGTTGTCCGGTTGCCAATCGGGCTGCGGGACCAGTTGCGGGAAGCGGGCCTGCCCGCTCAGGCCGACCGGGCCAATGCCGACTATGTGTACCGCGTCGAGGATCTGGCCGAACTGGCCGGTCGCCGCTACGCGAAGAAACGCAACCGGATCAAGCAGTGCCTGGCCAGCCACCGCTGCGAATACGAGTCGCTCACCGAAAATCTCATCCCCGAATGTATCGCCCTGCAGGAGGAATGGTGCCGGCTCCGAAACTGCCCGCAAGAGCCGGGCCTCTGCCATGAATTCACGGCCATCGGGGAAGCGTTCACCCTTTTTCGGGAGTTCTCGTTAATCGGCGGCGCCATCCGGGTGGACGGCATGCTGCGGGCCTTTGCCATCGCCGAACCCCTGCGGCCGGGCACCGCGGTCTGGCACTTTGAAAAGGCCATGCCGGATATCCCGGGGCTCGGCCAGTTGATCACCAACTGGTTCGCCCGCCACGGCCTGGCCGGCTTCGAATACGTCAACCGCGAGCAGGACCTCGGCATCCCCGGCCTCCGTCAGGCCAAAGAAAGCTATTTTCCCGACCATCTCGTGGAAAAACTCACCACCCTGCCGCCTGACAGCCCGCCGCAATTTACGCCCAACAGGAGTTTCTGTATCTGAGCCACCGGCCGGAAAGAGATTGACTTCCAAGAACGCTCTGGCTATCGTTTTTTCATCACTGACTGATGTATCAGGTCGTTCCGTTGCCGAGATTGCACATGGAATAGGCCGGGAAACAAATGGGGACGAATCATGCTGCGAACTATCGAAGTAGACATTGATGCCAGCGGTCGTATCCACCCGCTGGAAGATCTGCCAAGCTTGCCGACTGGACGAGCATTATTAACATTGCTAACTCCGTCTGTCGACGAAGCCGCCTTGCTTGCCGAACCCGCGTTGGCCGAAGATTGGCTCAAAACCGAGGAGGACGAGGCATGGGCACATTTGCAGCCGGGCAAGTAGTCGTTCTCCCTTTCCCCTTTTCCGATCTGAGTCGAAACAAATTACGTCCTGCCTTGTTGTTGGCTGAAGCTGGGCGTGGTGACTGGATCGCTTGTCAGATCACCAGCAATCCCTACGCCGACTCATACGCCATGGAGCTTCGGGATACCGATTTTTCCATTGGCACAGCCTGCGATGTATAAGTTACGTGCGACCTGGAAAACTATTCACGGCCAACGAAACGTTATTTGCTGGGCATACAGAATTATTGCAATCACAGAAACTGACTGCCGTGCGTGAAGCAGGAATAATGCTGGTTAGGGGCGAGAATAAATGAAGGTTTAAAAGGGAAAGGCGGATCGTCTTGTCGTATGACGGCCACAGGGCAAGGTTTCAACACCGCAAAAAAACTTGAAATATTAAGGGCGTTGTTTCCCTGTCTTTCTTTCAGGCCGGCAAGGCCGATAGCTAGCCATGCTATTCACCGGATATCCCGTTATTTATCGCTTGACCTCCCTGTTTTCTACTCCTATTATCGACACACATCCGGGAAAACCGCCGATAAAACTCCAAGTAAACCGGCCAACCCCGCGGTTAAGTTCAACAGGAGTTTTGGCGACTGCTACGCGCCGCAAAAACTCTTAATTCGTTGGGCACAAGATGATAGAGGTGAATATATGACTGAAAATCTAAAATGTTGGATACAGATTGGGGTTTCGCTAATTCCCACAATAGTGTCAATAGTGATCGCGATAAAAGAATTTGGGAAAAGAAAAGAAGAAGAAAAAAAGGTTGAGGCGTTAAAGGTTTTGTTTGGGTGTATTAAGGGTTGGAGAGAATATATACAAAGTGCAGCAAACGCAAACACGATTCTTCGTAATCATATTCGGGGCTCTGATGCGGATGGAAACAAAGTGACAAAATTCAGTTCGTTGGACGATGTTGAGTCAGCTGTTGATACTAACGGTGCGTATCTAAATGGATTGCACGCTGGCGTTCAAAAAGAGCTTGAAGGGATTGAAAACAAACTTAACCTTAAATAATTGAATGGTTTTTGATACTTCCGAGGTGTACGTCAAGTTTTTAGTATGTATAAGGGGAAAAAGCCCAACAATTTGTTACACACTCGACCGGGAACACGGGGCGGCCTTTTTCCATAGGCCATATCGAGTTGAACGTGGTTAAAACACCGCCAGCATTGTGTTCCCGGCGGGTGAACAAGCCGTTCTGCCACGGAGAATTACGCCATGAAACGCTATATCGCAATGTTTGCCTTCTTCTTAGCATTCACAGCGCCCTCGTCGGTCTTTGGCTTCGATGTAACGCTGACCATCAACGTAACCAAGTTGCCAGATAATCGCGTCCATATCAACGGGAAAACTAATTTACCACTTGGAACCGAGTTGATGTTGAGTGTCGAGGAAAAGATGAACAATGGATTTTTGGGGCAATCGAGTTGTGTTGTTTCGGACAAAGGCACGTTTAGTTCAGAATTGTTTGGCCCAAAAGGTGGGCTCAAAGACGGGCGATATGTTGCTGAAGTTTTAATGCCGATTCCGACGGTACAACCAGTCGCGGCAAGAAAGATAATAGGAATGAACGGCGAAAACCTATCCGGCAATCTCGTTAGTAAGGACGAATTCGGAACAACCGTATCTCAACAAACAGAATTCACAATTGGCGTAGCGCCGGATGCAGCACAAGCAGAACGCAAGATGCAGACTGAACTTGCAACTTCTAAACTAAAAAAGCAGCTTTGTATTTATCTCGAGCAACTGTTGAGTTTCAAAGATGAGCCTAAATTCAAGCAATTTGGTTTTAGCATTGGGGGGCCTTATAACAAGTGGTTGACGAACGTTGAAGAGTTGAGAGATGCCCAACCCATCGGCGCACATCCGATTCCTTTACTTTTAAGGGCAGCACCAGGAGATCTCCTGATGCTTGGAATGGCTTTTATGCGAGTTGCCGATCCTACACACACAGGTATGCGAGAAAGTGATACTAAATACATACGTCAAATGTTGCCGGAAATCAAAGACACGATTGACTTCAACTCCTATCAGCAAAATAAAGAACGGTAACCTAGTCGCATCAATGCGTAAGGTTCGGCGGGGATCAGGGCTAAGGGCAATACTGTTCACTTAACTATGAGTATGCGTTCTACGATCGGGACATAGACTGTCTTTTTCCGTTCCCGTGGACGGAGAGGATAGTTGCTCATTTTGCGTTTTACTCCTCGCGGGACAGATCGAGATCGGCGTTGCGGTACCCGTTCATCAAGGATTTCGGCAAGGATCGCTTCATGGAAAATTTTCCTGTCCAGAGGGGGGAAACGCTGCGAAACTTGCGAGTTTCCTGCGTACCACTCGAACGGCATGGAGAAAGGATAGCCGATCTGGATCTTCATCAATTTTCAAGGCAGCCTCATGCATAAGACCACGGATAGCAAAGTGCGCCAACAGCAAACCATAAAACTCTTGCCTCACCAGGTCCGGCGTCTTGCTGCGCAACACGATTTTTTCCCCACGCAAATGCGTCTTCAGTTCCCCGAAGGCTGTTTCAATCTCCCATCGTTCGTGGTACAGGGCGGCCAGCTCCACCGCCGGCGCTGTATCGTGATCAAGAATCGTTGTGATCAGCCGGTAAAGAGGTTCGGAGCCTTCCACCCCTTCCAGGCAGTACTCGATAACCCGGACCAGTATGCCATTACAGCCATGCTTTCTGTCCTGCGCCGACGCAAAATGGCTAAGGGTGGCTAAGGGGGACGCTGGTTCTAAAACAACTTGTTTCTTTTTGCGGTATGGCTTATTATCGAGTTCATGCCTAGAAAGCCACGAATGGATGCCCCGGGTACTCTACATCATGTCATGGGTAGAGGAATCGAGCGGATAAAAA
The DNA here is from genome assembly GCA_001799275.1 of Deltaproteobacteria bacterium RIFOXYD12_FULL_57_12. Lineage (GTDB taxonomy): Bacteria > Desulfobacterota > Desulfobulbia > Desulfobulbales > BM004 > YD12-FULL-57-12. The sequence continues at coordinate 13,806 of MGTE01000123.1, forward strand.
TATTCCGGAATCAAAAAGACCGGGAAGACTTTCTCGCCCGGCTAGCCGATCTCTGCCGGGAAGAGAAGCTGATCGTCTATGCCTGGGCGCTCATTTTTAGCCGCACGGCTGGAACTCCGAAAGTTGAGTTAAGGATGTTTACTTACTTGTATGCCGGAGATCATCGCACTTGGTATTGGGAGTATTGATTTTGAGGATATTTCACTGCATTTATCAGGGCGTTGCACTTTTCGCAATTGCTTGCTTGCTCAGCAGCTGCTCGGCACCGCTTATCAAATATAGTGATCGCGATCCGCCTGCGGTTCTATCCCCGATAGGAGCTAAAAGCATCATCGATGGACGCGAGCGATTCCGGGAGATCCTATGTGCAGTGACTGAGGCCAGAAAAGACCTTTATCCTGACTGGAGGCCGTGCTCCGAGACCCTTTTAGATCTTGCTGAACCTTCGTCGGCACATGCACACAGACCGATCCCACTCGGTCCACCGAACGTGATGAAAGTGGTGATTGTCACCGGGATTTTTGGTGAATGCATTTCCGATCATTTGCTGCCGTTCAGCGATGGACTATATTTCGAGGGCTATCGACCCGAAACCGATGGCTATTCATACTTGAGCAGACTTGGCTATAATGATCTGGAAGTGATCGTGACTCCAGGGCGGTCTTCAACGGCCGCCAACGGACGGTTTGTTTATGAAAAACTGAAGGCGATGACCAATGCCACAACCAGGGATATAGTCGTGTTCGCCTACTCGAAGGGTGTGACGGATACGCTGCATGCCCTGGCGCTATTCGCGAAAGTGCCTCGAAATCTTCGCGCACTCGTGAGTGTTGCCGGAGTTGTAGCAGGCACTCCCATTGCCGATAAACTTGCGGGGACCTACGAGGCTCTGTTGAAGGAGGCTCCTTATCGTGATTGCCCGCCGGGGGATGGAGAAGGCGTTCGCAGCCTGAGCCGGAAGGAGCAATTCGCCTGGCTCAGTCAGCACCGGTTGCCGGAATCGGTGAAATATTATTCATTGGCGGCATCCGTGCCTCCAGAGCGGACCGCTGCGGCATTAAAGCCCTTCCACGCGGTTCTCTCGCAGATTGACCCGCGTAATGACGGCCAGGTGTTGATTCAGGATGCGGTAATCCCAGGCAGTACGCTTCTTGGTTATCTTAACGGCGATCATTGGGCCGTCGCCACAGCTTTCAACCGCTCTGGCCATCCTTTTTGGCGGCACCTGGTCGGCCATAACGCGTTTCCACGTGAAATATTGATCGAAAGTATTCTGCGATATGTTGCGGAAGACAGGTGAGGGATGATGACCTATAATATTAGGGGTATTAAACGTCTTGTCTCATCGATTGCAACACTATCAGTGGTGCTGTGCATCGCGGGAGCTGCTTTCGCGGTGGATATCGGGTCAGCTCGCGACACAAGCGCGTTGGAACGGCTTCAATTTTTAGCGTCAAATCCACCCACGCCACCGGATCCCATCCCTTCTAAACAGGAGGTGTTGGACCAATTGCGGATAAATACTCGGATAAAAAATTTCGGGGTGGCGCTTTGGAGTGAAAAGGCCGGCATGGCGCCTGAAGGCTTGGTCTTCATAGGCCCCTATCTCCGAGGCAGCGAAGATTACAAGTTCCTCTCGCAGCTGGGTGTAAAGACCCTGATGAGTTTGCAGGCGCTGCATCATGATGATGTAATCTCCTGCTCCGACTACGGAATGAATTGTGTGCAATACAAAATTCTTGCGTCGCCTTTTGCCACTTTTTCCGACAACCCTATGTTCAGGAGGGCGTTCGACCGACTTATCAAAGATACATCGTCGGGAACCAAGATGTACATTCACTGCATGAGAGGATCGCACCGCACCGGCGCACTTATGTCGGCCTTAACAATACGCAATACTGCATGCGGCAAACAGTTCGACAAGGCTGCACTGCGCAAAGACATTGAGGAGGCGCTTATGCAAGATTACGGATTCGGAGAATTTTTCTTCGGGTTTGTTCTTTTGAAATGGCATTACGAGGTGCTTGACTGGGTCGATAAATTCGAAGAGAACAAATGGATCTGCGAGTAATGCATCGCATGGGAAATCAAGCCAGCGCTCGCAGGTGACAAGTTACTTGGAAGGGCGATGACAGAGTCGGGTTCTACGTCGTCGCATATCGAATCGTCGTTGATGAATGGAGTCGCGACGACGCAAGGGAGCTAAGGGGGACGCTGTAAGGCTAAGGGGGACGCTAAGGCTAAGGACGCTGCTAAGGGGGACGCTGGTTCTACTAAGGGGGACGCTGGTTCTAAAACAACTTGTGCTAAGGGGGACGCTGTGCTAAGGGGGACGCTGGTTCTAAAACAACTTGTTTCTTTTCGTGGTATGGCTTATTATCGAGTTCATGCCTAGAAAGCCACGAATGGATGCCCCGGGTACTCTACATCATGTCATGGGTAGAGGAATCGAGC
>MGTE01000124.1:0-626 GCA_001799275.1 Deltaproteobacteria bacterium RIFOXYD12_FULL_57_12
TGATCACCGGCAGCCGGAGGATGCGGCCGGCGATCAATTCCTTTCTGGCAAGAATGCTGGCCTCGGCATAGGTGCGGCCCAGCGCGGTGAGGAGAAGATCGCCTTCATGAACCGTGACAAAACCCACGAGTTCACCGGTTTCGACAATGGGCAGCAGATCGTCCAATTCAAGCACAAGTTCGCCGCTCAGTCGGTAGAGATCCGTGCGGCCGCCGTCGGCCAGCACCTTTTCCACAAGGCCGGCCAGGGCGTTCAGATGCGCGCGCGGCAGTTTCTTCTTGGCGTACACCCCGTTTGTTTCCGGAGTCGGCGGCCGCCGGCCGGTTACTGCGGCGTAGACTTTATCCACCTGGGTCTGGAAAGCGGAATCCTTACGCTGACGGGGGTGGCGCAGGGTAATGGCGATTCCAGCGACGATGTGACCGGGGTCCTTGCCCATGACCACAATCCGGTCGGCCATGAGCACCGCCTCCTCAATGTTGTGGGTTACCATCAGGATCGCCCGGGTGGGGATGGTCTGGTTATGCCAGAGTTCCATTAGTTCGCCACGAAGCGCCTCGGCGGAAAGGACATCAAGCGCGGAAAACGGCTCGTCCAGACACAACAGTTCCGGTTCCACGGCCATG
>MGTE01000124.1:726-14113 GCA_001799275.1 Deltaproteobacteria bacterium RIFOXYD12_FULL_57_12
GGGGAAAGGCGGATTCAAAGCCGTCAAGCCCAACCATGTCGATAAGTTTGAGCGCCTTTTCCTGCCGCTGTGCCGCTGGCATGCCGCGCGCCTTCAGGGCGACCTCGACGTTTTCGAGTACGGTGAGCCAGGGATAGAGGGCGAAGGTCTGAAAGACAATGGTGGCGTGCGGATTTACGCCGACTAACGGGGTGTCGCGATAAAGCACAGCGCCCGAGGTCGCCGTATTCAGCCCGGTGATTATCCGCAACAGCGTCGATTTCCCGCAGCCCGACGGCCCGAGCAGGCAGACAAATTCGCCGGCCTGGATGGTGAGGTTCACATCCTGCACGGCAATCAGCTGCCTTTCGCCGCGGCCATAGGCCTTGTTGATGTTGCACAGCTCAAGAAGCCGCTCGGAACCGGCTAGGACCATAAGCCATTCTCCTTTCATTCATGATGGTGTCGCAAAAAATCCAACCTACTGCGTTGCCTTGTCTATCAAACTTTTTGCTTAGCCATCCCTTGATTTTTGACTAATTCACAATCATTCCATGCGAAAGCGCTCCTCGGCCAGCCGATAAAGCCGGAGCCAGAAGGTGCGGTTGATGAAGACCACGGTCATGATCAGCACCAGGGTCGAGGCAAGCAGCAGCGGGTAGTTGCCGCTGGCGGTGGCCTGGGCGATCAGGGCGCCGACCCCGATTGTCGCGTGGGTTGTGCCGCCGAACTCGACGTATTCGGCCACGATGCTCGCATTCCAGGCGCCGCCGCTCGCCGTGATGGCGCCCGTGACAATATAGGGAAAAAGCGCGGGCAGGATCAGAATCCGCCAGCGATCCACAGTTGAAAGGCGCAGGAGCTTGGTGGTATTCCAGAGGTCCTGCGGAATCGCCGAGGCGCCGGCGATGATATTAAAGAGCAGATACCATTGCGTGCCCATGAGCATGAGGGCGATGGCGGCGATATTTAATCCGCCCGGCACCCGCAAAAACCCCAGGAGCAGAACCGGAAAAAGGGCGGTGGCCGGCACCGCCGCCACCACCTGCACCACGGGCTGGAGAAAATTGGCAAGCCGACGGTTGGTGCCGATGGCCACCCCAACCGGGATGGTCCAGAGCAGGGCCAGACACAGGGAGAGCGCCACTCGGCAGAAGGTGGCGACCAGGCCCTTGGCCAGAAGGAACCAGGACGCGCCGGGCAGCGTGAGCAGAACCAGCGATGCCCGGTAGCTCCCATAGAGGGCGAGCACGACCATGGCGAGCAGGAGGCCGTACACGGGAAAGGAAAACGCCACCCTTTCCGGGGCCGGCTCGGGCGGCTGAATAGTGCCGGCGAGACAACGCCGGCAAGCGCGGTGCAGCCATTCGCCAAGCGGCGCCCACACCCGCTGGCCGAACTGTTCGAGCAGCCAGCTGCGGCTGAGCATATCAAACACCCAGGAACTGGGCGGCTCGTCGCGCTCCTGCATCTCGACCTTGAATTTGTCGGCCCAGGCAGTAAGCGGCCGCCACACGCATTGATCGAGAAAAACAATGAGACAGACCAGGGTTCCCATGCCCATGCAGACCGCGCCGGCGTCCGCCTGATTGGCGGCGGTCTGCAGGTAGGAACCGAGGCCGGGCAACCGGAAATCACGGCTGCCGACATGAAAAATCTCGGCCGCCATCAGGAAAAACCAGCCGCCGGACCAACTCATCATGCTGTTCCAGAGCAGGCCGATGCCGGCAAAGGGCAGTTCCATGGTCGTGAAACGGGTCCAGGGGTCAAAACGGAAGATAGCCGCCGCCTCGCGCAGTTCCAGCGGGATGGTGGTCATGGACTGATAAAAGCTGAAGGTTATGTTCCAGGCCTGGGAAGTAAAGATCAGGAGGACGGCCGCCAGTTCGGCCGCGCGTCTCTCCGGCATGACGGCGGTGAGACTTAAGAGCACCATCGGCAGAAAAGAGAGAATGGGCACGCTCTGCAGCACGTCGAGAAGCGGCATGAGGACCGACCGGGCGCTTCGATTGCGGGCCGCGGCATAACCGTAAAACAGGCTGAATATGATCGAGAGGATATAGGCCGCGGCCATCCTTCTGACCGAAAGAAGCGCATACCATGGCAACGCCAGGGGCGAAAGCGAAATCTCCGGGCCAAGGATCTCCTGCGGCGCATTGAAGGCGAGACGCTGGCCCGCATAGAGCATGGAGACGATCAGAAGCAGAATGAAGACGTCTCCCGCGTTTAGGGACGGGGTTTCAGGCAATAATGCGGGGCTGTAGCGGAACTGCCGCATGAATATCTCCGGGCGCAATGCCTTTCAGGCCATTCTCAGGCACGCTCACGGAGGAAGAACGGCTTCAGGTCAGGCTGGCAGATTTTTTTTTCAGCGAAGATAGAGGGTCTGATGAGTCCATAATGTACCTTAACCGGTCATGCGAATTTCGTATTGCAGCCTATACGTGCAGCAAGACGGCCGTCAAGAAAAATGTTTTCGGGAAAAATAACGGGCTCATAACTGGCGGCCTTTCTATCAGAACCTCATTCTGGCCAGCACCTCCTGGTCAATACCGAATTCCCGGCTCAGCCGCTCTGGGTCCAGCTGAAAGACAAGCCAACTCTGCGCGCCATTTTTGGCATTGCCCATGCCGCAGGCAAGCTCCAGGCCAGGCGCGCCCATGGGATGCTCCTTATCAGGTCTAAACAGGCTCAGCAGCCGGCAGACCGACCGCTCATCGCCCTGAAAGGTGATCCCCGAGTAGCTAACGCCCGACTGCACCGCTACGTTTTCAGGCCCCGCAGGCCCATGAGCGGCGATTACTTTCTTGTCGCCATCCAGAACGATCAAGCCCTTGATGCAATGAAACTCCGGGGCCTGCTCCACGAAATAACGACGAAACAACTCGGTGACCGCAGTGGTGTCACCGGCGGCAAGAGGTTCCGCCAGAGAGGAGGACAACCTCTGCGAATCCTGCTGGATCCTCGCCCGAAAGCTTTCCTGCTGCCGATCCAGCACCTGGATGCCTTTAGAAAAACGGGGAACGCTGATTGTCAGGCCGCCGACCGCCAGCGCCAGAACGGCCATAATCGGCAGCAGCCAGTTGCGGATCAGCCGGTATTTTTCCTCAAGTTTCCGGACCTGCGTCACGTCCCGGCTGAGAAAAAGAAAACCGTCAACATTGTGGTGGCCGTCATACAGCACCGTAGTGCTGGTGGAGACATACCGTTGCCCCTCGTCAGGGTGCTTGATCCACAGTTTTTTTTCATGAAGCGCACGACCGGCCAGAACATCGCCGATGAACCGGTGGTATTCCTCCGGGTCCATGTAGACATCCTCCAACTGCCCGCCCTTGATCTGCTGCCAGCTCAAACCGTGCAGCTTTTCCGCCGCCCGGTTCCAGGCCAGCACATGCAGGTCCCGATCGGTCATAATCACGGCATCGGGCAGCTGGTCGCAGAACTCCTTGAGACCATGCACCACCTGAGTTGTTTCCTGCAGGCGCCGGGCAAGGCTCTGGGCGATCTGCGGGGCAAATTCCGGAACATCCCGCAGGCAATCGGCAATCCTGCCGCTGGCAATGGGGATGACCTGGCTGTCCGCCACGGCCTTGACCGTCGCCGTCCGCACCGAACCCAGCAGATAGGACATCTCGCCTACCAGGGAACCGGGTTCAGTCACTTCGGCGATAAGCTGATTGTCCTTGTACACCTCCAGGCGGCCGCGCACCAGGACAAACATGTCGAGGGTGTCATCGCCTTCGAGAAACAGCGTCTCGCCGGCTCGATATTCCCTGGTGCACCTGTTCAGCGTTTTTGCATTGCTGAGATCGATCATGGTCTTCGCACCGCCTGTTCTACTGCAAGGCCGCGACAACGGCCTGTTCTACCGCGGCCGACAGCCTGCCCATGGCAGTACTCATCGCCCGGGCCACGGCGGCGGGTTCCCGGCGATCGCATTTTTCCGCGGCTTCAAACCGCTTCTGCAAGAGCACCCGCCGCGCCGGATCAGGCTCGCGGGCGGCAAGCAGGGTGATCTGTATTGCCAACCGCGCCTCACAGCCCGACGCGCCATCCCATTCGATGAACTCCTCAACCTCCCCTTCCAGAACATGGGTGACTGCTGAGGCGCTGCCCGGCGCCACCACCCCTTGCAGCGAACCGCGCCGGCTAAGATCACGGGCCAGAAAATAGGTGCCCAGATCGGCCGGACTGTTCCGCCAGCGGTGATAGTAATCCTCCGACCGCTTGAAATCCGCTTCCCGGTATACCATGCGATCGGTGCGATACTCGGGCGCGGCGCTGAAGCGTTCGATGCGCAGCACCACCGGCAGGGGCACGGCCACGGCCGGCGCCGGGGCGGCTTCATACTCCAGGGTGTAATAGTCGATCCGGTCGGCAGGCTGGTGCATGGCGCAGCCGGGCAGCAGAATGGACAGAGCCAGAAGCAGCGCCGTTAACAAACCGGATTGCATCATGATTGGTATCATTTTCGGTCGCCAGTACGTTTTCATATATGCTTACTGCTCCTTTGCCGGCCGCCGTTCTCCCGGCGGCGCTGCAAAAATGATGTCCGACGGTCGGTCGGCCACCCGTTCCAGCAGCCGGTTCAGGTTGGTGCTTGCCCGCTCGACATCCTGACCGATCACCTGCAAATGGCGGTTCAACTCGACAAGTCCGGTGCCGGTCTGATCGACCACGCCGCTGGTCTTGCCGAGCAGGGTGTTGGCGCCATCCGCCACCTCCTGCAGATGGCGCAGCGTCTCTTCGACGCCGGCCAGGATCGCCTGCCAGCGCTGCGGGTCAAGATCCTGCTTAAGACCGCTCAGCGCCCCCTTGGCCTCGGCCGAAATGCCGGCCGGATCAATCTCCTGGATGGCCCGGTCGACTGAATCGAGCGACTGCCGAAGCCGGCCGGAAACCGCCGGCATATCGGCCTGGACCACGGCCTGATCGATATGATCGAGCGTGGACTTCAACCGCTCGGAGATGCCGGCCATATCCAGGGCGTTCACCTTTTGCATAATCTCGTCGATGCCGCGGAACAATTCGCTGATGTCCGACGGCCGGGAGGCCAGCACCGGATACTCGGTTGGAAATGTCAGTTCTGGGGTCCTGATCTCCATATCCGGCTTGCGGCGGTCCAGTTCAATAAACATGCTGCCGGTGATGCCTACCACCTTAAGCTGCGCAAACATGTCGTCTTCCGGCTTCAGTTCGGACTCGATCTTCATGACCACCTCGATGAGCCGGGAATCCGGGGCCACGCCGATCCGCACCACTCGGCCGATGGCCACGCCCCGGTACTTGACCGGCGAATCCACGTTGAGGCCTTGGACGGTCTCGTCAAAATAGACCGCATAATAGCGGCCTTTCTCGAAAAACCGGCTCATGCCCAGCCAGATGACGGCAACCAGGGCAATAGTGATGCCGACCGCCATAAACAGGCCGACAAGAAATTTGGTTCTGCGCCTTACCATGTTCTCCTTCCCGCCTCTCTGCTGTTAAGAGCTTGTTCGTAAACAAACTCTAAGCCTCACGATTAAAAAACCGCCGGACATAGGGATTTTTGCTGTGCTCCTGCAAATGCCTCGGGTCGCCTTCGGCCACGATTCCCTTTGCCCGTTTATCCAGCATGATGACCCGGTCGGCCACGCTGAATATGCTCGCCAGTTCATGGGTGACGATCACCATGGTGGTGCCCAGGGTCCGGTTGAGATGCAGGATCAGCTGGTCAAGCTCGGCCGAGGTAATGGGGTCAAGGCCGGCCGACGGCTCATCGAAAAAGAGAATCTGCGGGTTGAGCGCCATGGCCCTGGCCAGACCGGCCCGTTTCTTCATGCCGCCGGAAATCTCGGACGGCAGATGATTTTCATAGCCTGAAAGACTGACCAGCGCAAGTTTCATCTTGACCAGGGTGTCGATATGCGCCTCCGGCAAGTCCGTGTATTCCCGCAGGGGCAGGGCCACGTTTTCGGCCAGGGTCATGGAACCAAACAGGGCGCCCCCCTGAAAGAGGACCCCGCACTCCCGCAGCACCTGCGGCAGAACCTCCTCATGGCCGGTGATTAAGCGGCCGTTGACCACGATGTCGCCGGCCAGCGGCGTATTGAGACCGATCAGATGTTTGAGTAATGTGGACTTGCCGCAACCACTGCCGCCAAGAATAACAAAAATCTCGCCGCGCCGGACCTCGAAAGTAAGCCGCCTGAGCAGAATCTCGCTGCCGTAGCCGGCGGTCATCTCCCGCACCTGGATGACCGGTTCGCCAGACATCGGCCGCTTGGTTTCCAAACCTGCTTTTGCTTCGGTATTGCTCATAACCAGGCCTCACCACTCCCAGTACCGCAGAATGACCACAACAATTGAGTCGCTCAAAATAATGAGAAAAATGGAACTGACCACGGCCGAGGTGGTGGCCCGGCCAACGCCGACCGCGCCGCCCTCTACCTGAAACCCGCGCAGGCAGCCGGTCCAGGCAATGAGCGCCGCAAAAACCGCGCCCTTGAAAAAGCCCAGGGCCACGTCAAACAGATCCAGGGTCGCCAGGGTCTGGTCAATATAATTGTTCACCGTCAGATCCAGCATGGTGATGCCGACCAGCAGCCCGCCGGCAATGGCAAAAAGATCGGAAAACAGGGTCAAAAAAGGCACCACCAGGACAGCCGCGACCAGACGCGGCAGCACGAGAAAAATATGGGGATCAAAACCCATGGTGGTCAACGCATCGATCTCCTCGGAGATCTTCATGGAACCGATCTCAGCGGCAAAAGCCGAACCGGAACGGCCGGCCACGATGATGGCGGTCATGATCGGCCCCAGTTCGCGGGTCATGGAAAGGCTGACCAAGGAAGCCACATAGATGTTGGCGCCGAACTGCTGCAGCTGCACCGCCGACATGAAGGCCATGATCAAGCCTAGGAGAAAACTGATCAGCCCGACAATCGGCAGGGCATCGACTCCCACCCGCTGCATGTTGGTTAAAGTATCGCCCAGCCGGAGCACTCTGGGGTGCCTGATGACATGCCAGGAGGAAACGCAGGTGTCCCCAAGGAACTGCAGCATGTAACCCGTTTCCCGAAGCGCGGCAATCGTGCGGGCGCCAAGCCTGGAGAAGATATCGGCCGACCGACGCCGGCCGGCCCCGCCCTCCTGTCCGAGACTGACGAAACGATGCATAGCAAGAATCTCGCTGACCCCGGCTTCGACGTTTTGTATCTCGAAGCGACCCTGCAATGTCCCCATGGCCTTTTTCAGACCGACCAGCACGACAACGCCGAAATCGTCGATCTGCCGCAACTCTCCCAGGTCAGCGATCAACATAGCTGGCCGCTCGGCCGCCAGCAGCGAGTCGAGTTCCCGGATGATGGACGAGGCGTTGTCGGCAGCAAGCCGGCCCAGAAACCGGATAACCAGAGCGCCGGCTGTATCGCGGCTGGCGTGGTAAGAGCCGGCTGCATCGCTTGGGGATGAAACGGGATCTTCGGGCATGAATCTCCCTGGTTGATGAATTCGCAAATCTTATCCTCGCGCTGAGATGGTAGAGACGCAGAGAAATCTTTTTTACTTTAGTCCGTTATGCGTTGATTGTGAACAAGTTGCGGTCAAAAATTGCACAAACCATGCGTCCACGCGACATTCAGGAATTAACTGCTGTTAAGGGACTTACACCCCTCAAGGGGGTACTGAAAAAATTCCAGATCCGCTGGGTTAGTTGGTTCCCTCTGCGGACTCCGCGCCCCTGCGGGAGACAATGGTTTTTTGCGAGATTGTCAAGGTTGAGCAACAAGGATTGAAAAGAACGGAAAATAATCACTGAGGATAGCCTGCGTCAGGTAGCGCCTCCAGCCGGGGAACTCGCCGATTACGGTTACAGAATTTCAACGCCCACATTGTAACTGGTCGGCAACAGATCGTCCTGTCGACACCAGCAGATCCGGCCGACAAACTGATCAGCTTGGGCAAATTCGAGCGCCGCATCCTGCGGCAGACCAATTGCCACCTGCTCTCCGGCGGAAAACTCCACAGGAACGGTAAGCTGAAGACCGTTTTTGCTCCGGTCAACCACGGCACCCCATATCTCCTGCCCTGTTGCAGAGCGCATTATCGTTACGCCAAGCAAAATATCATCTACAAGGAGGCGTTGCCTCTGCCGCTGTGTTTCGGAATCATCAGACATTTCTTGCATCTTTCCTTTTTTTTATTATTGTTGGTTCAGTAAAAGTAGTCTGCCGGCCTCGGCCTGATATCCGTAGCGTAGCGTCCGGTCCATTTTACTTGTCGGCAGTATAGCATTTTCTCGGGGCGTTCATAACAAAAAAACATGCCCCACACAGCACAACCCAGTTCTCTGTATTCACGGCCCCAATGATGAGAACAAATTTTCCACTGATTACCTCAGCCTGACACGAGCAAAAAGAACGTTTATGTCATTATCTGATCTTATCGAACGGGTGCATGATCTTCCCTCCCTTCCCCTTGTAGCCAATCAGATAAACATTGAAACCCGGTCTGACAAGCTGACCGCCAAGGCACTGGCTGAAATCGTCAGCCGTGACCCCTCCCTCGCCGTCAAGGTGCTGAAACTCGCGAACTCGGCCTACTACGGCCTGGTTCGCGAGGTCACCACGATCGACAAGGCGATAACCCTGCTAGGTTTTAATACGATCAGGACGCTGGCTCTGACCCTCTCGGTCTTTGATATCTTCGTCAAGAGAAAAAACCTTGAGGTTGACATGGAGGGGTTGTGGCATCACAGCCTCGGCTGCGCCGCCGCCACCAAGACAGTCGTCGGCATCACAAATCCCCTGTTGAAAGAAGAGGCCTTCCTCTGCGGCCTTCTCCATGATATCGGCATCATTGCGATGCTCAGCGCCTTCCCGGATAAGATGGCGGCAGCAATAACAATGGTTAAAGAATCGCATATACCCCTCGCTGAAGCCGAGGAAATAACATTCGGCTTCACCCATCAGGAGGCGGGCGCCTTCTTGACTGAGCGCTGGAATTTCCCGGAAAAATACTTTACGGCGATCCGGCTGCACCATAACCCTTTTGTCGGAAAAGTTGACCAGGAAAGCCCGGACTCGCTGCTTATTTTTGCGGTCTATGCCGGCAATCAGATTGCCAAGGTAATGTCCCTAGGAAGAAGTTTCGACATGAAAATGACCGGCATCGATCCCAAAACCTGGCCACTTCTCGGGATGAACACGAAGATGCTGACAGACGTCAAAGGTGCCGTCAGACAGGAATATGGCAGCGCCATGGCGACATGGGGCCTGCCCGCCTGACCCCTCCCCCGCACCGAACTGCAATACCGGATTCATGCGTTTGGCGAGCAGAGCATTTACAGCCGGCCTGAGCAGTTACTATTTATGGATTGCGCTTCAAGCGTTTTTCAATCTGCCGCTTTTCCCAATCAACGCCAAACAAACTGAACACCTCGTAGACGTTTAACCCGTGGAATAAAACACCGATTCCCCAGCCGACCGCCGGCCAAACAGCCCAGATATGGTTGGCATTCCTGAGGAAATTAAGCGCGAACAGACAGGCCACCACGACAGCATAGATGACGAGATGGGTATAGAACCCCTTAATATCGCGAACATAGACAATGGCTCGTTCTTCCTCGACTGAGATCGTTGTTTTTGTTTTTGCCTGATCAGACATAACAGCCTCCATGGTTAAATTAGCAATCTCGGTTTCGAACACTGCCGCAAAGGATTTGAGAGACTCCAGGCTGGGCTTCTGGCCTCTCTCAATCCGCTGAATCGTCCGCACGCTAAGACCGCTGATCTCGGCTAGTTGCTCTTGGGACCAACCTCTTTCCAGGCGAAGTTTGCGAACGATCATACGAATTCCTCTGCAGTGAAATTTCGAGACTGTTTTTACCAGGCTGTGCAACATCTGACCACGTCATGACCACGACACAACCATGACATGACGATGACATAATAACGACGCCGACATGACAATCAAGTAAATTCAGGATGATAGAAGAAAATGGGAGCGGCTGCTTTATTGGCGCCAGTATAGGATCGGCTGAATAATGCCGGTGATCGGGTTCATGGAACCACCTGATTTCCTATTTCTGAACCTGCATAAGGTGCTAAGATCTAAAGGGCGAACCCCACGATGGCCAAAAGATTTGACAGGGATACGGAACCATCACTGCACGATGCGCTTCTTCTGTTCAAGGCGCATATCCAGCATCCTCAGCTGTTCAATGGCCTTCTGTTTCTCAAGGTTCTCCTTTCTCAGGTCCTCCAGCTTTTCCTGCAGTCCGCTACAGATCTGCTCCAGATGCGTTTTCTCCTTTTTCAGAACCTCCAGCTTTTTCTGCAGCCCACCGCGAATCTGCTCCAGATGCGTTTTCTCCTCGTCAATCCGCTGACATTGTTCCCGCATCCCAGCCAATTCATCCAGTCGCTGCAGGAGGCCATTCAGGTAACGAACTTCTGCTTTTTTCCCTGCTTCACCAGCCAGCTCAACATAATGTTGCAGAGAGGAAAGGGCAAGGCCGTAATCGGGCTGCGGGTTGTTGTAATGTGAGAAGAGCAGCGCCAGAGAATAATAGAGTTCCGGTCTCTTTTCCTCCTGCCCGGCGGTTTTTATATCCGCAATCAGTTGTTCAAGATTGGTTATCTCGGCAGGGATATCGACCGCCTTCAAATTAAGATAATATCCGGCATCGGCCCTGAAAACATGCCTGGGCACACAACCGCCCGCCAGAAAAAGACTGACCACAAAAATCGCTATGACCCCGAACCTCGCATTCATCTCTTACCCGTCTTTTCCACCACCTTGGGGGAAAAGCCCTCGCTTTTCGGGTACTCATCGGTCTTTTCCCGGCGATTGACAAGATAGAGACTGCCCGGGAGGGCCTTGGCGTGTTCTTTTAATTCAGAGGCAATCTCGGCCAACTCAATATAACTATTGAATTTTGTCTGCTCATTGGTCGCCACCGCGATGGAGATAGACATCAACGGGAAATGCACTTCAAGACCCTGCCGGGTCTGGCCGATGATGTAACCCCGAGTCCTGTCTTCCGGGTTGTAAAGCAGCGGAATATTCTTATCGAATTCATCAATAATGGTTTCACAAATTATTTTGTATCTGGCTGGGCTGACTATGATTGCAAAATCATCACCGCCGATATGTCCCACAAAATCATCCTTGGTTCCGTGCCGGCCCACAGCGGATATTATAATATCCGCTGTCGCCCGAATTACCATATTGCCTTTCGCGTACCCATACCGGTCATTATACGACTTAAAATTATCCAGATCCAACAGGCAGAAGGCGATGGGCCTACCGCCATCCAGCTTCAACTGCAGCACGTTTTCCACTGTCACACCGCCGGGCAGTCTCGTCAACGGGCTTGAATCAAGATACATTTCCTCAAGATGGAGCAAACGTCTGGCCATGAAATTAAAGGATCCAGCCAGCTCACCCAGTTCGTCACCGGTATTGATCTCGGCAAGATGATCAAACTTTCCCTGGGATATCTGCTCGGTGGCTTGTTTCAATTGACGGATCGACCGCGAAAAATTCCTGTTAATCGCCGCGATTGTTCCCAAACCAAAAAGTATGCCAAGCCCGGACAGCAACAGGATGGTCTGAAAGGTGTTTGTGCTGATACTGCTTGACTTCAGCAACTTCTGATACTGACTGTTTCTTCCTGTATCCTTAATGGTCTGAATCAAGGCTATCATGTCATCAAGCCTTTCTCCCATTTTCCCATCCATCTCTCGAACCTGATCTTCCTCGGGGGAGCCCGAGCTGGAAAAAGCGTGTCTATAAAGATCTTCGAACTCATCATGCAATGAAGCGAGCCTGACGACCGGCATGTTTTCCTCCACTGCAAAACTTTTGAGTCGGTCGACCAAAACCTTGAACTCTTCACTCCGCTGCCAGAACATTTCACGCATCTCCTGGCCCTGCAAAATTAAGAATCTGCGGCCGTAAGCCTCCTGGGCCAACAGATTATCGATTAGTCTGTCTGCACTTTGTACCACTTGCGCATCATTTTCGAGAATGCGCTTATTGATCCGGCCAAGTTCATTTAATCCCTGAAAGGCAACAATGGCAATTCCAACTATCATCAAAATTACAGGAACATACCCCAACAGCATTTTTTCTTCCAGCCGAAGCTTAACATTTTTTTTCATCATCCTGGCCTCATCTCCGGTTGTCCTCGGTAATCTCTTGTTTTCGCCTGCCAATACTGCCCTCGTCGCCCACCAACGATCTCCGATGCAATCAGGACCCCGACTGGAGCGTCCTATGTCCAGTGGTTGGCCTGTTTTCTGTTGGTGCGGTGGACCCAAGCCGTTGGACAGCCTGATCATGGTAATAAGCTCTGGTCTGTTTTTACATAAAGGGTTCAGGCAGCCTTCTGAAGAATGGTTTTGCCAAAGTATATCTCATCCGGGGTATTGTCATTAAGAGATTGGTGGAAACGCTCCTCATTGTAAAACTTGAACCAGTTCCGTAGCCCCTGACGCAGGTCAGAGCCATTTTCAAAAGCATGGAGGTAAAGGTACTGATACTTTACGGTCCACCATAACCGTTCCACAAAATGTTGTCCTGGAATCGGCCACGGCCGTCCATGCTGATTTGAATGCCGTTGGCCTCCAGTACCCCGGTGAATGCCTTGCTGGTAAACTGGCTGCCCTGGTCGGTATTGAATATTTCCGGACATCCGTGGCGGCCGATCGCTTCTTCCAGAGCGGCCACGCAGAACTCGGTATCCACGCTGTTGGATACGCGCCAGGCCAACACCTTGCGGCTGTGCCAGTCCATAATCGCCACCAGGTACATGTAACCCCGGTGGAGGTGCGTATTCCACGCCAAGTGGAGGGGAATATAGGTGATGTCGGTCGACCAAACCTGGTTCGGCCGGTTGATTGTGAGGTTGCGCAGTAGATACGGATAAATTTTATGATCCGGGTGCGGGATGCTGGTCTTGGGATGCGGGTAGATCGCCTCGATTCCCATGCGTCGCATCAGGCGCTGTACTCTTTTCCGGTTGATTTTTGGCCCAGTCGCCTCAGATGCTTTGCCATGGAACGACTCCCGTAAAACGGGGTCTTCAGATATTGCTTGTCGATCAACCTCATCATCTCCAGGTCATCCGGCCTGGCCGGACGCTGTTGATAATAGATTGAAGAGCGGCTGATTCCAACAAGCTGGCATTGCCGCGAAAGACTGAGATCAGGATGGCGCGGTTCGACCATTTCTTTCCGCTTGTCCCGACTCAGCGACTGAGCCCTTTGGCTAAAAAATCTCTCTCAACCTTGAGTTGGCCAATCTGCCGGTAGAGTTCATCGGTCTGGGCTTCTATCTGTTTGCGGGACTTTTGGCTTTTATCAAATATTTCGGCAGCGCTGTCCTGCAGGGCTCGCTTCCAGGTATTGATCATGGTGGGATG
>MGTE01000124.1:14174-31058 GCA_001799275.1 Deltaproteobacteria bacterium RIFOXYD12_FULL_57_12
TATCTTTTTGCTCATTGTCTTCTCCTTAGTTGAGAGGGACACAGAGCTTACACCATTGTCCAAATTTTGGGGACCACCGTACCAACGACCTGCCGAACATCAGCGGCGGTCACTGTGCTTTGATTGAAAAAACAACCCCGGTATCAGAACTGGCCTCGTAAAATAGGACGGAAAGTATTGCAGGGGAGGGGGCGAGAAAGTGAGTCAGGAAGTACTGTCTCAGCCTGTTTGCCGCAGGAAGAAATCAGGACCCTGCAGCAAAAAAAAGGGGGGGGGCTGCCCGGAAGAACAACCCCATCTATTATATAATTGGTCGGGATGAGAGGATTTGAACCTCCGGCCCCCTGAACCCCATTCAGGTGCGCTACCAGGCTGCGCTACATCCCGACCCAAAACGTCTATTTATTTTCTGCGGGCGCAAACCACGCGCCGCAGTGGTGCGCCTATTTAGCATGCCAACGGAAGAACTGTCAAGCTTTCTTGCCAGACCCTTCTTTTTCCAGCAGCTTTTTAAGTTTAAGAAGCTCCAGCTTGACCTCGGTAAGAACCCCGTGGTCCTGCTTCTTTCGGACGGGCGCCGGTTCGGCCAACGGCTCCGTCTTCCTGGCAACCGGCGACTCCAGGTGCTTGCGGGCGCCGGGCACGGTAAAGCCGTCCACGTAGAGCAGTTTTTTGATCGTCAGGATATGCTCCACGTCAACGCGCCGATACAGCCGCTGTTTGGAGGTAGCCCGCTGCGGCTTGATGATCTTGAACTCGGCTTCCCAGTAGCGGAGGACATGGGGCTCCACCCCGGTGATTTCACTTACCTCACCGATCTTGAAATAAAGCTTGTCGGGAATCGCGCCGTGGTCCGGAACCAGACCGCTGCCCGACTGGGATTCCCGTAAGCCTTTTTTCAAACTTTTGCCAGGAGGTTTCGTCACAATCCCTATTTGCTGTTAATCCTCTCCCGCAGTCCCTTGCTGGGTTTAAAGGACACAGTCTTCCTCTTCGTGATCGTCATGGTGTCGCCGGTACGGGGATTACGGCCCCGCCGGGGGGATTTCTTCCTGACCCCCAGGGTTCCGAAGTGCACGAGCTTGATCGATTCGCCACTCATCAACGTTTCCTTCATGGCGGAAAAAACCGTATTGATCAAGGTGTCGGCGCTCAGTTTGGAAAAACCCATTTTTTTGTTTATGACAGCGGCCAGATCCTTCCGCGTAATATTCGATCGTTTCATCTATCAGTGCGCCTCCCGCAATCTTCCATCAAAATCAGTGACCAGCCTGTTGAGTATTCTCTGGTGCACCGTCTCCACTGTCTCATCATCTAGGGTCTGCTCGGCAGAACGGTAAGTCAAGGTAAAGGCCACGCTCTTGCGGCCCGCTTCGATCGGTTTGCCCCGGTACACGTCGAAGATCTCGGCATGCTCCAGGAGCGGCTCCCGGCACTCCCTGATCGCGGCAAGCATCTCGCCGGCCGCCACCATCTCGGGAACGACCAAGGCGATATCCCACTGCACCGCAGGATAGCGGGGCAGCGCACTGAATTGCCTGGCGGCCCGGGGAAGGCTGTCCAGTCCATCCAAATCCAGGTTGATGTAATAAACATCCTGCTTGATCCCGAAGGCCCGCAGCACCTCGCCGGCGAGCTTGCCGAACCCGCCCAGCCGGACTGCGGCGGCGCCGGTTGCGCCGGCAACGACAAGCGCCGTATGGGTGTCGGCCGCTACGTATGCCGGGCCAACCGCTTCCGCCTGCAGCGCTACTGCCGCGCCAAAGCCCAGTTCATTGAGCACGGCCTCGACCGCGCCCTTGACATCAAAGGCATCGACCTCTGCACTTCCCTCGTGGAAGAGCGCAGCACCGGGATGACGGCGGCCGCTCAGGACCGCGGTCAACTGCCGGATCTCTGTTGGCAGCTCATCGCCGCTTCTGGGCAAAAAGACCTTGCCGATCTCAAACAGCCGGATGTCGTTGTTCTGCTGGTAGATATTGTGGCGAACGTTTTCCAGGATGCCGGGCAGGAGCATGGTCCGCATCACGGCCTGTTCCTCGGTGAGCGGGTTGAGCAGCCGCACCACCTGCCGGGCCGGATCATCAGCGGCTAGGCCGAGCCGGTCGAAAAACTGTTCGTTCACGAAACTGTAATTGATCACCTCGGAAAAACCAAGGGCGGTCATGACGGACGCCGCATGTTTGCCAAGGAGACGACCGGCGCCCTGTTCGGGAAAACTCATGGGCACCGTGGGCAGGGTGGAAGGAATCTCGTTGTAGCCGGTCAGCCTTGCGACCTCCTCGACCAGATCGACCTCGCGCTCGATGTCCACCCGGAAACTGGGAGGCTGCACGATCAGCAGATCGTCGCCCTGCCGCGTTGAGCCTATCTCGATGCCTGCCAGGCAGGCAGCAATCGCCTCGGCGGTAAGCGTGGTGCCGATCAACTCGTTGGTCCTGCTCACCCGCAGGGAAATTGTCGGCTTCTCCAGTAAACCGGCGCGCAGACAATCAACTCCGCCTGCTACCACCTCGGCGCCAGCCACCTCCACCATGAGCTGCACTGCCCTTTCCAGGGCCCGCACCACACCGCCCGGATCAACGCCACGCTCAAAGCGGTAGGAGGCCTCGGTGCCCAGATTCAACCGCCGGGCAGTCCGCCGCACACTGACCGGATCAAAGCAGGCGCTCTCCAGGAGGATATCGACCGTGTCCGATCCCACCTCGGAGTTCGCGCCGCCCATAATGCCGGCCACAGCCACCGGTTTCTCGGCGTCGCAGATCATCAGCATCTCCGGGTCCAGCGCTCTGGCCACCCCGTCCAGGGTGGTCAGGCTCTCGCCGGCCGCGGCTCGCCGCACCACGATCCGGCCATTGGCCAGTTTGCGGAAATCAAAGGCGTGCAGGGGCTGGCCCAATTCCATCATGACCAGGTTGGTGATATCCACCACGTTGTTGATCGGCCGCTGGCCGATCGCCTGCAGCCGATTCCGCACCCACCTGGGTGACGGCCCGATCTTGACATTGCGCAGCAGCCGGGCGGCATAGCGGGGGCAGCCCACCGTGTCCTGCACCTCGATGGCAAAGGGCACCGGGATGGCGTTCAGGTCCGGCAGCGAGGAAACAGCCGGCAGACGCAACTGCCGGCCAGTAGCGCCGGCCATTTCCCGGGCAATGCCGATGACGCTGGCGCAGTCCGGTCGGTTCGGAGTTAAATCGACCTCGATCACCGTATCCCGCAGGCCAAGGGCATCGGTTACCGGCTGGCCGGGCATTACGGACTCGGGCAGCTCCATGATGCCGCCATGCTCCTCGCTCAGGCCGAGTTCCTTTTCGGAACAGAGCATGCCAGCGGAACGTTCGCCGCGTAGCGTTGCCTCCCGCACTTCGAGTCCGGACGGCAGAGTGCAACCCGGCAGGGCAATAGCGGTGAGCAGGCCGGCCCGGGCATTGGGCGCGCCGCAGACCACCCGCTTCGTCTCCCCACCGACTTCCACCTCGCAGATTGTCAATCGGTCGGCATTGGGATGGGGCTGCACCGTGACAATCCGCGCCACCCGGATGGAGGCAATATCTTCATGCAGGCGGGTAACGCTGTCCACCTCCAGGCCGAGCATGGTTAAACGGTCGGCGATTGCCTCGACCGACAGATCGATGTCAAGATATTCCTTGAGCCAGTTAAGCGTGAATTTCATGGACGTAACAAATTTTGTTTACAAAGGGGATAGGACTCGCCCGGACAGCGCCGACACTGGGCGGGACACGTCAGAACTGCCTGAGAAATCGCAGATCGTTTTCGTAAAACAGGCGGATGTCATCAATGCCGTACCGCAGCATGGCGATGCGTTCGATCCCCAGGCCAAAGGCAAAACCGCTGTACTCCTCAGGATCGTAGTCGACCATCCGAAACACCGCCGGATCAATCAGCCCAGCCCCCAGGATCTCCAGCCAGCCGGTCTGCTTGCATACCCGGCAACCGGCTCCCCGGCAGATCACACAAGCAATGTCCACCTCAGCGCTCGGTTCGGTAAACGGAAAAAAACTTGGCCGGAAGCGCAGGGAGGTGGTACTACCGAACATCTTCTGACAAAAGACGGCGAGCAGCCCCTTGAGATCGGCAAAGGAGACCTTGCGGTCCACCAGAAAACCCTCCACCTGATGAAACATCGGCGTGTGGGTGATGTCGGAATCGCAGCGATAGACCTTGCCGGGCGCGATAATCCGCAAGGGCGGCGGCTGCTTCTCCATGGCCCGGATCTGCATGGGCGAGGTGTGGGTGCGCAGCAGGACCCGGTCATTGACGTAGAAGGTGTCGTGCATATCCCGGGCCGGATGATGCCTGGGGATGTTGAGCGCCTCGAAATTGTAGAAATCCAGCTCGACATCAGGGCCTTCCGCCACGGCAAAGCCCAGCATCTCGAAGATGGAGCAGACTTCGTCCATGATCTGGGTGACCGGATGCAAACGGCCAAACGGCACGCGCCGGCCGGGCAGGCTCAAGTCCGTCCGCGGCCGGGCCGGATCATCGCTGGTCTGCGTGGTGGCCAGAGGCGCGCCCTTTTCAACAAACCGCGCTTCCAGCTGCTCCTTGACCTCGTTGGCCAGCTTGCCGAGCCGCGGCCGGTCTTCGGCAGCAGCCTGGCCAAGATTGCGCAACACCTGCGTCAGGAGCCCCTTGCGGCCGAGATACCTGACGCGGACCGCCTCCAGCTCCTTCTGCCCGCTGATTGGTGTCAGTTCGGCAATCGCTTCGGCAAGCAGGCGATGTAACTCCTCCTCCAGCATGGACGATCAGGCTGCTGGCCGGGAGGCAAGTTCGACAATCTTCGTAAATCCGGCCGGATCCATGACCGCCATATGGGCCAGAACCTTGCGGTCGAGTTCGACATTGGCCTTTTTCAACCCGCCGATCAGCTTGCTGTAGGAAAGGCCGTTTTGCTTGGCAGCCGCGCCGATCCGCACGATCCACAGGCTGCGGAAATCACGTTTTCTGACCCGACGGTCACGATAGGCGTAGGCCAGAGCCCGATCAACCGCCTCAGAGGCCGTCCGGACCAGACTACCCCGGGCGCCCCGGAAACCGCTGGCCAGATTAAGAATCTTGTTTCTTCTGCGGCGAGCCTTAAAGCCGCGTGTTACCCTAGGCATATATCTTCTCCTTGCGCATCATCTTGAATGGTTTTTAGACATAATTCGTAACTATCAGGTGGATAGTCTGTAGGCGTTTAGTCTATTAGCAGCTGAAAAATTCCAGAAATTGTAAGCGTTGCACCTTGTTTTTAATCGATTTCTGCTAACAGACTACAGTCTAACTGTCTAAACAACCTGAGTAGTTACCATAATCCTGAAAGACTACAACGTGGAACAGGGTCTTACAGGTACGGCAAAATCTTCTGCATACCGCGCATGTCCGCGTCGTCCACCAGGCCGGACTTTCTGAGACCGCGTTTCCGCTTGGTTGTCTTCTTGGTAAGAATATGACTGCTGAAGGCCTTGCTCCGGGCAATCTTGCCGGTGCCGGTCATCTTGAACCGTTTGGCCGCGCCTCTTTTTGTCTTCATTTTCGGCATGATATTGTCTCTCCCTGTTTGCTGTCTCTAAAAAAAATAACACGAAGGCGACCGCTGTCGCCTGGTTCTCGCTTGGCTTGTATCGCCGGGGCAGATGCTCGGTGCGCCGCCTGTAAGGCCTCAGCCCCCCTTGGGGCCGAGCAGCATTACCATCTGCCGGCCTTCCATGTGGGGCGCCTGCACGATCACGCCGTCCTCGGCAATGGCCTCGCTTATCTTGGCAAGCACGTCTGTCCCATGGCTCTGGGCATAGACGATTTCCCGGCCGCGGAAGCGCAGGGTCACCTTTACCTTGTTCTTCTGGGCCAGGAATTTTTTAATATTCTTTATCTTAAAATTCAGATCGTGCTCCTCGGTCTTGGGCCGGAACTTGATCTCCTTGACCTCGACCACGGTCTGTTTCTTCTTGGCTTCCTGCAGCTTCTTGCTCTGCTCATACCGGAACTTGTCATAGTTCATGATCCGGCAGACCGGTGGATCGGCGGTTTCCGAGATTTCCACCAGATCGAGGCCGGTCGACTCCGCCATAACCAAGGCCTCTCTTGCCGACATGATACCGAGCTGGGCGCCGTCATCGCCGATGAGTCTTATCTTGTCGTGCGTGATGAACTCATTAATCCGCACTTTAATTTCACGCTTGGGAACTTCCTGCCTACCTTTTCTTTTAATACCGTTACCTCCCTAAAGTTGCTTCCACTTCGCCGACAAGGTGCCCGGCAAAGGCCTCCCCGCCGCTGTGATCCCGTGCCCTTTTATGCGGCCGCGCCATTCAAGCGCCGGCCAGCGGCGCATTCCTGCCGAACCAGCGCCACGAACTCGGCAACGGACATGGCCGGCAGATTGCTGCCGTCACGCCGTCGCACCGTAACCGTCGCCGTCTCGACTTCCCGGTCGCCAATCACCAGCATATACGGGATTTTTACGAGCTGTGCCTCGCGTATCTTATAGTTAAGTTTTTCGTTTCGCAAATCCTTTTCAACCCGCAGCCCGGCGGCCCGCATTTCCCTGTACGCCGTTTCGACGAATCCTGCCTGGCTATCGGTGATATTGAGGAGCCTGGCCTGGACCGGCGCCAGCCACAGCGGAAAGGCGCCGGCATAGTGCTCAATCATCACGCCGATGAACCGCTCCAGAGAACCCATCAGGGCCCGGTGGATCATGATCGGCTGATGCTCCTTGCCGTCCTCGCCGGTGTAGCCGATCTGAAAACGCTCGGGCAGGTTGAAGTCCACCTGGATGGTCGAGCACTGCCACGACCTGCCCAGGACATCCTTAATCTTGATATCGATCTTCGGCCCGTAGAACACCCCTTCCCCCGGATCGATCTGGTACGCCAGTCCCTTTTTCTCCAGGGCCTGCTTCAAGGCCTCGGTGGCCTGCTGCCAGTGCTCATCGCTGCCCACATATTTTTCCGGCCGGGTTGAAAGATACACATCGTACTGATCAAAGCCAAAGGTCTTGAGGATGTGCAGGTTCAGGTCCAGAATGTTGAAAATTTCATCTTCCAGCTGCTCAGGCCGGCAGAAGATATGGGCATCGTCCTGGGTAAAGCCCCGGACCCGCAGCAGACCGTGCAAAACGCCAGTTCTTTCGTAGCGGTACACCGTGCCCAGCTCACACCAGCGGATGGGAAAATCACGATAGCTCCGCCGGCTGGATTTGTAGATGGCGATATGAAAGGGGCAGTTCATGGGCTTGATCTGATACTGCACCTCGTCAATCACCATGGGCGCATACATGTTCTCGGCGTAAAAATCAAAATGACCGCTGGTCTTCCACATATCCAGGCGGGCGATATGCGGCGTGTAGAGGAGTTCGTAGTCGTGCCGGTAATGCTCCTCCTTCCAGTAGTCCTCGATGAGCTTGCGCAGCAGAGCGCCCTTGGGCTGCCAGAGGATGAGCCCCGGTCCCACCTCATCCTGCACGGTAAACAGGGCCAGTTCCTTGCCAAGCTTGCGGTGATCGCGTTTCTTCGCCTCTTCGAGAGCATGCAGATAGGCGGCCAGCGCCTTCTTGTCGGCAAAGGCGGCGCCGTAGATCCGCTGCAGCATGGGATTGCGTTCGTCGCCCCGCCAGTAGGCCCCAGCCAGCTTAATCAGCTTGAAGGCCTGCAGCCAGCCGGCATGCGGCACGTGCGGACCGCGGCAGAGATCGACAAAATCGCCGGTCTGGTACAGGGTGACCGTCTCCGCCTCGATTTCCCGCAGCAGTTCGAGCTTGTAAGTTTCACCCTGTTGTTCAAAAAGCGCCATAGCCTCCTGCCTGGAAACCACCTGCCGGGTAAACAGCTGCCCGGTCCTGGCTATCTCGAGCATCTTGGCTTCGATCCGTTCAAAATCGTCGGTCGAGAATGGCTCGGCACGATCGAAGTCGTAATAAAAGCCGTTGTCAATGGCCGGACCGATCGCGACCTTGACCGCACCGAATAGGCTGCGGACGGCCTGGGCCATGATGTGGGCCGTGATGTGGCGCAGAATCTCAAGGCCGTCGGCCGCGTCGGCGCCAACCAGCTCCAGTTCCACCTCCGGCATGGCAAGCTCGGCGAGCGGCGTCGTCAGATCAACGAGCCGTCCGTCGATGCGGACGGCAAGTGTCTGCTTGCGCTGCTTGCCGGAGACGAGCGTTGCCAGGGCCTCGCCCACCGTCGCGGTCGGCGCGCACTGCGTCCGCTGCCCTTCTTTCAGACCAACCGTAATCTCAGCCATTTTATTCATCCGTCCCGCCAGTTTCTGAAGACGCGCGATCGCGGCTCCCACCCCGAAAACCGCCCCACGGCCGTCGGCACCAAGCCGGCGCCACATAACAGAAAGGCCCCGCCCGGCGTTTGCCAATGCTGCGCGGGTCGCGCAACTGCGGAGCCTGTATCCAGAACAAGGGGGTCTGCTGCCAAAAAAACAAAAAATATGGTAGGCGCGGGCGGGATTGAACCGCCGACAACTACCGCGTCAGGGTAGCGCTCTCCCACTGAGCTACGCGCCTACTGCATTCACTGCTGATGGAACACCCAAGGAGCCTGCCGGCACCTTGGGGAAAGGGGATGGCCGCAACGCGGAAAATCAATCCCTGAAAAACTCACACTAAATAATAGTTCTGGCCTGTTGTGTCAAGGGGAATGTGGGTGTGAACACAACAAATTTTCGTAACTGACCACAGGGCAAAGGAGCCCAGGACAGCGCCTGCACCAAAGCCTGTAGCGGTTACAGGGTGCCGCAGATCCGCGAAAGAGGCCTGTTCGCTATACATCAGGTATGCGGGCAGGCCGATGCCAAAGGAGATGCGGTACCCTGTGACCGCTTACAAATTTTCAGGCTGTGGTCTCGCTTCTGGCCTCAATGGCCCGAGCCAGGGTGATCTCGTCGGCATACTTGATGTCCATCCCCATGGGGATGCCGCAGGCAAGCCTGGTCAGCCGCACTGGCTCCTGCTGCAGTCGCCGGGCCAGATAGGAGGCCGTAGCCTCGCCGGGCACGGTCGAACTCGTGGCGACCAGCACCTCGGCCACCTTCTGCCGCCGGATACGCGCCAGAAGCCGATCCACATTGATTTCCTCCGGGCCGATGCCGTCAACCGGTGACAGAACGCCGTGCAAAACATGATATTGGCCTTTGTACACACCGGTCTTCTCAATAGCCATCAGGTCGCCGGGCTCCTCCACCACGCAGACCAGATCAGACCGCCGTTTCGGGTCCGAACAGATGGCGCAGGGACTGATTTCGGAAAAAATGCAGCAATTCTCACAGAGCCGGATGGCGCCGTGCAGTTCGGCCAGATTCCTGGCCAGACTCTGGGCCTCGGCCGCCGGATGCCTGAGAATATAGAGGGCCAGCCGGGTCGCGGTCTTGCGACCAATGCCCGGCAGCCGGTTGAGATCGCGGATCAGCCTGTCCAGAGCGGGGGGGATGATGTGCATGAGGCTTCCGACCCTGCCGGCTAAAACAGGCCGGGAATCTGCAAGCCGCCGGTCAGCTGTCCCATCTCGGCCTGCGCCATTTCCTGGGCCTTGCGCATGGCGTCGTTCACCGCCGACAGGATCATGTCTTCCAGCATGCCCGGGTCCGCCGGGTTGATGATCTCTTTTTCGATCCTGATGGCAAGCAGTTCATGGCGGCCGTTGACCGTCACCGACACCATGCCGCCACCAACCGAGGAGGTAACGGTTTTAGTGGCAAGTTCATCCTGCAGCTGTTTCAACCTCTGCTGAAAATTCTGCGCCTGCTTAAGAAGGCTGCTCATGTCCATACAATACACTTCTCCCGGTTCGCTATATTCCAGTCCCAACTTTCTGTATTGCGCCAACCCGTTGATTTTCTCAAATAGAAACAATGTCCGTTGCTCGACCCGCGCCGCTTGGGTCAGCGACTGCGCGGCCCGGTCCGGATGTTGACCACCTGGCCGCCGAAGACCTCGGTGGCCGTCTGCACCAGTGGTTCATTGGCCAAGGCCCGGCGTTCCTCCCGAGGCGTCTGGTTTTCCTGGCCCGGCGCATGTCCTGCCGTCTCCCGACCCTGAACCATGATCGTCAGCCGCCGCTCTTTCTGGAAGAAATCCAGAAAGAATTCCGTGAGGGCCTTCATGTGCTCGGGATCCTGCAACCGCTTGCACTCCGACAGATCATCGAATTTGACGACAACCTCGTTCTCCTGCTCACGAATCCCGGCCGCCAGGCGCAGAACAAGCCCCATCCATTTCCGACGCGCCATGACATAATCGATGAACTCATCCCAATGTCGGCGAACCTCTTTTTGCGACACCGGCTTGTCAGTGTCGACCGGCCGCGACTCCGTTGTCTGAACTGCCGGTGGTGGCGTCTCGACGGGCGGCGTCGGCGCGACTTTTTCGGCCCGGGACTCGGACAGCAAGGCGTCCTGGCTTACCGCCGGGGCAGAGGTCTCGCCCGGCGCAGACTGCTTTGCAACGACCACTGCGGCACCGAGCGCCGCCCGCGGCGTTGCCGGATCGGATGCTGTGGCTGCCAGGGCCGGCACTCCCCCATCGCCGGCCAGCAGACTATCGAGTTTCTCGAGAATCGCGGCCATTGGCACCACGCTGCCCGCCTGCGCCGCCCGCATGAAAACCATTTCGAGCATCAAACGGGGCTGGGTCGAATACTGCATCTCGTCAATGCCCTTGAGCAGCATCTGAAAATACTGAAAAAGCGTTTCAACGCCATGCGCAGCCGCGATCTCCCGCAAGCCGGCAAGCTCCTGGTCCGCCATCTCCAGCAGCTTTTCCGGCTGGTTGCTTACCTTGCAGACCAGCAGAGCCCGGAATCTGGCCAGCAGATCGTTGGCCAGCCGTTTTAGATCAATGCCAAACGAACAGACCGTATCGAGGAGTTGCAGGCTGCCAGCCAGATCGCCCGCCAGCAGGGCCTCGGCCATGGAACCGATGATCTGACTGTCCACCAGGCCCAGCACCTGGCGCACGTCATCCTCGCTGACCTCCTGGCCCCCATAGGAAAAGAGCTGATCGAGCAGGCTGAGGCCGTCGCGCACGCTGCCGCCCGCCTCCCGGACAATCAAATCCAGGGCCGGCTCAGCGATGACAACTCCCTCAGCCATGATTATTCGACGAAAAAAACCGGCCAGTTCGGCAAAGGCGACCCGCTTCAGCTCATAGCGTTGGCAGCGGGAGAGGATGGTGATCGGAATCTTGTGCAGTTCGGTGGTGGCGAACATGAAGAGCACATGCGCCGGCGGCTCTTCCAGGGTCTTCAGCAGGGCGTTGAAGGCCTCGGTCGTCAGCATGTGCACTTCATCGATGATGAAGATCTTGTGACGGTCCCTGGTCGGAAAAAAACGAAGGTTTTCCTTGAGTTCGCGGATTTCCTGGATGCCGCGGTTGGAGGCGCCGTCGATTTCGTGCAGATCAATGGCCGAGCCGGCCGTGATCTCCAGGCAGGCGTCGCACTGGTTGCAAGGGATCCGGGTCGGGCCGGTGCGGCAGTTCATGGCCTTGGCCATGATCCGGGCAAGCGTGGTCTTGCCCACCCCCCGGACGCCGCTGAACAGAATGGCATGGGGCACCCGGCCCCGCTCAATGGCGTTCTGCAAGGTCCGGACTACCGGCTGCTGGCCGACCACTTCCTCAAAGGTCTGCGGCCGCCATTTTCTGGCAAGAACTAAGTACGACATGGGCGTAACCGTTCACCGGGTGAGCTAAAAGGGTCCATAACCACCGGCATTGTAATCGTTCAGCAGTGCCCCAGATGCGCACCCTGAAGGGCATAAACTCCAGAGGTCTGCGAACTGTACTGGTGCTACGTGAGCAGGCCGATGCTCCCCCGAAAAGAAGGGGGATAAACTCCGCAGATGGGGTGCTGCTGAACGATTACACATGGGCCCACAAAAAAGGATAGCCAGGCACCCCTGCAACACACAAAGTTACTCACTACCGTTGCTTCCTCCCGGACCTGGCGGGGTTTGCGAGTCTTTGTTGCGCAGGACCCGGCTATCACACTGGTATCCAGCTCTCTGGCGGAGAGGGAGAGATTCGAACTCTCGGAACTCTCGTTCACACGCGTTCCAGGCGTGCACCTTAAACCACTCGGTCACCTCTCCTCAATATTTTTTTCTAAAAAAGAACACAGCCTGCCCGGCACTCACGACCCTCTTGGCGCCAACGCGACAACCCGCTGAAGTATCCTTTCGTCATTCGTCCAAGGATGGTGCCGGACAAAAAGATCGGCTATTGTATTCTGAGCGCCGCAATTTTACAATGAAAAAATCGATGCCGCCAGGAGAGGCCCGGCCAGCGGGAAATATTGTGAGGTTGGGATTCACAATATGCGATGAATACCTCATGGATACTAGAAATGATCGTGACTCCTTATCGTTCATGTTTTTTGTAATGACCGCTATCGTGGTCGTGATGTTCCTTATGGTGTGTTGTGAACAAGTGCGGCCAGGACAGGCCTTTTTCAAAGGCATACAGGAGCATTGCCATACCAAACAGCAGCGCAGCTGCAACGATTAGCATCCAATAATTCGGCAGAATTTTTTTAAACCAGACATGAGGCATTCTTATTGCCTGCAACCGTTTGTACCAAGTCCAGAAAAATTGTTGTGCCCTTTCTTTGGGGCTGACTTTTGAGAACGATTCAGCATCTTCGGGCCGCCTATGATCGCACTTGGCCTCGTCCTCGTGGCGCCACGGTGTATGGACTGGATGTGCTGATGAATCTTCGTCTCTTATCCAGGACTTCCAAAACGCAGCGTGGTTTCCGTCAGTGTGGTGTTGATGGCATGGCCTCAACGCCGAATCATGGCACCAGAAAGGAGTTCGTTCCCACTGGGGAAAACGGTTAAGGCTGGCTAAAAACTCCTGCCTTCCCTGGATTTCTTCGACTGTCCGCGAGCGGCCGATACACAGGAGCGCGGATTCGATAAAGCAGGGGCCTGTAATAAACTCTCCGCTTCTTCCATAGCTTTGCCAGGATATCTCTCCGTCGTCTGCAACCGTGAGCCGGTAGCGGCCGAGCCTGAATGTTCCGGGGGCCACGCCGCAGACGGGGTCTTTCTGCGCGGGATTTCGCGACCATTGATCGAGTATCTCATTTTCCGGGATTCTCCCGGTAGCAACATGAAAAAGTTCATGAACAAAGCAATAGTAAGGGGTCTTCTCCCATCCCGGCAATTGCTGGAGTTCTTCTAGAAATTCTCCTATCAGATAACCATCCTCATCGCTGCTGCTGTGGCCGATAACGAGAAGATTTTTATGGACAAAGCATCTGCCGCGCCGTTGCACGCCCAGGGCAAGGTGGGCCTCCCACCAGTACAGGGTATTCTCACAGCCGGTGATCCGGTAGTTGCCCAGGCGGTAGGCGGTGTTGCCCGTCATGATGCTTTCCTCAAAAGACTTTTTTTGCCTTTTTGCTCCAGACCACCGAGCGGCAGTAGGATTGTGAACCGGCTGCCCGCACCTGGTTCGCTCTCCACCCTGATTTCACCACCGTGGGCCGCGATCACCGATTGTGCTATGCTCAAGCCAAGACCGGTTCCTTCGGTGTTTCTGACGGCGCTGGCGCGGTAAAAACGCCCGAAGATCTTCGGTAGATCGCCACTCGCGATACCCATGCCCGTATCGGCAATGGCAACAACCGCATTCCCCCCGACAGTCTTGGCGGTTATGGTCACCGAACCTCCCTCCCGGTTATAACGGACCCCGTTGTCGATGATGTTCAAAAAGGCTTCCACTATGCCAATTCGGGAGCCCATGACCGTAATGGCGGCGAGGTCCGTCAACATGATGTTGACCTTTCTACTGCTGACGAGTTGCCCGGTCATCGCTATCGCTTTGTCAAGACACTCCTTAAGGGAAAGTGACGTGAAGTCCGAAGCGTCAATCAGCCCCGCATCGATCCGGGCCAGGGATAGCAAATCCAGGACGAGTCTGGCCATGTCCTCGGTGGATGCCTGGATCGCCTTGAGGGCGTCGATATATTCCCCTGTTGTTCTCGTCCGTTGGAGGACGACATCGCATTGGGTCTTGATCACGGACAAAGGGGTTTTGAGCTCGTGGGAGGCATCGGCAATGAGCCGTTTTTGGCTCTCGAACACGGTATGGAGACGGTCGAGCATGCCGTTGAAGGAACTTGCCAAGGCGGTCAACTCCTGAACCATGCGGCCCGCATCGGTCCGGTCGGTCAGGTTTTTGTGGCTGATCGCCGCAATGGTCGAGGAAAAGGCGGCAATCGGCCGCAGGGAAACCCTGGCGATCCACCACGCAGTGAGGCAAAGGATCACAATGCCGAGGGGGATGATACCCAGAAGAAACCCTTGGTACGTGGCTATCATGCCAAGGCCCTCCCGCAGGTTTTCAGCCAGGGTTATGTCAAAGGTTGCATTGAAGGCCGCGTGCCGGTAACGAAGCACCCGGACCGGTTCATCATCCGGCCCGATGGAGGTGTAGATGGTTTCGCCTGGAAACTGGTTGTCCGATTCGGACCGGGCTGGAACAAAATCGAAATCGGCATGGACGAGCGAGGGTGATGCCGCCAATATCCTTTTGTCCCGCATAATCCGGTAGTAATGACCCGAACGGGGGATGACGTATTCGCCGGCGATAATCTCCGAGAGTTCGAGCTCAACCGTGCCATGCTCTTCGTGCAGAAGGCCGGTAATGATCTGGAGTTTCGAGTGTAGCGTCCGGTCGACCGAAGAGAAGACGATCTTTCCGACCTCATGGTCCAGGACAGCCCCGGCGGCGGTCAAAAGGATAGCGGTACAGCAAAAAAACCAGAAAACCAGTCTGCCGGTTATGGATCGCAGGAAAAACGGCATCATTGGCCCCTGAGGATATAGCCTGCGCCGCGTACCGTATGGAGGAGGGGCGGACTGAAGCCTTTGTCGATCTTGTTGCGGAGATAATTGATGTAGACATCGATGACATTGCTGTCCCACTCGTACTGCGTTTCATAGATATGCTCGATCATTTCGGCGCGACTCACCACCCGGCCCGAGTTCAAGGCCAGGTATTCGAGAAGAGCGTACTCCCGGGCCGAGAGCGTAATCGCCCGGCCCGCCCGGCTGACCGTTTTCGCGTTGGTATCGATGGAAAGATCGGCGACCGCAATTAGAGGCGAAGGCTTTCCCTTGCTTCTTCTGATGGCGGCGCGCAGCCGGGCCATCAGCTCGGCCAGATCGAAAGGTTTAGCAATATAGTCGTCGGCGCCCGAATCAAGGCCTATCACCCTCTCCTCGATCTCGCCCCGGGCGGTGACCACCAGGACCGGAACATCGTTTTCCCGGGCGCGCAATGCCTGGAGGATGGTGATGCCATCCATGTCCGGCAGCATGAGGTCCAAAAGGATCGCGTCATAAGGATAGTTTTGCGCCATATGTAGACCTTCCTGGCCGTCATAGCACAAATCAACGGTGAAACCGTTTTCGGCGAGCCCTTTTTGCAGCAGGCCGGCCAGTTTCATCTCATCTTCGATGATAAGAATCTTCATGGCCTCTCTTGTTGTTTTGCGCGTTTGACTGAGATCTCGAAGGCGGTGAATGTTTCGCCCGTATTGCTACCCTCCACCTCCACATAGGCCCCCGGTTCGGAGCGGCCGTGTTTTTCCTTGATCCTGGTTTCTCTGGTCACCACGATCTGCCTGCCGTTCACAACCCAAATACCGATGCGATCCTGGGGCAGACTATCCACGGTGCCATAAAATTTACTCTCGTACTTTCCCGCTTCCCTCGCTTCATGATCACCTGCCGGGGCTGGATGCACCGCCAGGCCCGAAACAATTCCCACGACAGCAGCCAGCCAGCCAATCAGCCGAAAAAAACGCAGCAAAGTCTTTGCTGCCGCCTGTCTAAGAAGCAAAAGAGCCATGGCATTCTTTTTGGAAAACGTTCAGAGTTACAACCGACTAACATGCAATGCCAACAAGCTTTCCGCGCGGCGCAGCAAAACCTCTCGCTGGCAAGTTAGTCGGTCGGTAAAAGGTTTATTTTGGAATAACGACATCATCGTCATCGTAACCACCACTTTCCGCACTCCTATGACATGCAATACAGTTAGCCCTTGAACCAATGGCTTTGCGTGCGAATACTTCCTGCTTGATTTCATGGTGTTTATGTTTGATATAGGGAATTTCGGAAATCCTGACCGGCGCGTCACTCCCTATCGAATTCATTATTTTCTTTGACCTCTTTGAGTGGCTGTTTTCAGCACTATTCTGGATAAGATAGTTCCTTACTTCTGATTTCGCCTTCTCATCAAGAGAAACGTTACCTCCCGGGTGAGCATCTGGCTCATCAAGAATCTTCACCCATGATTTCGATGGCAACAAACCTGGCTGATAGGCAAAATGACACGATCCACAACTATTCTTATAGATGTCATTTACGACTACCGACAACTGCTTGGTTCCTTTATGATGGTCATCATCAGCAAATGCAAGCACTGGCAAAACCAATACGACTGCGAGAAAAAAGAGAGTCGATTTCATGGCTAACGCCCTCAGATGTAATTGACAATTAAAAATCGAAGAGATCTTTCAGGAGAGATTTTTTCTTGTAAGAGTTTCCATATCCATGCTTTGAATCGTGGTGGTCGTCGTGTCCGTGACCATGTTTCTTGTGAGATGAGAGATGATCAGGTTCACGATACCGCTGTTCAGGTCCTGAAAGTGGTTGCGGTGCGGCAGCAGGACCGGAACGTTCGATAATCTTGTCCAACTCTCCTCGATCAAGCCAGACACCGCGGCATTGTGGACAGTAATCAATTTCCACCCCTTGTCGATCAGACATCAATAAGTCACTCGTTGTACCTCAACTTTCTGAGTTGCGCCAACTCAGTGAGATGGCGATATTATTTGCCTTGATTGCCGGAGC
>MGTE01000125.1:0-14297 GCA_001799275.1 Deltaproteobacteria bacterium RIFOXYD12_FULL_57_12
AGCGGCGCGGCGTATACCATGTGATAGAAAAGGCCGTTGGCAATGGAAAGCGGCAGGTTGGTCAGCCAGCGCTGCAGCTTGGAAACCGTTGCCGGTCGGTAGGATTCGCGCAGCTCCAGCAGCAAAAAAAACGCCAGGCCGCTCCAGTAGAGGATCAGTTTTATTTTCTCGTCGCTCATTTTAGTCCTCCGGAAAGTCATGCATTATGGATGTTTGATCTTATCTGGAGGCGGCCATGTTCTTCAAGCTTTATCGGCGGTGATGTTTCCGGAAGATGGATTCTGGTGTTGTCAGCCCAATTACTTTCCTTTCGATGCGGTGCATGTAGATTTTATGCTGAAGGCAGCTTGAATCGCTTTTGGTTAACCGCCAGGCTTGGGAACGTTTCCTTTCGATGTGTGGGTTTTATTATCCACCCACCCTTATTGAGGGAATTGTCTGCCGGCTTGAGTTCTTTTAATGATAGGGCCTTGATATAATGCATTTGTATCAATGCGTTGCACGTTTTGTCGGGTTTAGAGTTAAGCAAGAACTATCCCCAGGCAGGTATGTATTCAGCAAATTTTGTTGAAACATTGTTGGGATCTTTGGGCTTGATCTTGCCCTGTGCCAGCGCCTCTTTTATGACCAAAGAAACCTGTGGTCTTTGCTTTTCGTGCATTTTGAATCGTTCCCTAAGACTGGTATTGGTCATGCCGCCACGGGAATAATATTTTATGATGCTATGCTGGTAACAGGCTTCAACCCTCTCCATCGGTGTCAACTCTGCGAAGGTTTTGGGGCAGTACATGGTTACCCTGAAGGAGTTCTCCAGTTCCTCAAATTTCAAGGGTGGCAATCCATACAGTTCTATGGCTGCAACGGCTTTTTCAAGCCCTGAGCCGCGTTCTTCGCAAATATTGTATCTGCGGAAAGCAGCCGCCAATATCTCATTTCTCGATTCAGGTGTGGTCCTGATCAAACGGTCAACCTTTTTAGATGGCAACAGCTTGCCGGGGTTTGATATTTCGATACGATCCGCAAAAATTTCAATCATTGGCCCGGCCCCCCGGATACTGAAATCCTGATGAATGAGCGCGTTGGCAACCAACTCTCTGATAGCGATTTCAGGATAGACCGTCGTCTCTGTCCGCAGCGCATTTTTTATGATCTCACTGCTTGGCAGCATGGCCTTGATGAAAGCAACAAGGCCCTCAAAGCCGATGGCATACCCTTTCGAACCGGGGAATTCTTTTTCAGCTTCCAGTTTGTTGATGCCTTTGTACTTTATGAGCCGAATACTCTTGCGCGCCAGACCGTCAAAATCCTTCAAAAGTTGCGCTGCGGCTAACGCGCCGAAATTGGTGATGTAATAACCTGCTCCATCCACCTCGTCGATCATCTTCTCATCTTTCATCCATTGCAGCACTTCGTTATTTGATTGTGGAACAGGTCTGCCTAACAATTTATAAATACTGCGATAATCCAAAACATCCAATACTTCTGGCGCCGACTTGAGTTTGGACGCATGCAACTCTTCAAATTGCGGTGTTTTGCTGTTCAGCATCAAGCCGCCTATTTCCTGCCGTGACGCTTTCCTTGTCGTTCCGCCGCTACGGATGTAGGCGTCTTCCATGGTCCCTGATTTCAGGTGAACAGGCTTTACGGCGCTCTCCCGAACATGGATAAACAACAAGGGAACGCTCTGATAATTTTCAATG
This sequence comes from Deltaproteobacteria bacterium RIFOXYD12_FULL_57_12, assembly GCA_001799275.1. GTDB lineage: Bacteria > Desulfobacterota > Desulfobulbia > Desulfobulbales > BM004 > YD12-FULL-57-12. The sequence continues at coordinate 1,701 of MGTE01000125.1, forward strand.
GCATGGTCAATGGTAACAACCGGATTCAGCGAGTCCCGGCAAAGATTGCCCAGCCTTTGCACAATATTTTCAGCGGACTGTTGACTAACGCCGGCGAGTCGAAGTGGCTTATCTTCGATGCCGAAGACCATGAATCCACCGCCCGGCTGATTGGCAAATGCCGACAGGTGCCTGCGGAGCTTGGCATTATCCGGCGAAAGGTCTTCCTTCCAATCCAGTTCATTCAGCTCCTGCGGAATGGGGATAAGGCTGTGGCCAAGAAAATCCAGGGCCTTCTGTGTCCAGTTCTTGATCATTTCCGTTTTCCAGTTAAGCAAAAATATACTTTTATATCATTATGTTGCGCTGCTTTTCCGTTTTCCAGTTAAGCAAAAAACAAGGTTGACCCCTGAACACATTGCACCGGTCTGATTTGAATTCCACGTCAAGCTGTTCGCCGAGACCGATGACAATACCGTCTTGGTCAACCCCTTGGGTCAGGGTGCCGAGCAGACGATCCCACAGGGAAAAGAGTACTCCGTAGTTGGAATCCCTTTCTCTGATTTTCACTGAGTGGTGGACGCGATGCATGGAAGGCGGCACGAACAAAAGCATCCAGCGTTTTTCAAAATCGGCCGGCATCCGGATGCTGCTGTGGTGGAACTGGATGGACAGGTTGGCCAGGATTTCGAAGAGGATATAGCCTGCGGCCGGCAGCCCGAAGGTGTAGACCACGGCCAGTCGCAACAGGCCGGAGAAGAGCAACTCGCCCAGGTGGAAACGGTTGGCGGTCGAGGCGTCCATGTTCAGGTCGGAATGGTGGACCCGGTGAAAGCGCCAGAACAGAGGCACCTCATGGTTGAGCAGGTGCCAGATGTAGATGACGAAATCGAGAATCAGGATGGTGAAGAGCATTTTCAGCCAGTAAGGCAGGTCGTAGCTGTTCAGCAGGCCATGGCGTCCTGCTTCGTTTTGCAGGAGAAGCAGGCCGAGCGGCGCGGCGTATACCATGTGATAGAAAAGGCCGTTGGCAATGGAAAGCGGCAGGTTGGTCAGCCAGCGCTGCAGCTTGGAAACCGTTGCCGGCCGGTAGGATTCGCGCAGCTCCAGCAGCAAAAAAAACGCCAGGCCGCTCCAGTAGAGGATCAGTTTTATTTTCTCGCCGCTCATTTTAGTCCTCCGGAAAGTCATGCATATGGATGTTTGATCTTATCTGGAGGCGGCCATGTTCTTCAAGCTTTATCGGCGGTGGTGTTTCAGGAAGATGGATTCTGGTGTTGTCAGCCAAAATACTTGGCCAGGCCGATTATGCAACCAGGGATGTGTCCCGCTTTTTTCGAAATCACGGGAGAGAAAGCCAAGTAATGAACGCCAAGGGATTCCGCCCCCCCTTCGCGACAGGCCGGATAAAAAGGCAAGTTGAATTAGAGCCAGCGCCCCCCTCGTCAACTCGTCAATATTTGTCAAAAAAACGCTGGAAAATTCTAGGGATGCCCCAGGTAAGAAGTGGAACGGTAGCGGACCTGTCGAAGGGCTGGGGCTAGAAGGCGAAAGGCATGTACACCCTTGTCTGGTCCCAGCCTTTACCCTTGCGGCTGAGAAATTTCCAAGCGTCATCCTAAAACAGCCACAAATTCTCCAATTACCCGTGCCTCTTCACTCTGGCTCTCGTCAAGCACTATTGGCTCATATCCAATAGCCGTCGTGTCCGGGCGCAGGATTATTGATGTGTGCTGCCATGTGCCGTCTTCGTGAATTATTTTCTTGCTGTCGTAAATCTTTACTGTGTAATGCCCTCCAGTATCAGTGTCATAGATTTCGCGATGTTGAACGAGCACAACCTTCCCCTGGCGACTGCCTGCAGGAATTTGCTTGAACAGACACCATGAGTCGCTCGGAATGCGGCGGTTCATTGACTCTCCAACTACCTGAATCACGAAAAGGCCCTGTCGAGGACGAAAGACATCCGGCAGTTCGACCCAATCCATATCGGAGATCTGCTGCTCGTCGCTGAATTGACCTGCAGCCGCCTTGAGATCATAAAGCGGGACGCAATTTTCGAACGGCTTTACCTCTTTTGGTTGCAACCGGCGGAATGGCAGAAGAACTGCTTCCTGATTGGCATCAGGAACCGAATCCGTTCCAGAAATTTGTTTGCCTATAGGAACTGACATTATTCTCTTCGCAAAGAACTGCCGTGTCTCATCATCAACAAAGTAGACGTAACACCCCTTTTGTCCGCGAGTCATAAGTGTGCGATAGGTATTCTTGATAATGGCGTCGAGGCGTGTATTGGCAATGGCTGGGTTTTCTTTGGACAGGGCTTTCCAGCCATGGATCGATTTGTCTGTACTGGCCCTCTCGCCTGGCAGGGTGATGACCGTGCCATTACGTACTACGAGGTCTGGACCGACGATCACGCCGATATAGTCAACTTCCAGTCCCTGGCAGGTGTGGATGCAACCGACTTCGTTGACTGAATTTGGCTTGATAATCCAGGCCTGGCCGTCGGAATCGAGATTCCAGGTTGCCTTGTAACTGCCAATAACAATGTCTTTAAGTAGTAGGTTTTTCTTGCTGATCCACTTCCAGCAGTAGCCGGCTACCATGCGAGCTTTATTTTTCGCCCTGTTCTTGTGTCGAATCAGTTCATGCAGTTCGGCGGGGCTGTCCATGATCCGGAAATCGTAGTCTCTTGTTTCCAGCGTCTCGTTCGCTGTTTCCCGGACCTGCAGCGTATTGTCGAGCCAGGCCAGATAGCCGTCAGAGCCATTACAGCGAAATTGTGATTCCAGGCTGAGTTCGGTAACCTCTGCTTTCAGTTCTGTTGCCCAACGACGGATTTCTTCTTTGTCACCGATGTCTTTCAGTGTCACTTTTTGGTCTTCATCAGTGAAAAAAACGCTGAGTTTGCTGGCCTTGATGATTTCCTTGATCTGGTTCTTACCAAGGTGGTTGAACATCCCCGATTTTTCGTTAAGCCGGTGTGCTTCATCGACAATCAGGCAGTCAAAACTGTTTGGCTGCACAGCATGGAAGGAGCCTGAACCGGAGAATATATTTGAAATGTGCGATCTTGTGAATGAGCCCGTGAGCTTGGCTTCATACACCAGGCGGGGAGCCGAGTTTCGGGTAACGTACTTTGCAACATGCTGGCGCGCAGTTAGAGCCACGAGCAGATTTATTGCCACGACTGACTTGCCGGTACCGGGTCCTCCCTCGACGATCAGCACCTTCTTCATTTTTTCAGAAGATTTTTTCGCAAGCCTGATGGCCGTCTCAAAGACTACCTTCTGATCATCAATCAAGACAAATTCTTCGTTGCCCTTGAGCATGGACAGGAGTTGATCGGCAAGATTCTTCGATGGCTTAATCTTTCCGTGGTCAATACGGTACATGAGCTGATTCTTGTCACCGTATTTAACGTTATCCTTGATGAACTGCTGCAGTTTCAGGGCATCTTTTTTGAGAAAAAGCGGTGCATTTCTGATGTGCTCACTATAAAACTCATTGGCAATGACATCATCTCCCTCGTAATTGTGAAGATAAGCGCATGGGTACAGCTGGATATTTTCTTCCTGTACCGTCTGATTGAAGTCTTCAAGCAGGCGCTTGTACGACCAGGCCTGATAGGAGGGATGGAGCGTTTCGCGTATTACGTGCTTAAATTGTGTAATGACAATGGCGTCGCTGGCCGTCATCTGGGCTTGCTGCCACTGCTTGAGCTCTATAAGGATTGCTGATTCCAGCTGGTTATGGTCCTTGCCAGTCAGAATGAAGTCGATGCGTTTTGAGGACTGTGGCAGGTGATATTCAATGGCGACACCTGCGTCATGCGGAATTTCGTCATCGTTCAACACACGATCCATGTACTGCAGGGAGTTTATCCACGAATCGATTTCCGACTTGCCGGTATTTCTTCCCGTGGCAGATCTGTAGGCGTCATAAATGATCGTGCCGATATCATTCGTCATGACGTCCTCTTTAAATTTTGCTTTCGTGGAAGAATAGACAATCAAAAGGTCCGCTCCGAAAGAAGGATGAACGATTTATTGGTACTGCTGGTGCAGTCCGATAATTTACAGCTCGGTATACTTTTTTGCTATTCCCCGCGCCTTGTCCGCCGGATACTTGGCCCGGTTCACCTCGAGTTTCTTTGCGGCTGCTTCCAACGGGTCTATTCCAAGCTTGTCCGCCAGCCGGGTCAGATAAATCAGGACATCACCGATCTCCTCCCGTACTTGCCGCAGTTTCTCTGGAGGCAACGCAGAACTCTGCTCCTCCGTCAACCATTGGAAATGCTCCATGATCTCCGAAGCCTCAACGGCAAGGGCCATGGCCAGGTTTTTGGGAGAGTGAAACTGGTCCCATTCCCGGTCGTCAGCGAAGTTCCTTAGTTCTGCCGCAAGAGCTTTAAGCGATTGTTTCTCCATCAGTGTACCATTGCCTTCTGCGCCCGCAGCGCAATTTCATAAGCCTCGGCAAAATCAAGCCCGCAGTTCATCGACGGGTCGTACAGTTTGAATCCTACGTACATGAGGCAGAGAAGGTGTAGGCCGGTGAAGGTCTCACCGGGATACGCCTTCAGTGGATAGGTTTTACTGGGGGTGATGTGGTCAATGCCATTCATGCCGAGGATGCCGATCTCGGAAGCAACGATAAAAATCTCCGCACGGCCCTTACCGTCAAATCGACGCAGTGCGTCGAGGCAATAGAAAGATGCTTCCGATTTGTCGGTGGTCAAGGGGGCAGTGTTTTCGGAATGTTGCCTTGAATGGCTCAAGTCTTGGACAGCATCCGGTTGCCATACATACCAGGAACGTAATTTGAGAGGACGGGCGAATTCATCCACTAAGTCGTACTCGTCTCCCGGTTGCATACCATCTATCCGTTTTCTCCAAATGTCGAAAAGATTTTTCCCCATAGAAAATATTTCTGAAGAGCGATAGGCAGAGGCGTAGTCGGTGCGACCTTGATACAGGTGGTCGATAAAGAGGGCGTAGGCGCAGTTAAGCGTGCTGCTGGCGCGAAATATGCTGGGGGGGTAACCTTTTTGATTTGTGCGTTGGTAAAAGTTTCCAGTGCCTCCTGATACATCTGGTGAAGCGAGACAAATTGACTATGCTGCAATTCCGGGTACTTTACATACAGGTTGTGTTCGACAACCATGTCGAGCGGACAGTTGAAAATCTGACTACATAGCCCGTGGATGAGTTTGAGGATGACCTCGGCAATGTTTTTTTCCGCATATCCCTGGCGCTGCAATTTCGAGACATGGTCTGCAACTGAATGGACGGCGACCTCCCGAGTGTCAGCAGTGGTGGTGAAGAATAGGTTTCTTCCTCTGCCGCGAGCCTGCTGTTCAAGGACGATATGCTCCAATTCGTGGGCAACCAAGTGCGGGGTAACCGATTCAGATTTCATGCGATAGAGTACCCGATGTTCGTCCCGCCCATGCTTCCAGGCCATCTGGGCAACGGCTGAAACGTACTCCAGAGAATTGTCCTCTTCGATGCTGATACGTTGGCCGGCTTTACATTCCAATTCCGACTTTTTTTCTTGAATCAACCTCATAAGCCCTGTGCTGTCCTGGTGGGCCAATTCTTCAGAGAGCTCTAGGTAGAGCGCACGGGCATTACGATAAACCTGCTCACTCCTCATATCTGACGATTTCGACTGATCGAATAACCGGTCCAAGATGGCTATGGCTGCTGCCGGTTCTCGGGTTACCTGATGGAGATAAGCCAGTCCGTAATAGGTGTTCGGGTAAGACAAATCAGCCGCCAGCGCCCTTTCGAACAGTTCTTGCGCCTTGACATTATTCCCTTGCTCCATCTGCAACGCGGCATAATTATTGAGAAGGATGTTGTCGTTCGGGGATGTGGCCAGCCCGGCTTCATAATAGAACTCGGCAACGGGACGGTTCCGTTCGTGCTTTGCATAGATGTTGCCGAGGAGTACGAATGACCATGCATTGGCCGGGTCAAGCTTCAGGCACTGCTCAAGATGCTCCTTGGCCTTGGCGACATTGCCGAGTTCCAAGTGAGCCATGGCAAGGTTGCGACGGGCGTCGACATGGTTCGGAATTATTTCGAGAACCTTTGCAAACGCCTTTATCGCTTTCCGGTAATCTCCCTGCTGTGCCCACCTGACCCCTTTCTGGTAGGTTTTCTGCGCATCGTTGGTGCGGTTGGAGCGTTCCTCCTTCAGTTCGATCACGGCAAGTCCGTCCCTGATCGATACGTCAAAAGATGACGAAAGAAAGCCGTACGACTCCTTGATGAGCCGGATGGCGTCCTGTTCGGAGAGAAGGGAAAGGTCTATCGAGTTGGTCGGGTCGAGGATGATTTGTTTGAGTGGGATAATCACTAGGGCCATCAGGGGGTCCTTTGAATATATGGAACTACGAAGAGGATGGCGGTTTGGTTGTCAGGGTGTCTCCGTGGTCGTGAGCATGACGTAAGGCGCGGCGCAGTTCGTCAGAGGGGGTGACATGCATGCCGACGAGTAGTTGGCGTGTTCCGAAACCTGTTCCCGATGTTATCAGAAATTCTTGGCATCGCTATGGCTCGTTACGTTTTTATATCTTATTGCCCCCCCTTCCGACCATGCTGACAGAGCAAGGCAGCATACCGCACCCGTCTAATTCATTCAAGAAAGATACATTTTTTTTCAGCCTCACGATTCATGAAAAGCTTATTTACGGTCAAGCTCCCAGTTTTTGTCACTGTCAGCCAGAAAAAGGATGGAATTGGGTAGAGCAGCGCTACGTCGGAACTGAAAACCAAGGACAGATTCATTTTTCATCTAAATTGCCATCTTGCCAAAAGCCGATCATCGGGCCGAGCTGCTCGATCAGGTCTTCCCCGATTTCGTCTTCGGTCAGAAGTCCGAGTTTCAATGCCCTGGAAACCAGCAAATCTTCATCAACGGTATTGTCATACATTTTCCAGAGTTCCCGCGCTGTCTTCTGGTGAAATAGATGAATACGGTCATTCAGTTCGAAGGCGTCGATTTTTCGGGCCTGCCACGCGTCAAACTGGTCGTGCAGTTTTTGGAGTGCGCCGGCCAGTTCCCGCTCATGAGCAATTGCAGTAAGTTTTCGAAATCTCTTCCGCGTTGGCTTATCGTAACGTTGCGCCATTCCCGGTCCACCTTTCACCTTGCAACCTTACTAAATTATTTCCACAACACCCGTTCCGCCTGGCCGAGGAGATGGCAGAGGATATGGGTCGGGACTTTCAGAAACTGGGTATCAATGCTTTCCGACTCGCGGTACACCGCCAGGCCGCCCCAGTACAGGATCAGTTTTATTTTTTCACCGCTCATCTCAGGCCTCCGGCGCATGCTGCGTCCGGGTAATGGATATTATTTGGGAACGGCCCTGTTCTTCAAGTGTTATCGGCAGTGGTGTTTCCGGATGGGCTTGATGGGTTTTGCTACGTTTCTCCCGTTTGTGGCTGCACGGGTATTGCGATTACGCTGCGTTCAGGGTCTGGATGCCCTCGTAGCCGCCGCGTTGCGTCAGAACCCACAGATCGAGCGTTTGCTGCATGCGCAACCATATTTCCGGTCCATTGCCGAGCAATCTGCCCAGGCGCATTGCCATATCCGCTGTTACCGCCCGCTTTTCGTGCAGCACGGCCGATACAGTCAGCCGGGACACACCTAGTCGCTCGGCGAATTCCTTCTGGGTCATGCCGAGGGAGGGCAGTACGTCCTCCCGCAAAATTGCGCCAGGGTGGGTTGGGCGCCGCTTGGGGTCTCGCAGGGATTAGCAACCATTAGTGATAATCCTCCAGGTTCACGTCAACCGCATCTTCGCCCTCGAATCGGAACGTGATGCGCCAGTTCCCCGACACGGTCATTGCCCACTCGCTCTGCCGGTCTCCCTTCAACGGATGGAGAGAGTAGCCGGGGATATTTAGAGCTTATCCATAAATAAGCTTTTCAGGGATTGCGCCGGATTTTGAGACGGATTTGGCCGTAACGATTGAGCAAAACCGCAGTCGTAGCAGCGCTACGGCGAGGATTTTGCGATTGAGGAGCGGTTAAAGCCGACCAAAAGCCGGATGCAAGCACCAAAGTTTTATTTATGGATAAGCTCTTGATTGCTCGGCAGCGCTTGCATTGTCCAGCAGATCAAGGATGCGAGCGAGGCGAGCAGCCTGTTGCGCTTGAATGCCGCGAACATCGCCCTTGCGAAAAAATCGCTTGAGGCCTTTGTGCCGAAAGCTTTTGATCATGGTTCAATGTATCACATGGGATTACACGGTGCAATGCGATTGATGGATTGTTGTTTTCTGCCGAGCGCCTTATGCGACAAGCTGGCTGTTCGACGAAACACACGTTGTTGTAATGCCAAGAGAGAGCGAGAGAAAAGACAAGAGGGAATATCAGAAGCAAGGACCATGCCACGGCCAGGACTTAACGGGGGGAAAAGTCCTGGCCGTGACTTTGTTTGGATAGTGACGATGCTTTAAGTAACACGGTAATCTCGATTTGAGAATGTGGCAAATTGCCGCACCGGAAGAGAGCGGCGCAACTCCCTGGCATTGAAGCGGCGCCTGTGCTATGTTTTCGTCCACGCGCCGGGACCCTCCGGGGATGTTTTCCAGGGGGCACTTGGCAGGAGATCTTGAAAAATTTCAACCATCGGAGCGAAGCATTGCGACCATACGGTAAGCGTTCGACATTGAGCGACTGGCGCATTCTGCCGCAGGATATCGCCTTTTCCTGGCTTCTTGCCCTGCGGTGGGGGGCGGTGGCCTGCCAGATCCTGCTCTTTGCCGTGGTCGCCCTGATTTTCAATATCGGGATTCCAGTGTGGATCGTTGCCGCCATCATCGGCTTCGAGGCGGCGAGCAATCTGTTCTTTTCTGTGTTGCGGCGGCGCCGGCCGGTTTCCGACTGGCTTTTTGCCCTGGTCATGTTTCTTGACATCATTTTATTCACCAGCCTGCTGTACCATTCGGGCGGGGTCATGAATCCGTTCACCTTTCTCTATCTTGTTCATATCGCCCTGGGCGCCATCCTGCTGCGGCCCAGATGGTCGTGGGCCCTGATGTTTTTCACCGTGCTTTGCTATGCCGGCTTTTTTTTCCCGGAGGGCGGGGTGTACGCCGCCATGGGCTCGACCATGGCCGATCTGACCGGCGGCTGGAATGGGTCGGCGGTACTGTGCCACCTCCCTGAGGCTGAACCGACGGCTGAAACGCATCTGGCCCTGCATCTGCAAGGCATGCTGGTCGCCTTTGCGATCACCGCGTTTTTCATTGTTTTTTTTGTGAGCCGGATCCGGCAGTCCCTGGAAGAGTACCAGCAGATCCGGGTCAGCCTCAAGGAGGAAAAGACGCGCAGTGAGCGGCTGGCCTCACTGGCCACGCTTGCCGCCGGCGCGGCCCACGAGTTTTCCACGCCGCTGTCGACCATCGCGGTGGCGGCCGGCGAGATGCTGCACTATCTGAAGAAGCACGACAGCGATCAGGCCCTGATCGATGATACCGTGTTGATCAGGGCGCAGGTAGAGCGCTGCAAGGAAATCCTCTACCAGATGGCCGCCGATGCCGGCGAGCATCTGGGCGAGGCGGCAAAAAGTTTTTTGGTCAGGGATCTGGTCGCCGAGGTGCTGGCTGTACTCGGGCCATCCGGGGCCGGCCGCATCTCTTTTGTCAACCGGGTTGGTGCGTTGCGCATCCGCATGCCCTACCGGACCCTGAAACGGGCGCTTAAGGGGCTGGTGAAGAATGGCCGCGATGCCTCGCAGGAAGATGGTCCGATTGAGCTGGTCGTGCGCGAGGAGAACGGCTTGCTTCATTTTGAGGTAACTGACCAGGGCGCCGGCATGGATCAGGCAACCCTTGACAAGGCCGGCGAACCTTTTTTTACTACCAAGAAGCCGGGCAAGGGCCTGGGGCTGGGGCTCTACCTTGCCAGAACCGTGGCGGAGCAGTTTGGCGGCTACCTGCGGATCGACTCGGCGCCCGGCAAAGGCACGCGTGTCGATCTTGTCCTGACGTTGGCGGAAATTACCGCATCATGACAGCGTGTTCCGTCACAAGGCGGAGCAATCGGAGAATGTGCGATGCAGACCATCCTCATAGTTGACGACGAAGATTTTTTCCGGGACCGGCTGGCCCGCGCCTTTGCCGGCCGCGGGTATGGAGTATTTCCGGCCGCGGATTACGACGAGGCGATCAAGATTGTCACCGAAAGCAAGCCGGCCCTGGCGGTGGTCGATCTGAAGATGCCCGGCAAAAGCGGCCTTGAACTGCTCAAGAAGGCCAGGAATATCCATCCGGAGATGCGGGTTGTCATTCTGACCGGCTACGGCAGCATTGCCACCGCCACCGAGGCCGTTAAGCTGGGGGCGGTCAACTATCTGCCCAAGCCGGCGGATGTGGATGATATCCTGAATGCCCTTAACCGGGATGGTGCAACAACGGATGCGGGCCGGCAGGATGATTTCGAGCCGCCATCGCTGGCCAGAACGGAGTGGGAGCACATCAACCGGGTGTTGGCCGATTGCGGCGGCAATATCTCCGAGGCAGCCAAAAAACTTGGTCTGCATCGCCGGACCTTGCAGCGTAAGCTCTACAAGTTCGCGCCCAGCAAATAGTTCTACTCTGTCACATTGTGGAATTCAGAATCCAGAATTCAGGAGCCAGAATAAATCAACCCATTTGGTCAGAAGTATGTTTCTCATTTTCTCCTGAATTCTGACTCCTGTCTTCTGGGTTCTCTCGGAATGTGACAAAGCCGAAGTAGGCGCGGATGTTTTTTTCGAGGTTGACGAATTTTGCTTGTTGCTTTTTTCATAAGAGTATCGGTAAGATTCCTGCCAGTCGGTGGTCGGCCCTAAACAAAATCCGGAGACAGGGATGCTTTTTAGAATACTTGACAAAACCGAACTGGCGCGGCTTTTCGAGGAGTTGGCGGGCAATCGGATTATCGGACCCGTATCCAGGGGTTCCGACCGGCAGGGGGCGCCCATTTATTCCTTTGAGGTGGTCTATGATTTTGCCGAGTTGCGGCTTGATTACACCACCACCCGGATGCCGGCCAAGCGTTTTTTCCTGCCCTATCGGGAGACCCTCTGCTCCTTTGCGGTGCACGGCCGGGCCTGGGGAAAAATAGTGGATTTCAATATCTACCAGCCGCAGATCCTCTTCGGCCTGCATCCCTGTGACATCAATGCCTTGAACAAGCTTGACAAGGTTTTGATGCAGAGCGTCTATCCCACGCCCTACTATTCCAGTAAGCGGCGGAATATGTTTATCATCGGTCTGGACTGCATGCCGCAGCCTTTCTGCTTCTGTCGGTCCATGGGTACGGATACAGCCCTGCACGGCTTTGACATGTTTCTCACCGATCTGGGTGATCGGTATTTTGTCGAGATCCAGTCGGCCGCCGCCTTCAACTATCTGAAAAATATCACCGCCCGCGAGCCGACTGAGGCGGATCATGTCCGCTACCGGGAGGTGGCGGCCGAGAAGAACAGCAAATTTACCGCCCAGGTGGATACCACCGACCTGACCAAGATCCTCGACATGGAGTTTCAGTCCGAGGTTTGGCAGCACTGGGGGGGACGCTGTCTGTCCTGCGGCACCTGCGCCAATGTCTGCCCCACCTGTTATTGCTACGGAGTGGAGGAAACAGTGGATCTCGATCTCAGGGGTGCGGTCAAGACCAAGCATCTCTATTCCTGCAATGTCGTTGATTTCGCCGAGGTGGCGGGCGGCCATAATTTCCGGCCGGACAGCCATTCCCGGCTCAAGTACCGTTACTATCACAAGCATCGGGGTTTTGTGGAGGCCTTTGAGGAGTCGCTCTGTGTCGGTTGCGGCCGCTGCGGCGAGGCCTGCCTGGCCCGCATCAACGTGCCCGAGGTTATCGCCAGTGTCAGAAAGGGAGAGGTGTAAGGGATGCGGGAGAAGTTGCCGTTCATCGACGTGTTGCGGCAGACCAGGGGCGGCGGCCGGCGGCCGCATGATCAGAGCGGTTTCGAGTATTCGTACCAGGCGGAGATTACCAATGTCTATCCGCTGACCGCCACGGAAAAGCTCTACCAGATCCAGATCGTTGACCCGGAGCAGCGGCGCCGCTTTACCTTCAAGCCCGGCCAGTTTGTCATGCTGGAGGTGCCGGGGATCGGCGAGGCGCCTTTTTCGATCTCCTCGTCGCCAGTCCGGCACGGGGATATCGAACTCTGCATCCGCAAGGTGGGCACCCTCACCGGTTTCCTCGACCGCGTCGAGCGGGGCACGCCGGTCGGGATCAGCGGCCCGTTCGGCACCAGTTTTCCGGTTGAGGCGATGCAGGGCCAGAACATTATGCTGATCGCCGGCGGCTTGGGCATTGTGCCGCTCAGGGCGCCGATTTTTAGCGTGCTGGAAAACCGCAGCCGCTACGGCAACGTCGATATTATCTACGGAGCCAGGCAGCCCTCCGAACTGTTGTTCACCTACCAGTATGAGATGTGGCGCAAGTTCGACATTTCGCTCGATATCACCGTTGACCAGGCCGATTCCGCCTGGCAGGGGCATGTCGGCCTGATCACCGCCATTCTTGAGGAGCGGATTGCCGCGGCCGGCGCCGATCTGGCCCGGGATACCTTTG
>MGTE01000125.1:14310-15577 GCA_001799275.1 Deltaproteobacteria bacterium RIFOXYD12_FULL_57_12
CCCGCCAGTGATGTTCAAGTTTGTCTGCAAGATGCTTACCGCCGCCGGCCTGCCCATGCAGAAGATGTTCGTCTCCCTGGAGCGCCGCATGCACTGCGGCCGCGGCAAATGCTGCCGGTGCAATATCGGCTCCACCTATACCTGCCTGGAAGGGCCGGTCTTTGATTACTGGACCGTGATGAATCTCAAGGAGGCGATTTGATGGCGACACCGCTTTCCTATCTCGGGGTGGAACTTTCGCGGCCGAAGGTGGCTTTTTTCGAGCTGAGTTCCTGCGAGGGCTGCCAACTGCAACTTTTGAACAACGAGGCAAGCCTGCTCGATTTTCTCTCCCTGGTCGAGGTGGTGCAGTTTCGTGAGGCCATGACCGAGAAACGGGACGACTATCAGATTGCCTTTGTCGAGGGCAGCGTCACCCGTAGCGATCAGGTGGCAAGGCTTGTCGAGATCCGGCAGCGGGCCAAGGTGCTGGTGGCCTTTGGTTCCTGCGCCTGTTTCGGCGGGGTCAACCAATTGAAGAACCGCTTTGCGGACAGCGATTGGGTGAAGAGGGAGGTGTACGGCAGCTTTCCGATCGACACCGATACGGTGCGGCCGTTGCGGGCGGTGGTGCCGGTGGATCTGGAGATCTACGGCTGTCCGGTTAAGAAAGAGGATGTGGAGCGGATCGTCACCGACCTGGTGCTGGGTAAAACCGTTTGCCATCCCAAGTATCCGGTCTGCATGGACTGCAAGGCCAACGAAAATATCTGCCTGTTCGACCTGGGCGAGCCCTGCCTCGGGCCGATCACCCGGGGCGGTTGCGATGCCTGGTGTCCAAACAACCGCCTGGGCTGCTGGGGCTGCCGCGGCCCGGCCGAGGTGGCCAATGTTGCCGAACTCCAACGGATCATGACCGAGCACGGCTTTTCCGCGGAAACCATGCTGGACCGGCTGGAATGTTTCGGCGGCTTTGGCGCCTATACCGAGGAACTGGCAACGATGGTCCGCAACGAGCGGGGAGGGACGTAACCAGTGCGGCTGAACTGCGATATCAAGGTGAACCATTTGAGCCGGGTCGAGGGCCACGGTAATATCTCGATTACGATCAGAAACGGCGAGGTGTTAGAGGCGCGCTGGGATGTGGTGGAGACCCCGCGTTTCTTCGAGGCGATTCTGGTGGGCAAGAAATGGGAGAACGCCCCCTATCTCTGCGGCCGGATCTGCGGCATCTGCTCCATCGGTCATACCCTGGCCAGCATCCGCGCCGTGGAAAACGCCTTCGGCA
>MGTE01000125.1:15589-17011 GCA_001799275.1 Deltaproteobacteria bacterium RIFOXYD12_FULL_57_12
CCCAGACCGCCATGCTTCGTCTGCTCCTCAAGCACATGGAGACCCTGCAGAGTCATATCCTGCATCTCTATTTCCTGGTCGCACCCGACCTGCTCGGGACCGGCAGTGTTTTGCCCCTGGTCGGCAGCCATCCTGAGGTGGTGCAGCGTGCCTTGCGTCTGAAGATGCTGGCCAACGACGCCTGCGACATTATCGGCGGCCGTCGGCTGCACCCCACCCGCACCGTGGTGGGCGGCTTCACCATGCTGCCGGAAAAATCCCAGCTCGACCTGCTGCGGCGACGTTTTGTCGACGAAGTCGACGATCTGCTCCGGACCGCTGATCTATTCGCCAGCCTGACCCTGCCGGACTTTGTCCGGGAGACCGAGTTCGTTTCCTTGCAGGGTGATGGATCGTATCCGTTCATCGGCGGTCGCCTGGTTTCCTCGGACGGAGTCAACCGGCCCGAAGAGGAGTATCTGCCGATGACCAATGAATACTGCGTGGCGAACTCCACGTCCAAGTGGACCCGCCTGTCGCGCGACTCTTTTGCCGTGGGCGCCCTGGCCCGGTTGAACAACAATTTCGATTTGCTGCATCCCCAGGCCCGGCAGGTGGCGGCGCGTTTCAACCTGGCGCCGGTCAACCACAACCCATTTATGAACAACATCGCCCAACTGGTGGAATGCGTCCACGTGGTGCTGGATGGCGTCAGTCTTATCGAGCAGTTGCTCGGCATGGAGTGGCAGGCGCCGCGGCAGGAGGTTGTACCGCGGGCCGGCACTGGCGTGGCAGCGGTGGAGGTGCCCCGGGGAATCCTCTATCATGCCTATTGGTTCGACGAGGCGGGTCGGATCACCAAGGCGGACTGCGTGATTCCCACCACCCAGAACCATGCCAATATTCATCTGGATTTGCAGGAACTGGCGCGCCGGTATGCGGCGCTTGGCAAAACCGATGCCGAGATCGAACTGGCCGCCCAGATGCTGGTCCGGGCCTATGACCCCTGTATTTCCTGCTCGGTGCACTGATCGGCGGATCTGCAGAAATATAAAATTCAGAGAAACGGTGCTTACTGTTTCTGCTTTGTCGCATGCCAAGAGAATTCAGGAGTCAGGAGTCAGAATCCAGGAGAAAAGAGCAACATTCTTTTGTCCGGCTGGTTCGATTTATTCTGTCTTCTGAATCCCACAATGTGACAACGTGGAATTATTTACAATCCAGGTTGGAGGAAGAACTCGATGAGGATGCGGCTTGTTTTTTTGACGGTCTTGCTGATAAGCGTGGTGGCGGGGGCGGGCTTTGGGCGCGCTGCCCAGTATGAAGACCCGCAGGTTGAGTATGCGGCCGATCAGTTGATGACCACCGAGGGGACGTCCATGATGTCCAAGGTCTATCATGCCCACCAGAAGATGCGTCTTGAGATGAGCGGCATGGTGACCA
>MGTE01000125.1:17026-20503 GCA_001799275.1 Deltaproteobacteria bacterium RIFOXYD12_FULL_57_12
CTGATGCCGGAAAATTCCTCGTACCAGGAATTTTCCATGGAAGAGGCCGGAAAGCACGGCCAGACCATGGACCCAACCAGTCAGAAAATTGAAATGACCCAACTGGGTCAGGAAACAGTGAACGGCATCAACTGCACCAAGAACAAGGTGGTGGTTACCGCAAAGGACGGCCACAAGTCCGAGGGGACCATGTGGGTCTCCAAGGAGGGGATCATGGTGAGGATGGTTTCCTCCGACCCCGCCATGGGGCCGGGCAAGCAGGTTACGATAGATATGAAGAATTTGAAGATCGGCAAGCAGGATCCAGCGCTCTTCGAGATACCGGTCGGCTATGCAAAGGCCCCTTCCTTCAACATGTTTGGCGGCCAGCCGCCGGCTATGCCGCCGCCAGCCGCGAAGAATAAACCTGCGGCCAACAAGGTTGACACCGCGACCACCGGTCGTTCCTATACCGCCGCCCGGGAAATGACGAACCAGCCCGCGCCCACCACTACTGTCGACACCGGGCAGGGCCGGGCCTACACCGCTGAGCAGAAAACGGAAGAGGGCGGCGCCACCGGCACCCTCAAAAAAGGCGCCGATGTCCTGCGGGGCGTTCAGGGGCTGCGCGGTCTGTTTGGCAGATAAGTTGCGGTCCCGAGCGGGGTTGCGGCTGGCCGCCGTGTTCGTCGGCCTCTGTCTGGCCGTGCTGCCGGCTTGCTTGTCGGCCATGGCCGGATCGGTGCCTTTTGGCGTTGATGCCGCCGCCTATCTGGTCAAGACGGACGGCGAAATCCTCTGGGCCAGGGATGCGAGCCGGCGCCTGCCGCCGGCCAGTCTTACCAAGCTCATGACCGTGCTGCTGGCCCTGCGCCAGGTCGGGGTCGACGAGGTGGTCACGGTCGGCAAGCGGGCCGCGGCCGAGACTGGTTCCCGCCTCGGGTTGCGGGAGGGAGAGGAGGTCTACGCCGGCTTTCTGGTGGCCGCGGCCCTGATGGCCTCGGCCAATGACGCCTGTCTGGCCCTGGCCGAACAGGTGGCCGGCAGCGAATCGGCCTTTGTGGCCATGATGAACCGGGCCGCGGCAGGGATGGGCCTGCAACAGACCCATTTCACCAATGCCTGCGGCCATGATAGCGCCGGCCATCTGAGCAGCGCGGCTGATCTGGCCACCTTGGCCGAGGCCGCACTCCAACAGCCGCTCATCGCTGCCCTTGCCGCTGAAGTAAAGCTGGATATCGATACCCGCAACAGCCGCCGGGTTTTTCATCTGACCAACAAGAACGAACTCATTGGCCGCTATAGCGGGGCAGTCGGCCTGAAAACCGGCTTCACCGCCCGGGCTGGCAAGTGTCTGGTCGCCGTGGCCGACCGCCAGGAGCACCGGGTGCTGCTTGTGCTGCTCAATGCGCCGGACCGCTGGTGGAGTGCGGTTCGGCTGCTGGATGCCGCCTTTGCCGGGACCGGCCGATGAAGGTGTCGGCCCGCGCTCACATCCTTCTGCTCGCGGCGAGCGTGGCCCTTGCCTATGGCAACGCCGTTACCGGCCCTTTTCAGTTCGACGACTACAACGTCATTGTCAACAATCCGGCTGTCCATTCCTGGCCGGCATGGTGGCGCGATCTCGGCCAGGGCGGCATCCGGCCGCTGCTCAAGCTCTCCTATCTGCTCAACTGGCTCACCGGCTGGGGCGCGGTTGGCTTCCATCTGGTCAACGTCGCGCTGCATGGTGCCAATACCGTGCTGGTCTATCTGCTCGGCTGCCGCTTGGCCGGCCGTTATCTGCCGGCCGACCCGGCCCGGGTCCGGGCCGTGGCCTTGGCCGGCGCTTTGGTTTTCGCCCTGCACCCGGTCCAGACCGAGGCGGTTACCTATATCTGCGGCCGTTCCGTGTCGCTGATGAGTTTTTTTTATTTCGCCAGCCTGCTCAGTTATATTGACGGCCGCGCCGCCTCCTGCCGGCTCCGTACCTATCTGCTGTCGCCATTTTTGTTCGGGCTGGCCCTGGCTGTGAAGGAGGTAGCCGTGACCCTTCCCGTGGCCCTGCTGCTCTGGGAGGCCACTGGCCAGCGGCCCGACCGGCGGCCGATCGATTTTATCGCCGGGACGGCCGTCCACTGGCTTCTGCTCCTGGCTGGGCTGGCGGCGCTGGCCATGCACGATGGCTATCGTACCCTCCTGTGGTTTTCCCTGCAGACCCGGAGTATTGCCGCTAATCTCCTGAGCGAGGTAAATGGCATTACCTATCTGCTTTCGTGTCTGGTCTGGCCGCAGCGGCTCGATATCGATCCGGACCTGCCCGTGTTGACCGCCTTGAGCCTGCCGGTGGTTGCGGAGTTCTGTCTGCTTCTTCTTCTGGTTGTCGTGGCAATTTGCTGGTATCGCCGAATGCCCTGGCTCACCTTTGGCGTGTTCTGGTTTTTTCTGCACCTGGCGCCGACCAATTCCCTGGTGCCCAGGCTTGACATTGCCAATGAGCGGCAGCTGTATCTGGCCGGCTGGGGTTTTTTCATGATCCTTGCCATGGCCGGCACCAGTCAGCCGATCCGTCGACCGGTGTCGCGCCTGGGTTTTTCAATCCTGTGCTGCCTGCTCCTTGCCGCGACCGTCAGCCGCAATCTGGCGTATGTGAGCGAGATCGCCCTGTGGGAAGATACGGCCCGCAACTCGCCCGGCCGCGCCCGGGTGCACAACAACCTGGGTTATGCCTATTATCTGGCCGGTCGTTTTCCCGAGGCGCAAGTTGCCTATCTGGAGGCCCTGCGGCTGGCCCCCGATTTCCGGCTCGCCCGGAGCAATCTTGCGCTTCTGCCTGCGCCGATGAACCGCGGTAATGAGCCGCCTGAAGACCGTGGGGTTCAGGAAAAATAAGCCTGTCAAAGAAGTTCTTTTTTGACCTCTCTTCTCTTGCCTGATATTCCGATGGAAATGATATTTTCTGGAGTATCATGTACTAGCTAAACCTGGTAATAAATCTACCGGAAACTTCGTGCTTTTTTGGATGTCGCCTGGCGTAACTATCGCTATTTCAGCATGATAAGTCTTGCCGCGTTTTTGGTTGAGTGGTACGATTTTGGCAGTTGAGCCTCTGTTCGTTGGACATGGGTTGGACATGGCTTGATCTTTCTTCACCAGGAGGGAGCCCATGGCAAGAGAGAAGTTATTCCAGCAGAACATCAAGAAGTCAGGGTTGCGGTCTGCCCGGTCTGACTCCCGGTTGCCGCCTGCTTCATCCGGCTCCACGGATCGTCTGCGTTCTTTTCTGCGGCAGGCGCCGTTTGCTGTCCAGATTCATTCCCCCGACGGGCTGCTGCGCGAGGTGAACAGGGCATGGGAAGAGGTCTGGGGGATAACCGCCGACCAGGTGGTTGATAAGTTCAATATCCTCGAGAATCCCCATGCCCGCGCCCTGGGCATTCACTCGATTTTTTCGCGGGCCCTGGCCGGCAAGGCCACCAGAATCAAGGAGCAGGAGCTTGATCCGGCGGATTTCGGCCA
>MGTE01000125.1:20567-24078 GCA_001799275.1 Deltaproteobacteria bacterium RIFOXYD12_FULL_57_12
TCCCGGGTCTTCCCGCTGCTCGATGCGGAAAATGTCGTCCGGGAGATTGTGATTGTTCACGAAGATATCACCCTGCACAAGAAGAGCGAAGAACGGTTCGATGTCTTTGTCGAGAATGCCAACGAGGCGATTCTGGTGGTCCAGGATGGCCGTCTGAAGTTCTTCAACCAGAACGCCCTGGAGATTGCCGGCTATTCCGCGCCCGGCGATTTTGCCGGCCGGTTTTTTGAGGATTTTGTTCACCCCGACGATCGGCCGGAGCTGAGTGAGAGGCATCGGCGGCGCATGCGCGGCGAATCAGTGCCAAGTTTTTATCAGGCCCGTATCATCCACAAGGACGGTCATGTTGTCTGGCTGCAGATCAATGCCATCCGGAGCGAATGGCAGGGGCGGCCCTCCAGCCTGGCGTTTCTCTACGACATCAGTCCGCAGAAGGCGGCGGAACAGGAGCTGGCCCACAGCGAGGTCCGTTTCAGGACCCTGTTCGATTCGGCTGGCGACAGCATCTTCATCCATGATGAACGCGGCTGTATTCTGGAGGCAAATCGGAGCGTCTGCGAGCATCTCGGCTGCCAGCGCGAACAGATAATCGGGCGGAATGTCATGGATATCGGCATCCGGCGAGAGGTTCCTGCCGTGACATTGGACAAAGCGCCCGTCCCAGGTTGGCCGGGTGTTATTGAATCGTCCTATATCCGGCGCGACGGAGTCGTGGTGCCCGTGGAAATCAATGTCTCGCCCATCGAGTTCAATGGCCGGCCCGCTTTTCTGAATGTCTGCCGCGATATCACCGAACGCAAGCATGTCCAGTCGTTGCTGGCGCAGGCCAGGGATGACTGGGAGATGACCTTTGATTCCATTGATCAGGCGATCACGGTGCATGACATGAATTTTCAGGTGATCAGGGCAAACAAGGCAGCAGCGGAGCTGTTCGGCTTTCAGTGGGAGGAGATCGCGCAGAAGAAATGCTATCATCTCCTGCACGGCACTGATTTTCCGCCGGCGGACTGCCCGTGCTCCCAGGTGATGCAAACCGGAGTGACGGTCGATCTGGAGCGGTTCGACGCCAGGTTCGGGAAGAGTTTTCATTTCAAAGCACTGCCCAGATTCAGCCGGCAAGGCGATTTGATCGGCACAATTCACGTGATCAGCGATATCACGGCAAAAAAAGCAGCGGATGAGGAGCAGCGAGTTCTGCAGGCCCAGTTCATCCAGGCTCAGAAGATGGAGTCGATCGGCCGGCTGGCCGGCTGCGTGGCCCATGATTTCAACAACCTGCTGACCGTTATCCTGGGGAACACCGGGCTGGTTCTGGAAGATCTGCCGCCCGGTGCGTCTCGGGATGATCTCCTGCAGGTTCATGAGGCTGGCAACCGGGCCGTGGAACTCGTCCGACAGCTTCTGGCCTTCAGCCGGAAACAGGTTCTGGATATCCGACCGGTGGATGTGGGCCGGGTTGTTGCCGATATGTCAAAGATGCTGTCCAGGATGATCGGCGAGGAGATCGAACTCGCCTTGAAGATCGACCCGAACATCGGCAATATCATGGCCGACCCCGGTCAGCTCGAACAGGTGCTCATGAATCTGGCGGTCAACGCCCGGGATGCCATGCCCTGTGGCGGTAATCTCATTATTGAGGTGGTCAGGATCTGTATCGGCGACGGCGAGCTAAACGGTAATGGGCTGTTGCCGGGGAATTATGCGATGCTTCTAGTCCGCGATACCGGCTCCGGCATCCCTGATGAGATGCAGTCCCGGATATTCGAGCCTTTTTTTACCACCAAGGAAACAGGGAAGGGCACCGGGCTCGGGCTGGCAACTGTTTACGGTATTGTCAAGCAGCACCAGGGCATGATCAGCGTGCACAGTGAACCGGGGCAGGGGACGACGTTTAAGGTCTATTTTCCCGTCGTCCGGAATGAAATTGTTGGGGATATTCCTATGGAGGCCACCGAGAAAAGTCGGCCGGGAACGGAAACCGTGCTGGTAGTGGAGGATCAGGAGGATATCCGCCGGCTGGTGGTCCGGCTGCTCAAGCCCTTGGGGTATACGCTTCTGGAGGCGGCCGATGGTGTCGAGGCCCTCAAGCTCAGCCGGCATTATCCGGGTCGGATTGATTTGCTCCTCACCGATGTGATCATGCCGAAAATGAACGGCAAGATTCTGCAGGACAGGATCAGGGCGAGCCGGCCAGACATCAAGACGATCTTCATGACCGGCAACCTGGACGAGGCGATGGCCGTGCTCAACGATGAAGAAACCGGCGCCTCGCTGCTGCAGAAACCCATGGGCCTGAAAAGGCTGGTCAAGACCGTGCGCGTGGTGCTGGACGGCTGACTTATGGCTTTTCTTGCGAAACATGGGGATGTTCCTTGACCGCCTATCCCGTCAATCGGCAAAATAGACCAGAATAAAGGTCAACCCTAATTGAGGTCATTTACATGAAAACGCTTTCTCTCTCTGAAGCGAAGATGAAGCTCAGTTCCCTGATTGACGCGGTCAACGCAACCGATGAGGAAGTGGTCATAACCAAAAACGGTCGCCCGGCAGCGGTACTGGTAAGTCCAGCCGAATTCGAAGGCTGGCGGGAAACCCTGGTAATCAAGTCTGATACCGAACTCATGGCTGAAATCAAAAAGGGCGTGCAGGGCCTAAAGGTGAAAAAGGCCAGCCTCTATACCCTGGAAGAGCTTTTTGGTTAAGCCGTTGTCACAAAATAACATCTTCATCTGGATGGCTCGACGGCAATAAGGAGCCGTAACGAACCACGCAGAAATGTGGATATTATTTCGTAACGGCTCCTAAAACCATGGCCCAACCGGAACTGCGTATCCCTGCTGAAGTGGCGGCCCTCATCAAGGGGCTCCACCCGGACCTCAAAAAAATCGTTCGGAAGGCACTGGAAGCCATCCTGGCGGAACCTGCCAGCGGCAAGGCATTAAAAGATGAACTATCTGGCCTGGTAAGCGATCGGATCAAGCGGTTCCGCATCATCTACCGCCGCGGGCCGGGCCAACGGATTGAAATCATCACCATCGGCCCCCGAAGATATATCTATGAGGAAACCTTTAAGATCATGAGCAGGGAGAAGAAAAGGTAGAACGCAGGCGCCCATTGGGATTGGATGTGGGGATTTTGTCAACTTGGTCAATAACGAGTTCCCCGCCAATGACTGAAAAAAGGCCGTATCTTTACTACTTGATATTCTGCGAGATATCTGGTTAACAAACAGAGGCGACGGTTAGGAATCCTGTGCCCGGTTTTTTGCCAGTTTGTTTATAGGGGAATTCGTGGCAGGTGGCTTGGGGTTATTTGTGGCCAAGGTGAGAGTGTTGCTTGGTTGGAGGAATTGCCGGGGAATGATCGCCATCTAAAACAAGTTGTTTTAGAACCAGCGTCCCCCTCGTCCCCTCGTCCACACGAATATGGACCCGCATGTTGCCCGCGTCGATGTCGCCGACAGTGAGCCGGATGCCCTCGCCAAGGCGCAGGCCCATGCTGTAGCAGGTAA
>MGTE01000126.1:0-1130 GCA_001799275.1 Deltaproteobacteria bacterium RIFOXYD12_FULL_57_12
CGTTAAGGCCGCCGACATTGCCGCAGCCCTGAACATATCGCCCCACGAGGCAGAACAGTTGAACAATCTGGCCCAGGTTGCCCGGTCAACGCCTAAAAATTCTAAAGGAAAGTCGCCTGACGACCGAAATACCTAGTAAAGATTGACAAGCTCGCAAAACGTCACGGAGAACCCCAGCATGCCCTCAGGATTTTACAGCGCACTATCAGGCGGCATCGCCAAGATGCAGGCCATGGAAACCATCTCCCACAATCTCAGCAACGTGAACACCAGCGGCTTCAAGCGAGGCCGGACCCTTTTCGAGGCCTTGATGAGCAGCGCCACCCAGACCCAGGAGGCAAAAGGCATCAACCTCACCAAAATCCGTGGCAACCATGTTGATTTCGCTCAGGGCTACCTGCAGACCACCGGCGGCGAACTTGATTTCGCCATTGAGGGAGAAGGTTTTTTCAAGGTGCAGGGCGACGACGGCATCTTCTACACCCGCTCCGGCCAGTTCCAGCGAGGCAACGACGGCACCCTGCTGACCAACTCGAATTACAAGGTTCTTGATTCCAGTAACCAGCCGATCATCCTCCCGGCCACTTCCTTTGAGGTAGACGAGGGGGGGAATATCTTCACCGAGGGCGGCGAGGCCGGACGGCTCGCACTTTTTACGGCTGAAAACGCCAATGCCTTCTATAAACAAAACGGCACGATGTTTGCCCTGCCGGCCGGCAATGCGGACCGGGAGGTGGAAAAGCCGGTTGTGGTCAGAGGCTCCCTGGAGTCGTCCAATATCAACATCATGCAGGAAATGGCCCTGATGATCGACGCCCAGCGGACATTTGAGGCCTATCAGAAGGCAATGAAGACCTACAGCACAATCGGCTCCAAGCTGGACGAACTCGGCTCGGTGGGGTAACTGATAAGGTTGTTTAGACTGTAGACTTTTAGTCTGTTAGCCTGAACAACCTACAACCTAACCCCCTACAGACTAAACACCTACAGACTAACCAACCTGGACTGGAGAACATATCATGATCAGAGCCCTGTGGACTGCCGCAACCGGCATGGAAGCGCAACAGCTCAATATGGACGTTATCGCCAACAACCTGGCCAACGTCAACACCACCGGTTACAAGAAAAGC
>MGTE01000126.1:1139-18069 GCA_001799275.1 Deltaproteobacteria bacterium RIFOXYD12_FULL_57_12
CACCGGCATCCAAGTTGGCTTGGGTGTCCGCACCGCCGCTGTCCAGAAGGTGTTCACCGTTGGCGACATGATCAGGACCGGCAACGAACTGGACATGGCCATCGAGGGCCCGGGGTTTTTCAAAATTCTGATGCCGAACGGCGAAACCGCCTACAGCCGCTCCGGCGCCTTCAAGAAGGACAGCACCGGCCGGCTGGTCACCTCGGACGGCTATCCGCTCGATCCGGAAATTGTCATCCCGTCCAATACCTCCCTCATCTCCATCGGCGAAGACGGCACCGTCACCGCCTACCTTGATTCAGACACCACCGGCACCCAGGTGGGCAACATCGAACTGACCACCTTCAGCAACCCGACCGGCCTGAAGAGCATGGGCCGCAACCTGTTCCGGGAAACAACGGCATCCGGCTCACCAGTGACCGGCGTGCCGGGCGAAACAGGAATGGGGACCATCGCCCAGGAGTTTCTCGAGGGCTCCAACGTCAGCATCATGGAGGAGATGGTCAACATGATCGCCGGCCAACGGGCCTACGAAGTCAACTCCAAGGCCATCAAGACCTCGGATGAAATGATCCAGATGACCAACAACCTCGTATAAGAACATGGGAAGAAATAACTGTTACGAGAAGGCGCTCAGATTTGGGTCAGATTTGGTTGCGCCGATTAAGCAAAACCGCAGGAGTAGCAGCGCTACTCTGAGGATTTCGCGATTGAGGCAAGACCAAATATGGCCCAAAGATGAGATGCATAATGGAACAGATATTTCTTCCCATGTTCTAAGGCGGCAACCCACCATGACCCAGTTCCGCTGCATCACACTCTCGCTTCTCCTGCTGCTCGGCTTCAGCGCGATCGCCCGCGGCCAGGAGATATCCTTCCGGGATGCCGCCTTGATCAAGGGCGAAATCATCACCCTGGGCGATGTCGCCACCCTTTCCCCCGCCGCGACGCCGGAGGCTCTTGCCCTGGCTGGCCAGCGAGTCGGCCGCGCCCCAGAACCGGGCGAGAAGCTGGTGCTGCAGGCCGATGAGCTCAAAAAGCTCCTGACGGAACAGGATGCCAGCCTGGCCAGTGCAAACTTCCAGTGGTCCGGCGCTCGGCAAATCGTGGCGAAACGGGAGGCTATCGAGATCGGTCCGGCCGAGATCCGTGCGCAGCTTGAAAAATTTCTGAACAAGAGTGAAGGCATCCTGCCCCAGGCAGAGGTCCGCTTCAAGAATCTCAGCCTGCCACAGCCCTTTAACCTGCCGGCCGGCCGCCTCGAACTGGAGATCATTCCCTCTGATCCGTCGATCCTCGACAGCCAGCGGTTTACGCTGATCTACCGGGTTGACGGCCGGGTTGTAAAAAACATCTCCGTGCGCGGCGAACTTGAGGCCCTGGCACCGGTGATCGTCGCGGCCAACGATCTGGCGCGCGGTTCGCGCATCAGGCCGCAGGACATCAACGTCGCCACCCTTGATCTGGTCGGCCTGCGCAATCCATGCTTTGCGCCCGAGGAATTGATCGGCATGGAAGTCAAGCGCTCCATCCGCCAGGGTAAGCCGGTCAACCGCCAATGGGTGGAAGAGCCAGCCGCGATCCTGCGCGGCCAGACAGTGACGATCACCGCCCGCAAGGGTGGACTGCGCGTGACCGCCAAGGGCATTGCCCGCCATGATGCGATTCAAGGCGCGCCGATCACGGTTCTGAACAACAATTCGCAGAAGGAAGTCGCCGGCCGGGTCAGCGCCCCCGGCGAGGTGACCGTGGAGTTATGATTATGCGAAAAAAATTGCCTGCTCTTCTCATGATGACGGCCTTGATTCTGCTTGCCGGCTGCGCTGCCTACCCGACGCCGCGGGTGGATCAGATGGCCTCGCCGGCCTCCAGCCCGATGGCCGCTCCGGCGCGGCCGCCGGCCGGCGGTTCTCTCTGGACCACCCGCCGGGGCAGCCTGTTTTATGACGTCAAGGCACGGGAGACCGGCGACCTCGTAACCGTCGCCATTTACGAGAAAGCCAGCGCCAGCAAGCAGGCGACCACCGCCACCGGCCGCGACAGCGACATCTCCGCCGGCATCACCAAATTCATCGGCCTGGAAAAGGATCTCGCCAATGCCAATCGGTCCATTGACCCGACCGCGCTGCTTGGCGCGCAATACAAAAACGACTTCAAGGGTTCCGGCTCGACCTCCCGCAAGGAAGATTTGATCGCCACTCTCACCACCAGGGTGCTGGAGGTTCTGCCGAACGGCAACCTGCGCATCGAGGGCGGCAAGACCGTGCGGGTCAACAATGAGGACCAGATCATCCGCCTCTCCGGCATCGTGCGGCCCGAGGACATCACCCCGCAAAACGTCGTCGACTCCAAATACGTGCTGGATGCCAATATCGTCTATACCGGCAACGGGGTGGTGAGCGATAAGCAGAAACCGGGTTGGGCAACGCGCATTCTCGATAATATCTGGCCATTTTAAAGGACCACACCATGGTTGAAAGACTTTCGAAAATCGTGACGTTCGTCATCCTGGCCCTGTTCTGCATGCCGACCATCTCTCAGGGGGCGCGGATCAAGGATATCGCCCAGATGGAAGGGGTGCGCAATAATCAACTGATCGGCTACGGCCTGGTGGTCGGACTCAACGGTACCGGCGACAGCAACGGCACCGAGTTTACCATCCAGTCCCTGGTCAACATGATGGAGCGACTGGGGATCAAAGTTGACCCGAACCAGGTGAAGGTGAACAACGTGGCCGCCGCCATGGTGACCGCCGATCTGCCGCCCTTTGCCAAAATCGGCAGCGGCATTGACGTGCAGGTCTCCTCGGTCGGCGACGCCAAGAGCCTCACCGGCGGCACATTGCTCATGACGCCGCTCAAGGGACCGGACGGCCAGGTCTATGCCGTGGCCCAGGGTCCGCTCGTGATCGGCGCCTTGGCCTTCGGCGGCAAAGCAGCCACCGTCCAGAAAAACCACCCGACCGTGGGCCGTATCCCTGGCGGCGCGCTGATCGAGCAGGAGGTGCCCTTTGCCCTTAACACGCAAAACGGCCTCACCTACCGGCTGCAGCAGGCCGACTTCACCACTGTCTCCCGGATGACCGCTGTGATCAACAGCCACTTCGGCGAACGAATCGCCAACGCCATCGACAGCGGCAGCCTGCACATCGACATCCCCATGACCTTCCAGAACGCCACCATCGGCTTCATCGCCACCCTCGAAGGCCTGGAGGTCAACCCGGATTCCGTGGCCCGCATTGTGGTCAACGAAAAGACCGGCACGATCGTCATGGGCAGCGACGTCCGCCTGGCAACCGTGGCGGTGTCGCACGCCAACCTCAGCCTGGTCATCACCGAATCCGCCAATGTCTCGCAGCCGAATCCGCTGGCTCAGGGTCAGACCGTTGTCGTTCCCCAGACCGCCATCGATGTTAAAGAGGCGGAAAGCAATCTGGTTGTGCTCAAGATGGGGGTCAGCATCGGCGATGTAGCCACTGCCTTAAACGCCATCGGCGCCTCACCCCGCGATCTGATCGCCATCTTCCAGGCAATCAAGGCGTCCGGTGCCCTGCACGCCGAACTGGTTGTTCTCTAAGTAAGCGTCAGCAGCACCACATCTTAGGGACTCGGAAAATACTAATATACCATCACGCATCCCGTCTTAGGGCCACCTTTGGCCGCGCCTCAATCGCAAAATCCTTGTCGTAGCGCTGCTACGCCTACGGTTTTGCTCAATCGGCCCAGCCAAATCTGACCCCAATCCGGGCGCGATCCAGGTATATTAGTATTTTCCGAGTCCCTTAGTACCTTAGAAATAATATTCTGCGCGTTTTTGGCAGAAAATTATTTCGTGAAGGTACTTATCCCGTTTATCGGGGTTAGGAGTTTATCCCACCTCGCGGGGGATCATCGGCCTGCTCACATAGGCGGGCTATAGCTCGCAGGCCTCTGGAGTTTATGCCCTTCAGGGTGCGCATCGCGGCACTGCTGAACGCTTATCGTTCGAAGGTAACTGCTTCTCTAACTCGACCTCCCGCACCTCTCTCCACCCTCTAAAGCTTTTCTTCCTTGCTGCCGATAAGAAGTAATGAGTAAGGAAAAAATAATTCCGAATTCTGAATCCTGACTCCTAACTTCTGCCTTCTGCCTTCTGCCTTCTAGCTATGGAAACTTACATCGATCCAAAATCCTTGATGAGTCAGGCTCCGCTCGGTTCGCCCAGCCAGCCCGGCAACAAAAACAGTCCTGAAAATATGCGCAAGGTCTGCCAGCAGTTCGAGGCGATCTTTATTCAGACCCTTTTCAAGGGAATGCGGGCCACCGTCCCGGACGGCGGCCTTCTCGAAAAGGATATCAGCTCGGAAATATTTCAGGAGATGATGGACCAGGAAGTGGCCCGAATGCAATCCCAAAGCCAGGGCGTCGGGATTGCCGATGCCCTGTACCGGCAGCTGCAGAAAAATCCCCGCTAACCGCGGAGATAGGATAGAAGGCAAAAAAAATATCGAATATCGAACAAGGAATAATGAATGACGAAGGGACACAGGGAGTTCGA
Source organism: Deltaproteobacteria bacterium RIFOXYD12_FULL_57_12 (assembly GCA_001799275.1). Lineage (GTDB taxonomy): Bacteria > Desulfobacterota > Desulfobulbia > Desulfobulbales > BM004 > YD12-FULL-57-12. Next base: position 5,676 of record MGTE01000126.1, read on the forward strand.
TATTGAGGAACGGTTGATTGATTTTGCCGTTCGTATAATTTCGAACCGCCGAGACCGCCCCGGAGAGAAAAACTTCATGATTCGAAATTCCTTGTTCGATATTCGATATTCTCTTTAATATCTGAGCAGTTCTAACAGCCTACCGTCTAACTAACCGCGCAGTTGAAAAAAAATATAAAGTATTGCCTGCCGCCCGTCGATAGGAAGGATAAGAGGAAGATGTTTCAAGGGATTGGAACGCGGGACAAATGGCGCAACATCTTGAAATAAAATAGATTAGCCACGACACCGCAACGGCAAAACACAAGGGAAGGTAACCGCCATGACAGTAAAAATCTATGGAGGCCCACAGCCAGGGCCGATCAACGAGCCGAAAAAAGCCGAGGCGCCACGCGCCGCCAAACAGGCGGACAAGGCACAGATGAAGGACCATGTGGATTTTTCCTCTGTTCTGCAGGATGTGAGCAAGGCCAAGGCGACCGCCGCCGCTGCTGATCCCGAGCGGACAGAAAAGGTTCAGGCCCTGAAAGAACAGATCGCGGACGGCTCCTACCAGCCCGATCTGCAGAAGGTGGCGGCCAGCCTCCTGCGCTTCCTGGTTGAGGAACGATAACCATGGCAGCGCCCTCGACGCATGCCCAGCTCACCCAGCTGCATTCGATCATCCTCAAGGAACGTGAATGCGCCAGGGCGTTAGACATTGGCGAGCTGCAGACGGTCATGCAGGAAAAGGAGGAACTCCTGCGAGCCATGGGCCCGCTGCGGAACCTCCCGGCCCGCGACCTGTCTCTCGCCCGGGAAATCCAGGCGGAAAACCGGCGCAACGCCTATCTGTTCTGGTCGGCGCTCAACTGGATTCGAGAAACCATGGAATTCTTCGGCCGGCAGATAACACCGGCCGTCTACAGCCAGACCGGCGGCGTTGTCAAAACCCACGCCGGCGGCAGACTTCTCTCGGGCAAGATCTGACATGGGCGGCATACTCACAGCGTTGAACTCCGGCAAGACAGGCCTCTTCGCCAGCCAGAAGGCTATCGAAGTCACCGGCAACAACATCAACAACGTCAACACCGAAGGCTATTCCCGCCAGAAAATCGAGCTTTCCCCTTATCCCGCCCTTGACCTGAACGGCTTCTTCATCGGCCACGGCGTCAAGGTTTCCGGCATTGTCCGCGAACACGACGCCTTTCTGACCAGTCAGCTGCAGACAAAAAACGTCTCCCTTGGCGAGGAAACCGGCAAGGCCGACTCGCTGACCGAACTGGAACGGGTTTTCAATATCGGCGAGCAGAATCTGGCCACGGTAATCGACCGTTTTTTTGCTGCCTGGCAGACGCTGGCCGCCAACCCCGGCAGTACTGTCGAAAGAAACATGGTGATTCAACAGGGCGGCATCCTCGCCAACGCCTTCCATTCCACCAGCGCCGAACTCGATTCCATCCGTAGCGACACCATCGACAGCATTGTGGCCAAGACCGCCGATATCAACCGGAAGCTCCAGACGATTGCCGATCTGAACCAGCAAATTTCCGGCATCGCAGCTACCGGTCTGCAGGCCAACTCCCTGCTTGACCAGCGCGACCTGCTCTTGAACGAGCTTGCCTATTCGCTTGGCGTCCGGAGCTACGATGAAGGCAATAACATGGTTTCGGTCCAGCTGCCCGGCGGTCTCTCCCTGGTGCAGGGCGGCAGTGCCTTGACCCTGAAGGCTACCCAGGCAGGCAATGACATCCAGTTGACCCTCACCTCCGGTGCCACCACCCTGAATCTGAAGAGCAGTGATCTGGGCGGCGAATTCAAGGGCATGCTCTACATGACCGATGAATACATCCCGGCCCTGCTCGACAACCTCGACAAGCTGGCCTATACCATCAGTAACAGCGTCAACACGCAGCATCAGGCCGGCGTCGGCCTCGACAACATCGGAGCTCGCGACTTTTTCACGCCGCTGGCCCTCCAGCAGAATGCCAGCCGCAACATCTCGGTCGACATCACCGACAGCAATCAAATTGCCGCCGGGGCCAGCAGCGCGTCGGGCGACAACACCAATGCCATGCTCCTTACTGCCCTGGGCGCTGCCAAACTCATCGACGGCACCGACACCTTTACCGGATTCTACGGCAGGATGGCCGCCGACCTGGGCATTGACGCCAGCCAGAACAAACTGACCCTGAGCGGCACGGAAGATTCCATCCTGCAACTGCAGAACCTGCGCGACAGCCGAGTAGGCGTCTCCCTTGAGGAAGAAATGATCAACCTCATCCGCTACCAGAAGTCCTTCGAGGCATCGGCCAAACTGCTGTCAACGGTGGAAGAGATGATGACCACCATTCTGATGATCAAAGGGTAAACGAACGACTCAGGTTGTTTAGCCTGTAGTCTTTTAGACTGTTAGCCAAAACAACCTACAGACTAAACACCTACAGACTCTCCACCGAAGTAGTTACAAGGGGTAAAACCATGCGCGCCACCCAAGCCACCACATACCGAACCCTGCAGTACCAGATCCAGCAGATAAGCAGCCGGCTGCTTGACATGCGCAACATCGCCACGACCGGCAAGAGGGTAAACCGCCCATCGGATGATCCGACCGCCATCAAGCCGATCCTGAACGCTCGCTCGAGAATCCGCGCCAATGACCGGTTTATGAACACCACGGACTTGGGCCTGGACAAGCTGCAGACCGCCGACGGGTTTCTGGAACACGTCGAAAACATCTTGATCAATGCCAAGGAAAAGGCAATCCAGGGTTCGAACGCCACGATGAACGCCGAAGACATGAACATCCTGGCAGACAGCATCAAACATATAAAAGACGAACTGCTGCAGACCGCCAACGCGCAGGTCGAGGGCAAGTACCTCTTTGCCGGCTTCATGGAAAACACCAGGCCGTTTACGGAAAATCCGGCCTACGATCCTTTAACCTATGATCCGGCCGACCGGACCACCTGGCCGGTGCTCTACAACGGCGATGCGAACGCCACCACCCTGGAATTCGCGCCGGGCGAAACCATCGCGGTGAGCGCCACCGGCAACGCCCTGTTTGTGGGCGACGCCGATAACGACGGCGCCGTCGATGCCGGCGGAACAGACATCTTCGCGGTACTCACCCAGATCGAAGCGGCCATGCGGGCCAATGACCCGGCCGCGGTCGGTGCCTTACTCGGCAACCTGGACCAGGCATCGGATCAGATATACCGGCAGCGGGCCGGCCTGGGCAACAATGCGGCCCAGCTCGATAATGCCCGCTCACTCATGGCGGACGTCCAGATCGATCTGCAGCAGATTCTCTCCCGCTACGAAGACGCCGACATCATCAAGGCCATCACTGACATCAGCCAGCAGGAGACAGCCCTGCAGGCGGCCTTAAGCATTACCGCCAAGGTCTCGCAGTTGTCGATCCTTAATTATCTGTAAAGGATAGGCTGTAGACTGTTAGACTGTAGACTGTTAGCAAAACCTACAGACTAAACACCTACAGACTAATAGCCTATTAGTCTAAACAACCTAATTCTCCGGCGGAGCCGGAAATACTGCCAGGGAGGGCGAAAATTATGCTGGTACTGACCAGAAAAAACGGTGAAGGCATTGTTATCGGCGACGATATCAAAATCACGGTCATCGAGATAAAAGGCGGCGGTATCAGAATCGGCATCGACGCCCCGCCGGAAAAGAAAATATACCGACAGGAAATCTACGAGAGAATCTGTCTGGAAAACAAGGAGGCAACCCAGTGGAACCTTGCCGATCTGGATGTGCTGAGCAACACCACCGTCACGACCAGGAAATAACCCATATGCATACCGAGACCTCGACCGCCCCCAAAAAGATCATCCACACCCGCTTCGGCGAGCTGGAGTACGATCCGGACAAGACCCTGCTTTTCCCGGAAGGACTGCTCGGCTTTGCAGCGCTGCGTCATTTCGTGGTCATGCCGAACCAAAAGAACGGACCGCTCTTCTGGATCCAGAGCACCGAGGATCCGGAGGTCGCCTTTGTCCTGACCGACCCAACCAACTTCTTCCCGACCTACCAGGTGGCGCCCGACAAGAAAGACTGCCAGAAGCTCGACATCAAGCCCGGCGGCGAATGCTTTACCCTGGCCGTGGTAACGGTGCATGCCGACCGCCAGGTGACCCTCAACCTGCAGGCCCCGATTCTCTACGCGCCTTCAGCCAACCGGGCGCTACAGGTAGTTTTGGAAAATTCAACCTACCAGGTGCGGACGCCGTTGCCGGAAGGGAAAAAATAGGCTGTAGGTGTTTAGGCTATCGGCTGGTAACTGCTCAGGTATTCAGAATTCAGGAGTCAGAATTCAGAATGGCCTTGGCATAAGCCTCCAGCAGCTTGCTGACCTCGGAAAGCAACGAACGAAGTTCAACAACATCGCCGGACTCAAGAGCTCTCATTCTGGCTCCTGAATTCTGACTCCTGAATACCTGGGTAGTTACAAAAAACCTTGAAAACACCGGCGGTATGACATAATGTAATATCGGAGGTGACGTATGAGTACTGCAAAGATCGCCATCACAATTGAGGAAGAAACGCTGGGCAAGTTGGACAGATTGGTTTCGGCCAAGGTCTTCCCTAATAGAAGCAAGGCCATTCAGGAAGCCATCAAAGAAAAGCTCTCGCGAGTCAACAGGAGTCGTTTGGCACGAGAGTGCGCCAAACTCGATCCGGCGGTTGAAAAGGCCATCGCCGAGGAAGGGTTCTCTCGGGAAATCGAAGAATGGCCAGAATACTGAGGGGCGAGGTCTACTGGGCAAACCTCGATCCGACAAAAGGGCATGAACAATCCGGGCTACGACCCGTACTCGTCTTAAGCCAAGATGTGTTCAATGATCGGTCCGGTGTCGTTATCGCCGTAGCCCTCACCAGCCAACCACAAAAGGCAGGATTCCCGCTTACCCTCCCACTCTCCTCTTCTGCTCTCCCAAAGCAATCGTGGGTCAAGATCAGCCAGATACGCACCCTCTCACAGGAACGTCTCGGTAAGCGAATTGCGAAAATCTCACCTGAAGAACTCGATCTCGTCATTGAGGGGCTAAATGAAATCATCGGCGGCTAACGGCAGGTGGTTAGCTTATTAGTCTGTAGCCTACTGTCTAAACATAAGGGTAAGCGGTGGCGGCCAATGAACTTCGATTGAAATTCCGGACTTGTCCCGCTGTCCGCTTTAACCTATTTGGCGATTTTTGTAATTTTATGCATGTCTTTTTTCTCCCCGTGAACATGCAGTTTGAATCCCAGTGCGTGAGTCACCTTCAAAATCGTCGCAAAGCTCGGATTTCCCTCGCCGGAAAGTGCTTTGTACAGGCTCTCGCGGCCCAACCCGGTGTCCTTGGCAAGTTGGCTCATACCACGGGCGCGGGCGATGGTGCCAAGCGCTTTGGCGATGAAGGCCGCATCGTCGCCAGCCTCTTCCATGCAGGCCTCAAGATACAGGGCCATGTCTTCCTCGGTTTTGAGATATTCGACGCTATCCCATTTGCGCAACTTCAATGTCATGTCGTCCTCCTACAATTTACCCGCCAGGTAAGGACTCCGTTGCCGGAGGGGGAAAAATAGGGGCGGAGTTGAGTTGAAGGGTTATTGTTTCGATTAAACCAAGGCTACATGAATATGCCGACCAACCGCTTTGGCAAATTTTTCAAGGGTAGATAAACGGATATCAATCGCATGGTTCTCCATTCTGGAAATTACAGATTTGGTAGTATGGAGTTCGTGGGCGATCTGCTCCTGGGTCATCCCTGCCTCCACGCGAGCCTGTTTCAAGAGTACTCCAAGCTTGAATGTTTCAAAACGCTCGTTGTAATTCCGCCAGAATTCAGGATCTTCCTTCATTCGTTTATTTTTATATTTCTGCAAGTCGCTCATGACAACCTCCTTTTTGTGTTTGTGGAATAGTCCTTTTTTCTTCGTTCGGCTGTTTTAATTTCTTTGTCGGGTGTTTTTTGAGTTTTTTTCGTGAAAGCATGATTCAGGACTATCAGGTCATTACCATCAAAAAAACCAAGTAAACGAAAAATGTCATTTCCATACTGGATCCGGACTTCCCAAATATCGTCAGTCGCTCCAAGTTTTTTGAAAAATTTACTGGGAACAAGATCAAAATTTTCAATTAGATCGAGAACAAAGAAAACCTTCTCCACCTGTTTACTGGAAAGGGAATCAAGAAAATTCCGAACTGGGCATTCGCCATTTTCAAGGCAATAGAAAATTATTTTTCGCATGGTTCCAGGTTAGCGTTTTAGCGAACAAATGGCAAGCAAAAATGCACCCTCCAACAACACGCGGGAATGAATAACAAGGAGTCAGGAATTCTAAATTCTAAATTCTGCATTCTGCATTTAAAAAAAACCTAAACTTTCCACCCGGCCCGGCCGACAAGTAAGTTGTAAAACCCCAACAACCCAAAACAGAAGGAGGTGCAAAGGAGACAAACCGAATCTGAGAACAACCGTCAACAAGCAACAATCCCCTGCAAAACCAACCAACTGGGCAAGGATGCCCGAAACAACTTCACGGAGGATTTCACCATGGCATTAATCATCAATACCAACATCGGCGCCCTGAATGCCCAGCGCAATCTCGGCAATTCCCAGAACGTACTTGCCAAATCCATGGCGCGTCTCTCGTCCGGTCTGCGCATCAACAGCGCCAAGGACGACGCCGCTGGTCTGGCCATTGCCAACCGGATGACCTCGCAGATCAGGGGCATCAACCAGGCGGCCCGGAACGCCAGCGACGCCATCTCCATGGCGCAGACCGCTGAAAGTTCAATGCAGGAAATGACCAACAACCTGCACCGTATGCGCGAACTGGCGGTCCAGTCACGGAACGCCACCAACACGTCGAGCGACCGGGAATCCCTGGACGCCGAGTTCCAGCAACTGCTCTCTGAAATCGACCGCTTGGCCGCGAACACTGCGTTCAACGGCCGCAAGGTGCTGGACGGCACGCTGGGCACCTCGGTATTCCAGGTCGGTGCCAACGTCGGCGAGACCATTTCCGTCGACGTCAGCTCCAGCATGCGGACCAACGTCATCGGTAAGGGTACGGCAACCGCTACCTACACCATGGCCTCGGTGACGGATAACAATGCAGACGCGACCATGATGACGGCGGACGACCTCGTTATGGACGCGGGTGAACTGATAATCAATGGCGAAAACATCGGCGCGACCGAGGCCGGTGATGAAGATGGCCAGACCGTTGGCAGCGCATTTGCGATTGCCGCCGCCATCAACCTGACCACCGAGGATCACGGAGTGACCGCCACGGCCCAGGCAACCACCAAAACCTTCGACGCTGTCGGCGACTTCGCATTCACGGGTACAACGGCCGCCCTGGCATATACCGTCTCGATCAACGGCACCGAGGTGATCGCTAGTGCTGATCAAGGGCTTGCCGACCCCACACTGACCATGGACGAACTGGTTGAAGCCATCAATGCTGTACAAGGTGATACCGGCGTTGTCGCCACCATCGATGACGACGGCGCCCTGCTCCTGACCGCGGCCGACGGCCGGAATATCGAACTCACGGAAAAACTCGTTGGTGCCGGTACTGCCACCGAGCAAGTGGTGAGTTACTTCGGCACTACCCTGATCGGCATAGATGGAACTACCGCCACTGCCAACAATGTAAACACCTACAAGGGCAGCGTCGTCCTGACCTCGGCCGATGACTTTACCGTTTCCTGGGACGATGGCGACGACGTCGACATCTTTGCCGAATTGGCTGATGGCGCCGAAGTGGAAACCCTTGCCCCCACCCTCGCCGATGCCAACATCCTGGACGAAACTGGGGCTGATGATGCCATCAACAGCATTGACCAGGCCATTACCGATGTGGACACTCTGCGCGGCACCTTCGGCGCCATCCAGAGCCGGTTCGAGTCCACCATCGCCAGCCTCCAGGCCACGGCCGAGAACGTGACCGCGGCCCGCTCGCGAATCATGGACGCCGACATCGCCGCGGAAACCGCGGAGATGACCAAGGCCAACATCCTGCAGCAGGCTGGCGTTGCCATCCTGGCGCAGGCCAACCAGACCCCGCAGCTCGCCCTGTCGCTGCTCAGATAAGCGAGGTAGTTGGCAGGATATGTTATCATAAAAACCAACCGGCGGCGGGGAACCAGGTTCCCCGCCGCCGCCCCGGGTGGCCAACGGTAAAGGAAGACCGTTGACAGAAAGCGACGCGGGGCTACGGCAAACCCGTACGGAACACGAATTGACCCATCAGGGAGGATACCATGAAGATCGAAGCTGCATCATTGACGGGCATCAAATTGCGCCCGGAAGCCTCCGGCACCGCGAGTGCCGAGCGACAACCGGCACCACCCGTTCTGACTCTGGCTGAACCGAGTCGGGATGAAAAAAGGGTGGCACCAGAGGAAGTGCTTAGCAAGATAAAGGACTTAACCGAGAACGGCACCTACAGTGTCCGTTTCGAGATGAACAGGGACGTGAACGAGCTGGTCATCAAGGTGGTTGACAAGGACTCCGGCGAGGTGATCCGGCAGATCCCCTCGGAGGAGCTGCTCAATCTTTCCAAAAGGCTGCAGGACTACCGCGGCCTCATCGTCAACACCGAGAGTTGAATGAGAACGGCATTCGACGCAAGACGGACGAGGATACGATAATGGCAATCAGTTTCGGCGGTCTGAGCACAGGACTGGATACGAGCGCGCTCATCAAATCTCTCATGGAGATCGAGCGGCAGCCCGTCACCCGGCTGCAGAGAGACAAGACATACTACGACGCCCGATTCAAGGCCTACTCGGATTTCAATGCCAAGCTCGCCTCTCTTTTAAGCAGCGTCAGGGATATGGACAGCGGTGTTGAGCTGCGACCGCAGAAGACCACGCTCAGCAAGGAGGGCTTTTTCGGGGCCACCGCCTCCAGCGCCGCTTCATCCGGCACCTATGAGCTGAAGGCTTACTCGCTTGCCAAGGTTGAAAAACTGATCAGCAACGCCGGCCAGTTCGCCGATAAAAGCACCACCACCTATAAAACCGGGGTGCTGCAACTGACGGTCGGGGGTTCGGTTACCAACATCACGATCAACGACACTAACAATACCCTCTCCGGTATTATGTCCGCGATCAACAATTCGGACGCCGCCGTTACCGCGACCATCATCAACGATGGCGATGCCGCCAACCCCTACCGGCTGGTGCTGACCGCCGATGCAGTGGCCACGACCATCCCGGATTATGACGGGGCGGACAACGAAGCCGGCAACGAGGACGACGAGCGCTCCATCAGCCTGGACGTTTCCGGGCTCACCAACGGCAGCGGCAGTTCCTTTGCCCCGACGTTCACGGTGGCCCAGCAGGCCAGCAAGTCCCACATATCCGTCGACAACACCGACATCTACGGCACGACCAACAGCTTTTCCGAGGCCATCCACGGAATGACCATCACCCTTGACGATGCCGATGAGGGCGCGACTACGACAGTTCTTTCCGTCCGGCTTGACGAGGCCGGCATAACCGCCAAGATCCAGAAATTCGTCACCGCCTACAACGACATGCTCTCCTTCATCGCCAGCCAGAGCAAGACGGACGAACACGCAGCCGGCATTTTAAACGGCGACACCACCCTCGCCAACATCAAGCGCCGGGTGCAGGGCCTGCTCACTACGAAAGTCGGCGGCAGCGGCTCCATACAAAGCTTCTCGGAACTGGGTATCGCCACCCAGAAGGACGGCACCCTGAAGCTCGACAGCGGCAAGCTCAGCGACATCATCAAGAACAACTCCGCCGACCTGGTAAAACTGCTGGCCGGGGAACACACGGACAACAGCAACCTTACCGGTATTGCCTCGCAATTCACGAACTATCTTGCCGAACTCACCAATTCAGCCGACGGCTTCCTGGCCGGCAGAAAAAAAACCGCCAACAGTCTGATTTCTCGGATCGACAAGGACATTGCAAGCCTGGAACTTCGAGTGAGCAAGCGGGAAGAGACCCTGACGAAACAGTTCAGCGCCCTTGAACAACTGGTTAGCTCGATGAACAGCCAGAGCGACTACCTCGCCAAGCAGATGAACGTACTCAACAACCTCTGGAGTTACAAATAATGAACGCCTATTTGAGCCACTATCAGAACACCCAGGTTTCCACCGCCAGCCCGGAGCAGGTTCTCATCCTGCTGTATGACGGCGCCATCCGCTTCCTCTGCCAGGCCCAGCAGGCCATCGAGACCGGCGACATCCCCATGAGGGCGGAAAAGATCAACAAGGTGGTCGCCATTGTCACGGAGCTGGACAACTCCCTGGACCATGAGATAGGCGGTGAGATCGCCCAACATCTCGACGCCCTCTACAACTTCATGATCAGGGAACTGCTCACGGCCAATCTGCGCAACGACGCAAAACGGCTGAAGGTGGTCGAGGCCCTGCTCACTGATCTGCGCCGCACCTGGATGCAGGCCATCGAGATCAACCGCCAACAGACAGCGGAGCAGAAGGAAGCCGCCATCAAGGCCGAACCGGCGAGAGTAACCGAGTACCGGCAGCTGAACGCGGCCCTGTGACAGGTTTATCCGCCATGGAAACCCTGACCCAACTGCTGCGCCAGTCCATTGCCCAGTACAGTGAAATCCTGGGGCACATCCGGTTGCTGCCCCGCATCCTGGCGCATTCGCAGCCCCGGGAACTTGAGGCATACCGCCTGGAAATGCAGGTGCTGCAGGAAAAGGCGGAACGGACGGACGAACAGCTCGCCGCCCTGCCCAAGGACACGGCCGTTTCGAATGAAGACAAAACCCTGCTCCAGCAGCGTCAGGTTCTGCTGCAGGAAATCACCACGCACAACGATTTGCATTTTCCGAAAATAACTGGCAAAATGACGGTCATTGCGGCCGATCTCTCCCAGATGCGGGACAACATCACAGCCATGTCCGGCTATAAAGTGAATCTGGGTAAGAGCGGCGGCATCATCAACACCGCTCATTAGTTTCCATCTGGAAACGCATCGTTTCCAGATGACGAATCCAGTATTCAGAATTCAGTAGTCAGAATAACGCACTGTTCTTATAGGTTTTATTCTGGATACTGAATTCTGAATCCTGAATACTAAAATCCGGAAAGGCCATTTCCGGATGAAAACTCATTAACCACCAGCTTCAGGAAAAAACAGCCGGCGTGTCTTCTCTTGCCATATTCGACCATATTGCGAATCCCAGGGTCTGCACCATCACGCTGCCGTTAGTCAACGGCGAGAAAAAACGGCTTGAGTGCGTGGTTCAGACCATCACCCCCCCAAAAATCAAAGCGGTCTTCCTGTCCGGCCAACTCCCCAGACAGGCCGCCATCAACCTCGAGGCAAAATGCGTTCTGGCTCTTGACATAAACGGCCCCACCCTCTCGGCCTTTGCCCATATAGATGAATTTCTGGACGACCGGACCATAGCGCTCACCGCGCTTGAAACATTCTCCCATGTCCAGAAGCGGGATTACTTCCGAATCAGGGCGGAGCTGCCGGTAAGCATAGAGCAACCCCAGACCGGCGCCGAGAAGCATGAGCCGGTTTACGGCGAGGCGGTCAATATCAGCGGCAACGGCATTTTACTCTCCTTTACGGAACCGTTTACCCGGCCCCGGATCAACCAGCGCCTGCTGCTTGGCATCCCGCTGCCCGCGCCGGCGGAACAACCTCTGGCCTGCAACGGCATTGTCGCCCGGGTGGAGACAGCGCCCGACGGCCGCTGCCTGGTCGCCTTTCATCTGGTGAATATGAAAGAGGCCGAACAGGACAAAATCATCGCCTACTGTCTTGCCCTGCAGCGCCAGCAGCTCCGCATGCGGGTGCATATCCTAGACTAGTCGGTCTGTTCCGCAATAATTTCGGGTAACTGCCCAGGTTGATTAGTCTGTAGTTGTTTAGTACCTTCACGAAATAATATTCTGCGCGTTTTTGGCAGAAAATTATTTCGTGAAGGTACTTATCCAGTTTATCGAGGTTAGGTAGATAGGGACGAACAGTACGGATTATGACATTTCTGGCCGCAAGCTGTTGGCAATCAGCGCCTAATGGACTAACAGACTACAGCCTATTCACCTGAGCTGTCAGGGCGACATGGCCGAAATAACCCCGATCACCCCGTATGCGCCGGTCGGCCAGGTTCAGGAAAACCTGCCAGCCCGCGAAGATATTTTTCTGCAACTGCCGGCCGACAAGATCATCCGGGCCACGGTGGCCGAGGGCGGCGAACAGCGAATCATGCTGGAACTCGGCCAGCGCCGCTTCATGGCCGAAACAAAGGTGCCGCTGCAGACCGGTCAGAAGCTCGATCTGCAGGTGGTATCCACCTCGCCCAGAATCGAACTGCGGATCGTCCAGAGCTCCACGTCAACCAGCCAGGGGGCAACCCTGCAGGTC